>JADLFO010000197.1 GCA_020845455.1 Caldilineaceae bacterium
CTAAAGTGCGCCAAACAAAAACGCGCCGGCAATGAAGCCGGCGCGTTTCAAGCGCAATCGTCTGTGCCGGGTATAGCCCGGCGCAGCGTTTACTCTTCCCCTTCTTCCTCTTCGCGGCCGCGGGCCACCAGTTCAGGCTCGGCCATCCCCTCCTCGACCGGCTCCGCTTGCTCTTCCTCCTGAACGCGCGTCGCGATCATGGTGAAGAGATGCTCGTCCGAGTCGCCCAAGTATTCCACACCGGGCAACACAGGCAGATCGGCGGTGGTGATCGGGGTTTCGACATCCAGCTTGGTGATATCCACCTCGATGCTGGCCGGGATGTCGGCGGGCAGCGCGCTGATATGCACCGCGTCGAGCGCCTGCAGCACCATCAACCCGGTGGCCAGGGCCTCAGGCTCGCCGACAGAGACCACCGGCACGCTGACTTCCTGCTTCTCGTTCATGTTGACGGCGTAGAGGTCGGCATGCAGATATCGATGGCTGACCGGGTGGCGCTGCACCTCACGCACCAGCACATTGTGGGTTGCGCCGCCGTCCACCACTACCTGCACCAACTGCGAAACGCCGCCATGCTGCATGGTCAACTCCAACTGGCGCGCGTTCACCTGCAGGTTGATCGGCTCCTGATCCTTGCCATAGACCACGACCGGAACCAACCCTTCCCGCCGCAACTGCCGTACTTTGCGTCCGGTGATCTGACGCGGCTGGGCATTCATCTTCAACTCAGACATGGAACCAACTCCTCTGAACAAGCATTTTTCGTCTGTTACGATTTTTCCTTGGTGCGCGCCCTGCGTGTCGACGCGTTGGCCCAAGTCCGCAGCCCAAATAAGACCGCACCCAACCCGGCCCCGGCGGCTAGTGCCGTCCACAAGGTGAAAACACTCTTGACATTGCCCTGCACCTGACCCGCCAGGACAAAAAGACCTTTCACATTTTCGGCGCGCAGCCGGTTTGCTGCCACAAAGGGTGTGGCCGAGTCATGTAGCGTCACCTCACGCGCCAGCAGCAGGGCGATCCCGCTCTGCTCGGCTTCCACGGCGCCCGCCTGCACCCAGGCCGCGGCAGAGCTTTCCATGTGCAGGGCATGGGCACGCACGCGCCCCGCCGATGACCCCGACATCTGCACCTGGCCCCCCTCCACTCGGGAGGCGGCGCTGCCGCTCATCGCCACCGAACTCCCGCCCAGTTGATCACCGGCCTGCGCCGCCAGTTCGTCCAGCGGGTCTTCATCCTGTTTGCGCGGTTCGCTTGCCATGATTGCCCCCGGTCGGTCTAGCCCAGTCGCGCCGAAAAAAGGCACAACGAGTAGTATAGCGGTTCTCGCCATCCTGGTCAATTTTTCTGTGCGCCTGCCGGGAAATTGGTCGGCCCCGCCAACGCCATCGACCGGCCGGATTGCGGCGCGGTTGGGCCGGTGATACCATGACCTCATGTCATCCCGACCCTCTGCCGCCTTACTCTCCAACCGGCTTTCCGGCGCTGTCCTGGGTGCGCGCCGGCGCTGGGCGATCCTGGCGGCGCTGTGTGGCCTGGCGGGGCTGGGCTGGCTGCTGTGGCCCACGGCGGACGCGCCGCTGCCTGCGCCCGCACGAGCCGCCGCGCTGACGCCGGGAACAGCGGCCACGCTCGACAGCCCTCCCTTCGTCTACAGCCCCGGCTGGCAGGTGAGTGCAGCCGGAGCGGACCCTCCCGAACCCGCCGACCCGTGGCAGACGCCCGCAGGCACGGTCGGGTTTGTCTACCGCGGGCGCGAGCTGGCGCTGCAACTAGCCATGGGCGACTATTGGGGCTATCTCTATGTCACCGTGGACGGGCAGCCCGCCAACCGCATGGCCGTGATCCGAGGCAATCTTAACAGCCAAGGCCAAGCGGCAGGCTACCGTACCTTCTACACGCCCGACGCGCAGACCACAGCCGGCCCCACGCCGCAGTGGGTGATCGTCCACCGTGCGGCCATGCCAGGCGACCACCATGTCGCGATCGAAGTCTGGCGCAGTTGGGGACAGACGCCGCTGCGCGCCGCAGCGGTGGATGCGCTGCCGGCGGCGCGTCCCGTCTGGCCTGGAGTGCTGCTGCTGATCCTGGGCGGCTGGGCGGCGCTGGCGGCAGGGTGGGGGCTGCGTCCCGTTTGGCCTGAGGCATATCTGCCCCCACCGCTGCGCGCCACGCTGGACACGCTGCTGCGCCCGCCGGCGCGCACGCATCTGCGCTGGACCATGGCCGTGCCGGCGGTTGTACTGCTGGCCGGTGCGGTGGGCTTGGGCCTCTGGTGGATGGCGATCCTGGGGTTGGCGCTCCTGGGCTATGCCGCGCTGGCGCAGCCCAGCCTGTGGGCCGCGGCGCTTCTGCTGGCGCTGCCCTTCTATTTCAGCCGGACGCTGCCGATCCTGCCAGGCTGGTCGACCAACTTGATCGAGATTGGGCTGCTGGGCGGGCTGCTGATCGTGGCGCTGCACCGGCTCTGGGCCGCGCCGCCTGGCCGGTCGAATGATCGCGCCGTGCCCAGCGCGGGGTGGTTTGGATGGCTGCTGGCGGCGCTCGTCTCCTGGGCGCTGGTAGCGGCCTTCGCCGCCGGCCATCGTGCGCCGGCGCTGCGCGAATGGCGCACCGTCTTTTTGGCTGGGGGTCTCTTCGCCCTGCTCCTGCATGGGGTGCTGGCCGCAGGCAGCCCGAGCGACAGGGCGCTGCTGGTCGCGGCCTGGTTGGCAGGCGCGACCCTGGTGGCGACGATTGGGCTAGGACAGGCTGCGGCGGGCGTCATGCTCGTCGAAGCCGAGGGCGTGCAGCGCATCCGCGCCTTCTACGGCTCGCCCAACAACCTAGCGCTCTATCTGGAGCGCACCTTGATGGTCACGCTGGCCTTTGCGCTGTTGGGGACAGGCCGGCTGCGCTGGGTGGCCGCGGGCGCGGCCGCGCTGCAAGGGGCGGCGCTGCTGCTCACCTTCAGCAAGGGGAGCCTATTCGTGGGTGTGCCGGTTGGGCTGCTGACGCTCTGGCTGGGCGGCTGGTGGACGCTAACGGCGCGCGGCCTCTCGCGCCGGCCGCTCTGGTGGCTCGCGGCCGCAGCAGGGGCCGGCGGCCTCATCCTGCTGCCCTTCCTAGATGCCGACCGCTTCCGCGGGCTGTTTGACCTCAGCCAAGGCACAGGCCACATCCGTCTGCTGCTCTGGCGCAGCGCCTGGCAGATGGCGCTGGATCATCCCTGGCTGGGCGTGGGGCCCGACAACTTCCTCTACGTCTTCCGCAGCGGCTACCTGTTGCCCGGCGGCTGGCAGGAACCCAACCTCAACCACCCGCACAACTGGCCGCTGGACTGGTGGACCCGGCTCGGCCTGCCGGGGCTGGCGTTGGGTACGGCTTTTTTTGTGGGCGGCTGCGGCCTGCTCTGGACACGCCTGCGAGCCGCCCTGCGCGGCCGGGATGCGGATGCCGCGCTCTGGCTAGGGCTGCTCGCCGCAGCCGCAGCCGCCCTCAGCCACGGGCTGATCGACCTCAGCTATGCCACCCCCGACCTGATGCTGGTCTGGGTGTTGATCTTCGTTACGGCCAAATCTTGCCGATACCTTCCGCCAGCGTGATGCTGTTCATCTCGCCCGCCCAGATATGGCGGATGATGCCGTCCGCATCCACAAAAAAGGTGGTCGGCAGCCCCGATACATTGTAGCGCCGCCCCACCTCCGATGTGCTGTCCAGCGGGATCGGGAAGGTGACACCCATCTCGCCCACAAAAGTCTGCACCACGGCGGACTCCTCGGCCTGGTCAATCCCGGCGATGAGGACCTGCCCGGCGTAGCGTTGGGCAACCGTCTGCAGCGCGGGCATCTCGCGCCGGCAAGGGCCGCACCAGGTAGCCCAGAAGTTCAGCACCACCGGCGTGCCGCGCAGATCGGCCAGGCGAAATGTGCGGCCATCCAGCGTCTGCAAGGTGAAATCCGGCGCGGGCCGCCCCAGCGCTGGTTCGGGCGACAGGTTGAGCGGTTGGGCATCCAGCGGAACGCGGCTGGCCCACAGCCACAGCGGGCCGGCGATCAACAACGTTACAAACAGCCAGGTCCACCGATTCATCATGCCATCAACCTGCTAGGCTTGCGCAGGTTCCCAATCGCTGTGGAAGACGCCCGGCTTATCAACGCGTTCATAGGTGTGTGCGCCAAAGAAATCGCGCTGCGCCTGGATCAAGTTGGCAGGCAGCCGCGCGCTGCGGTAGCTGTCGTAATAGGCCAGGCTGACGCCAAAGGCCAGCACAGGGATGCCCAACTCGATCCCCGTCTGCACCACATGCCGCCAGGCAGGCAGCCGTTCGGCCACCGCCTGCCCCAAATGATCGTCCAGCAACAGGTTGGGCAGCGCCGGGTTGCGGACAAAGGCCTCGGTGATGCGGTTGAGGAAGCGGGCGCGGATGATGCACCCGGCGCGCCAGATCGACGCCACCTCGCCCAGCTTGAGGCCATAGTCATATTCGTCGCTCGCCATGCGCAACATCGCCATGCCCTGGGCATAGGCGCTGATCTTGCTGGCGTAGAGCGCCTGGCGCACGGCGTCGATCAGCCCGCGGCGGTCGCCGCTATAGCGCGCCTGGGCATGCGCCGGCAGCGCCTTGGACGCCGCCACCCGTTCATCCTTCATGCTGGAGATGATGCGCGCCACTACGGCGGCGTTGATCGTGGGGATCGGCGCGCCCAGGTCCATGGCGTCTTGGCCTGTCCACTTGCCCGTACCCTTTTGCGCGGCCTTGTCCAGCACTAGGTCGACCAGCGGCTTACCTGTTTCCTCGTCGATGCGCCGGAAGATCTTGGCGGTGATCTCGATCAAAAAGCTGTCCAGCTCGCCCTGATTCCACTCCTCAAAGACATCGGCCAGTTCGGCGGCATCTAGCCCCAAGGCGTGCTGCAAAATATCATAGGCCTCGGCGATCAACTCCATATCGCCATATTCAATGCCGTTGTGCACCATCTTGACATAGTGGCCTGCGCCGCGCGGCCCCAGATAGACCACGCAGGGTTTGCCGTCCTCCGGCGCTTTGGCGCTGATGTCCTCCAACATCTTCTGCACGCGGTGCCAGGTCTCGCGCGAGCCGCCGGGCATGATGCTTGGCCCCCAGAGCGCGCCTTCCTCGCCGCCGCTGACGCCGACCCCCATAAAGGCAAAGCCCTTGGCCCTCAGTTCCTCGCTGCGCCGCTCGGTGTCGCGGTAATAGCTGTTGCCGCCGTCCATGATCAGGTCGCCCGGCTCCAGCAGCGGCAGCAGTCCCTGAATCACCGAATCGACGGCGCGGCCCGCCTGCACCATGATCAAGATCTGGCGCGGTCGCTCCAGCGCGGCCACCAGTTCTTCCAGCGTGCGGCACGGAATCAGCTTCTTGCCGGGATGCTCCGCCACAAACGTTTCCATGGTGGAGGTGGTGCGGTTATAGACGGCGACGGTATAGCCGTTGCGCTCAAAATTCAGCGCCAAATTCTGGCCCATGACGGCCATTCCGATCACACCAATGTTGGCTTGCGTCATCCATCTGCTCCTGTGTTTAGTGGCGCGGGTTGCTTGATGAGTCTGTCCACCCCCCGCCCCAGCGCTGCATCGCTTCTTGGGTGGCCGAGCGGATGCGCAGGCTGTTGAGCCGGTAGGCCAACGTCTCCTCGACATCGGGGGGCAGTTGGGGCCGGGCCAGGCTGCCGTCGTTGAACAGACAGCCGTCGGCGCAGCGCGTATAGAGCACGGGTGCACCCCAATAGGGGCCGCCCTCCTTCTGCCCTGTGTGCAGCCGCGCCTGCACCAGCGCGGCATCAATTGGCTCTAGCTGGGTGATATGGATATAGAGTTCGCGCATCAACGTCAGCCAGGCCGTGTGGGGCATGGCAAACTGCGGCACCACGACCGCGGCCATGCCGCGCTGCACCAGGCTGCGCGCCACATGCAGAAAAGCGCGGTATTCAGTATCCACTTGCGAACGCGTGGGGCCGGCAAGGATGATCAGACGCAGGCCATAATGGTCGCGCATCAACGCGCCCAGGTGTTGACCGCCGACCAAACGGCTGCGCCCCATCTCATCCTCAAAGACCAACTGGCCTTCGCCCGTCGTCTTGTCAAACTGCGCGTGGCCGATATAGTGCAGAATGTGATATTCGGTCTGGCGCAGCCTGCGCTGCAGGTCGAGCAGCGTCGGCTTCTGCAGCCGCTCCAACACCATCTTGCCCGACGCGCCCAGAAAATCTACCGTGTCTAAAAGGCTCAACCATTCTTGGTCGACCTGGACGCGCGCAAAGCTGCTGGGGCCGGAGGCCATGACCAGCGTGCGCAGCGGCGTGGGCGCTTTCAGCGGCAGGATGCGGTGTTGAAAGCCAATATAGCGCGCCGGGGGGGCCGCGGGCGCCAACGACAGATATTCGGAACGCTCGGCGTTATAGAGATACTCCCACGGCAGCGTCTCCAATTCGGGCACGGCGCTCAAGTCCAAATGGATGCGCAGGTCGGTCTGCTCCATGTGGGCGATGTCAAAACTGGCGCGCAGACAGCCCAAAACCTCCCCGCGGAAGACAGCGTCAAACAACTGCTGGCCGGCGGCGCGGATGCGCGCCGCCAGTTCAGGCGTCGGATGCCCCCCGCGATGCAGCTGCGAGAGGGCAGCCCAGAAACCGCCAAGGTCGCGCGACGAGAGCGGGTTGACAAAACGGGTCTGGCCTTGACCGGCGGGCGACTGGCGCACCAAGGCTACATAGCCTTCGTCGGCCTTGTCTACCACCAGGAGCAGTTCTAGAGTTTGGGTGCGTGTCATGCCATCCATTGTACCTGCCGCCCCCATACGCGTCAAAACCCCAGGCGCACCCCCAAACCGAACCGACGATCTGGCAGGCCACGCTTTCCCCCCACGGCGGGCCTTGCTATAATGAGCACGCTATCATGCCATGACTTTTTCCTTGACCTATTTTCTGAGGTCAGGGACCCACGGCCTTTAGCCGTGGGCTTGTAGGCGACTGCAAGCCCGACCCTGACCAGACTTAGGCGCAAGCCTACGTTCGCCGGGTCACGACACCGGCAGATGCTTCTCCAGTCTGCCGCTCTGTCGCCCAGGATTAAACAGGCGTACGGGTCAAGCCAGTGTCCTGGACACGACAAGCCCGGCGAACCTTGTCGAGGAGACCGTCACGGCCACAAGGCCAGAAAGGGCAGAAATGCAAAACCGTGTGTTTGTACTGGACACCGACCGCCGACCGCTCAGCCCATGCCATCCGGCGCGAGCACGCGAGTTGCTGCGCACAGGCAAAGCGGCGATCTTTCGGCGCTACCCGTTCACGATCATCCTGAACGGGGCCAGGCCGGATGCCGACCCTGCGCCGCTCACGCTCAAGGTCGATCCGGGCGGCAAGACAAGCGGGCTGGCGCTGGTGCAGAACAGCAGGGTCGTGTGGGCGGCGGAACTGACGCACCGCGGGGCGCAGATCAAGGCGGCGCTTCAGAAGCGTCGTGCTATCCGCCGGTCACGACGCAACCGCAAGCCGCGCTTTCTCAACCGCACGCGGCGCGCCGGGCGGCTTGCGCCGTCGCTTCAGAGCCGCGTGGACAACCTGCGAAGCTGGTGTGTGCGCCTGCGCAGACTTACGCCGGTCAGCGGCATCAGCATGGAGCTGGTGCGTTTCGATACGCAGCTGATGCAAAACGCCGAAGTGACCGGCGTCGAGTACCAGCAAGGCGAGTTGGCGGGCTATGAAGTGCGCGAGTATTTGCTGGAGAAGTGGGGGCGCACCTGCGTCTACTGCGGCGCGAGCGGCGTGCCGCTGGAGGTCGAGCATATCACGCCCAAGGCGCGCGGCGGCAGTGACCGCGTGTCGAACCTGGCGCTGGCCTGCCGGGAATGCAACCAGGCCAAGGGCAGCCGCACGGCGGCGGAGTTCGGCCATGCAGCGGTACAGGCAAAGGCCAGGCAGCCGCTTGAAGGCGCGGCGGCGGTCAACGCCACGCGCTGGGCCGTCTGGCGCATGTTTGTGGCCTGCGGCTTGCCGGTGGAGGTGGGGGCGGGCGGGCGCACCCAGTTCAACCGCACCCGTCAGGGCTACCCCAAGGCGCACTGGATCGATGCGGCGTGCGTGGGGGAATCGGGCGGTGCGGTGCGGCTGTGCGCCGCGCATCAGCCGCTTCAGATCAAGGCAATGGGGAGAGGTACGCGCCGGATGGTCAACTGCGACCGCTACGGCTTTCCGCGCGGCAAGGCGAAGCAATTCAAACGCGTGCGCGGTTTTCAAACGGGCGACATCGTGCGGGCGGTTGTCCCGCAGGGGAAAAAGAAAGGGGTCTATGAGGGAGCGGTTTCAATTCGGGCAAGCGGCAGTTTCAAGATTGGGGGACAGGTGGACGGCATTTCTTGGCGCTACTGCCGCCTGCTGCACCGTGTGGATGGCTATGACTATAGCATCCCGCCTGGCGGCGGCTTCAATTCCTCCCACGGCTTCAGCCGTGGGCTTCCTTGAAAGGAGCAGATCGAAAGGAGCAGATCGTGACTATGCATGTACTGATCACCGGCGGCGCTGGGTTTATCGGCAGCCACTTGACGCGCCACCTGCTCGACCGCGGCGACACCGTTTCGATCTTGGACAACCTGAGCACGGGCAGTTTCGCCAATATCGAGCCGTTCCTCGCCAACCCGCGCTATCACTTCGCCATCGACACGCTCGACAACCCCCTGGTACTGGACCGGCTGGCGAGCCAGGCCGATGCAATCATCCATTTGGCCGCCGCCGTGGGCGTGCAGTTGGTAGTGGAACGCCCCACCGAGACGATCGAGACCAATGTCTTGGGCACGCACGCCGTGCTGAGCGCGGCGCGGCGCTACCGTTGCCGCACGTTGATCGCCAGCACCAGCGAGGTCTATGGCAAAGGGGTCAAGATTCCCTTCAGCGAGGATGACGACCTGCTGCTCGGCCCATCCAGCCGCAGCCGCTGGAGCTATGCCGCCAGCAAGCTGTTGGACGAATTTCTGGGGTTGGCAGCCCACCGCGAACACGCGCTGCCGGTGACGGTGGTACGTTTCTTCAACACCGTGGGGCCGGGCCAGACAGGGCGCTACGGCATGGTCGTGCCACGCTTTGTGCGCCAGGCGCTGCGCGGCGAGCAAATCACCGTCTATGGCGACGGCGAACAAAGTCGCTGCTTCTGCCACGTTTACGACACAATCAACGCCCTGGCCGCGCTGCTCGACCAGCCCGACCAGACGGCGGGCCAGATCTATAACGTGGGCAGCCGCCAAGAAGTCACCATCAACCAACTGGCACAGGAGGTCATCGCCCGCGCCGGCACAGGTTCCACCACCCGCTATGTGCCTTACAGCGAAGCCTATGCTCCCGGCTTTGAGGACATGCGCCGCCGCGTGCCCGACATGACCAAATTGCATAACGCCATCGGCTGGCAGGCCACGCGCGACCTGGGCGAGATCTTGGATGATGTGATCGCCTATGAGCGCGAGCGGCTCGTGCCCGCCTAAGGTACAGCCCGCCCGGAGCTAAAGCTGCCGAGGCTCAAAAGCAACGCCCCCTGCAAGCGGGCTGCTCGCTGCCGCGGCGGCGCACAAGCAGCCCGCTCGTGTTTTTCCATCATCCCTTCATCGGAACCACCAGGTCATAGGGATAGTCCGTGAGGTTGATCAACTCCCCCGCCTCGCTAAACGCCACCGAATCTTCGATGCGCACGCCGTAGCCTCGCTCCGGATAGTACAGCCCCGGCTCGACGCTGACCACATGGCCGGGCTGGAGCCGCGTCTCATTGCCCGCCGCCGCGCTGAGGCGCGGGTCTTCGTGAATGTCCAGCCCAATGCCGTGGCCCAGGCTGTGAACATAGCCCTCATGCGTGCCGGGGTGTGACAGCGGCGTCGGGTGGCCTTTGCTTTCGAAATATTCACAGGTCTGAATCTGCAGGTCGCGGCAGGGCACGCCGACCGCCAGCGCCCCCATCATGCGGTCAAAAATTTCCTTGCACTGATCCCAAGCGGCCTGCGCCTCGTCGGGCGCATAGCCCAAACACCAGGTACGGGTCAGGTCGTGGAAATAGCCGTGTTGCTCGCGCGGGAAGATGTCAAAGATGATGCTCTGGCCCAGACGCAGCGGGGCCGCCGGGTTGCCGCTGTTGTGCGGCACACCCGCATCGCGGCCTTGGCTAAAGATCGTGTCGTGGTCTTCGGTCAGCCCATGCGCCATAAACCGGCTGCGCATAAAGGCCTTGACATGGCCAATGGTGAGCGGCGTGCCGTCGCGCTGCATCACCACCTCGTCGCGCGCCCCGTGTCCCTGGATAAACTCCTGCACCTCGCCCACGACCAGACAGGTTAAGCGGCCCGCTTCGCGCAGGATCGCGATCTCGCCGTCGTCCTTGGTCTCGCGCGCCAGCGAAAAGAGCGACGTGCCATACTCGCCCACCAACTCCACATCTTCGACCTCGGCCTGCAGCCGCGGCAGCAGCGCCAGCGCCGCGCCCGCGTCCAGCGTGCCATAGATGCCCAACCGCCCCAACAGCCCATGATCGCGGATCACCTGACCGAGATAGTCCGCCATGGCGGCGAGCCGGTCGCCGTTGTGCCGCTGCAGCAACAGATACTGGTTGTAGGTCTGGTCGCGATCCACCAGGGCCAGCCCGCTCGCCGCGGCGGAGTCACGCTCCATCGAGCCGTGGATCAGGGTCAGCGGCGCGCCGCGGCGTTTCAAGACCAACGCCTGCTCCAGATGGATCCCCCCGGTCAGATAGTTCATGACGGCATTGCCTGCGGAATCGCCCAACACCAGCAACCCGTCCAGGTCGCGTTCCGCCATCAAACGGTCTAGGTCTGCTTTCATATGTACCCCATCACTCTCTAGTGGCAATCGATAAATGCTCTAGCTATACTCTACTACAGCTTTTAGTATGGTCATGCATAGCGCCACTCAGGCGGTCACTGCGCAGGGAAATCTAAATAATGCCTAATAGAATTCGTGCTAAACTTGACATGTGTTAGAAATACGTTAGAATCATAAGCAACAGCCTGCGGCTGCCTCAATCTTACCTTAGTACCTCTGATGCCTGCCTAAATGGCCCACCCATCTCACGGCAGGCACGGCATCATCGCCCCTTCTCAAAAGGAAGGGGCTTTATTTTGCCCTTATTTTTGACCTGGCAATTTGCTCTCGCGCCGCAGACGCCGCCCAAACCTACGATTCCCCAACGATCCAGTGACGCCGGTCCGAAAAACGTCCAAATCCAGACCGTTCGCCTACACGCCTGTTTGTGGGGGTAGGGAAATCCCGCTATAATCTGGGGGAATTCACCTTGGTTATCCAGACGCTTAACCTTCGTTTTCGGATGCTGTTATCGAGCTTTTAGCTGGACTTGTAGATGCGGGAGCAGTCAAATCATGCGCAATCCCATGGTCAGCAACGCTTTCCTCAGCCTCGGCACGCTCATGCTTGTGGGCTTTGGTGCGCTCGAAGTCTCCGGGTTCCACAGCGACCCGCTGCTGCCGGCCTTTGCAGCATTTCTGATCGGCGTCACCGCCGTGCTCGACCGGGTCGGCACGCAGCAGTTGTAGAGGTTGACGCTCGCCGGGACGACGATGTTCCCACACAATCGCATACGATAAACAGCCGGGTTCCTTGTTGGGGAACCCGGCTCTCTATGTCTAAACTCGGCGAGCTTTGCGCTGTCTCCCCGTCCTAATGATATTCCGGCAGCCAGCCGCCGTGCGCTGCGATCAGGTCGTCTACCAGGTTCCAGATCTGATCCAAGCTCAGTTCCGCCGCGGTGTGCGGGTCGAGCATGGCTGCGTGATAGATATGCTCGCGCTTGCCGGTCAGCGCCGCTTCCACCGTTAGCCCCTGCACGTTCAGGTTGGTCTGCATCAGCGCCGCCAGATGCGGCGGCAGCGCGCCCACGGCCACCGGCTGCACGCCGTTTTTGTCCACCAGGCAGGGCACTTCCACGCTCGCCCCCTGGGGCAGATTGCTAATCAGCCCGTGGTTGGGCACGTTGCCGTTGATCACGCGCAGCGCGCCGGTCTCCATGCTGTGGATGATGCCGGAGCCGTACTCGTGGCTGCGCCGCACCGGAATCTTGGAGGCCGGGTCCTCCAGATCGGCACGCATCCGCTGCCATCCGGCGATCTGGTTTTCGCAGCGCGTGATGTACTCGTCCAGCGGAATGTTGAACTCCTCGATCAAGTCGGGCCGGTCGCGCTTGATAAACCACGGCACATATTCGGAGAAATGCTCGCTCGACTCGGTGACAAAATAGCCCAGCCGTTTGAACATCTCATAGCGCACCCGGTTCCAGTCAGGCACGCGGCCTTCCTCGATTACCTGGCGGATGCGCGGATAGAGGTTTTCCACCTCGCCGTTCACATGGCGCTCGAAGGTCAGATAGAACGCCATGTGGTTGATGCCGGCGCAGACAAAGTTGATCTCCCCAATGGGCACCTGGATATCGCGCGCCAACTGCTCCGCCGTACCCTGCACGCTGTGACACAGCCCCACCGTCTTGATCTTGGTGGCACGGCTGATCGCCCAGCAGTTCATCACCATCGGGTTCACATATTGCAGAAATGTGACATCTGGGCACAGTTCTTCCATATCGCGGCACATATCCAGCAGCACCGGGATCGTGCGCAGCCCGCGCATGACCCCGCCGATGCCCAGCGTGTCGGCAATCGTCTGACGCAGCCCATACTTCTTGGGGATTTCAAAGTCGACCACCGTGCCCGGTTTATAGCCCGCCACCTGGATCATCGAAATCGCATAGTCTGCCCCGTCCAGCGCGGCGCGGCGGTCGGTGGTAGCCTCGATGGTGGGGTGCGCATCGAGCGCCTCCGCCACCTTATGCGCCACGATCTCCGAAGTGCGCAGCCGTTCGGGGTCAATGTCGTGCAGGCTGATGGTCGATCCGGCCAGCTCAGGATAGCTAAGGATATCGCCCATCAGATTTTTGGCAAACACGGTGCTGCCCGCACCAAGAAACGCAACCCTTGGCATAGCGTTCAAGCCTTTCAGAATGCTAAAGAATACGGCTTCTCAGATAGAGAACGATCCGTAGCGAGATGCTGCTTTCGGCACGCATGCTCTCGTAGCGGCGGCCGTTACAGGATCGTCAGATTACGCCTCAAAACGGCAGAAGGTCGGCAGGTATTCCCGGTTCTGCGCCAACATCTCGTTGACCATCTGGCGGATCTCGGCCAGCGACAGCACCGCCGCGGTCAGCGGGTCGTGGGCGATAGCCTGGTAGACCAAGCGCGGGTCGCCGGTCAGCGCCGCTTCGACGGCCATCTCCTCGATCGACGCGCTCAGGTTGGTGAGCAGCGCACATTGCGGAGGCAGCGCGCCCACATAGACCGGCGACAGCCCCTTGCGGTTGGCCCACACCGGCACTTCCACACAGGCGTTTTGCGGCAGGTTGGTGATCAACCCCGTGTTCTGCACGTTGCCGTTGAACTCAAACGGCTCGCCCCCCTGCACCGCGTTCATGATATAGGCGGCGTATTCATGGCCGCGCGCCAGTTCCATCGGGCGCTCTTGGGCAAACCACGCCTTGGCCTCGTCGCGCCAGCTGTTCTCCCGCTCCGCATAGCGGGTCAGAATATAGGCATACTCGCCTGGGTTCCAGCCTGTGCCATGCGTGCAATACTGCTCGATCAGGTCCGGGCGTTTGCGGAACCACCAGTTGTATTCGGAGTTGTGGCCGCTGCTCTCGGTCACATAATGATCCAGCGCCAGGAACATCTCATTGCGGACGATCTCTTCGTTGTACACTTCGGGCCGCTCGGTGATCGCCTGGCGGATCTGCGGATAGGCATCCTGTC
Organism: Caldilineaceae bacterium; assembly: GCA_020845455.1. Lineage (GTDB taxonomy): Bacteria > Chloroflexota > Anaerolineae > Caldilineales > Caldilineaceae > QEUY01. The sequence goes on from JADLFO010000197.1 coordinate 13,805, forward strand.
CATTGCGCTGGTATTGCAGATACCAGGCCATGTGGTTGATGCCCGCGCAGGTGTAGGTGATCTCCTCCATCGGCGCGCCGATCCAGCGCGCCAGCATTTCGGCGGTCCCCTGCACGCTGTGACACAGCCCCGTCAGTTGGATGCTGGTCTCGCGCTGCATGGCGCGACAGAGCATCGCCATCGGGTTGGTATAGTTGAGCATCAGCGCGTCGGGGCAGTAGCGCTCCATATCGCGCGCGATGCCCAGCATCACCGGAATGGTGCGCAGGGCGCGGAAGATGCCCGCCGGGCCGCGCGTGTCGCCGATGTTGATGTCCACGCCGTAACGTTTGGGGATTTCGATATCGTGCCGCCAGACATCCAAGCCGCCGGCCAAGATCGTGACGACGACGAAATCGGCGTCACGCAGCGCCTCGGCGCGGTTCATGGTGGGCTGCACTTGGGCGGGGTAGTTGCCCATCTCCACAATGCGCTGCACGGCGCGCGCGGCAAAATCCAGCCGCTCGGCGTCGATATCCATCAGCGCGATGGTGGCGTCTTCCAACAGGGGGAAGGTCAACAGGTCGCGGACCAGCTTGCGCGTAAAGCCCCAACTGCCCGCGCCGATAAAAGCGATTTTCGGCATTGTGAATCGATTCTAGCTCGTGCGAAGCGAAGATTGACCCAGGAATTGTAACTTGGGTAAATGATGTTTGACGCGGCATCAAGAGTGTGACGCCGGCTGTGCCGTTTCCATCAACGTCGTGGCGCGGGCTGCGGGCGTGAACCACTTCCATAGTCGCTCGCCCCACGCACCAAAAAGCGGCAGCGGGTCCATCCGCCCGCGCAGCACGGCGACGATGCCCAGCAGCCAGGCGACCACCGCCATGATCAAGCCGGCCACCACCAACGAAAAACTCGCCATGGCCACGACCGGCCCGGCCAGAGGCGCCCAGGCGACTAGCCACCCCAGCACCGCCCACAGGCCGGGGATGACCACCACGCCCAGCAGCAGCGCCAACGACTGGCAGGCGTGATAGAGGCTGAATGCCGACCGGCGCTGTACGCCGATCACCAGCAAGGGGCCAACCAACGGCAGCAGATAGGCAAGCAGCGCCCAGAGACGGTTTGGTTTTGCCACGATCACCCTCCGATCCCGGCGAGGTCTAGTTCATTGGCAAAGTGACAGGCAGCATAGTGTTCCGGCTCCACCTCCAGCAGCGGCGGCTCCTCCTGGCTGCAGATCGGCTGGGCGTAGCGGCAGCGCGGGTGAAAGACACAGCCGGAGGGCGGGTTGGCCGGGCTGGGCACATCGCCCTCTAAGATAATACGCTGTGGCTTGATATCCGGGTCGGCAGGCGGCACCGCTGAGACCAGCGCCTCAGTGTAGGGGTGCTTGGGCCGGCGCAGCAGCGTTTCGGATGCAGCCATCTCCACGATCTTGCCGACGTACATCACGGCGATGCGGTCGCTGATATGCTCTACCACCGACAGGTCGTGCGCGATGAAGATCAGCGTCAGCCCCAACTGCCGGCGCAGCTCTTGCAGCAGATTCAGCACCTGCGCCTGGATCGACACATCCAGCGCCGAGACCGGCTCGTCGGCCACGATCAAGCGCGGGTTGAGGCTCAACGTGCGCGCCAGCCCGATGCGCTGGCGCTGCCCGCCCGAAAACTCATGCGGGTAACGGCTCATATAGACCGGGTTAAGCCCCACCGCCTCCATCAACTGCGCCACCCGTTCTTCCAGTTGCTTGCCCTTGGCCACACCGTGGATCACCAGCGGCTCGCCGATCAGGTCGCGCACCGTGAAGCGCGGGTTCAGCGAGCTAAACGGGTCCTGAAAGATCATGCGCATCTCGCGGCGCAGCGGCTTCATCTCGTCCAGGCTGATCTTGGCCACATCCACCCGGCTGCCGTCGGGGCGCGTATACCAGACTTCGCCGGCAGTCGGGTCATAGAGGCGCAAGATCGTGCGGCCCGTGGTCGTCTTGCCACAGCCGCTCTCCCCCACCAAGCCCAAGACCTCCTGCTCGCGCAGGAAGAAGCTAACGCCATCCACCGCCTTGATGTGGCCGGCGGCGCGCCGCCAGAAGCCGCCGCGCATGGGAAAATGCTGCTTCAGGTCTTTGACCTCTAGAATGATCCCATTCCGGGGCCGTTCGTCTATTACATGCTCGTACTGCAAAGGGGTCGCTCCCTGTTAAGCAAACGCTATACAATTGAATACGGGTCGGCGGCATCGCGCAGACCATCGCCCAAAAAGTTAAAGCCCAACACCGCCAGGATGATAAAAAAGACCGGGGCCGCGATCCATTGATTAAAACCCAACGTCTGCAGCGTCTGCGCCTCGCGCATCATGGTGCCCCAACTGACCAGCGGCTCCTGGATGCCGATGCCCAGAAAGCTCAGAAAGCTCTCTGCCAAGATGATCGTGGGGATCGTCAGGGTGAGCACCACAATGATGTGGCTAAGCGTGTTGGGCAGCAGGTGCAGGAAGATGATGCGCCGGTCAGACGCGCCCATCTCTTTGGCGGCCAAGACGAAATCGGTCTCGCGCAGCGCCAACACTTTGCCGCGCACCTCGCGCGCCAAGAGCGTCCAACTTAGCAGCGCAAAGATGCCCGACATGATCACAAACACCGTGAACTGGTTCCAGGTGATCGGGATCACCGCGGCCAACGACATCCACAGCGGCAGTTGCGGAAAGGACTGGACAAACTCGACAAAACGCTGGATCCAGTTGTCTACCGCGCCGCCATAGTAACCGGAGATCACGCCGACCACCGACCCCACGATGATGCTGATGACCGTGCCAAACAGCGACATCGAAAGCGAGATACGCCCCGCCAGACTGGCGCGGCCAAAGATATCGCGGCCAAAACGATCCGTCCCCAACAAGTAGATCTTTCCACCCTCGTCCACGCCGTAGAGATGGCGGTTGGTGGGAAACAGCCCCAAGAGCTTATAGTCCCACGCTTCGACAAATAGGCGCACGAAATATCTCTGCGTCATGTCCTCTTCCCAACTCGACGTCATATCGGCCTTCAATACTTGCTTGCGTCCATAAACAAAAGGCCGTAGATGCAAGTTGCCCTCGGCGTCGATAAAGTGCAGACTGCTCGGCGGCAGATAGCCTTCCTGCATGTTTAGCGCGACCGGGTTATAGGGCGAAAAGAACGGCGCAAAGATCGCCAAGATAAACAACCCGACCACGATCAGCCCGCCGGCGATGGCGATCCGGCTGCGCCGGAACTTGCGCCACACCAGGTTGAAATAGGTCTCCGAGCTTTCTCGACGCAGCCGCAGTTGGCCGGGGGCAGCCTCCGGTGTGGGACGGGCGACCCCTTCGATTGATTCCGCTTGTCCTACCATCGCTCGCTCCCTGTACCTAACCCAACCGGATACGCGGGTCGACCAGCATCAACAGGATGTCGGCGACTAGATTTCCTGTGACCAGCAGCGCCGCGTAGATAAACAAAAATCCGCCCGACACATAGATGTCCTGGATCGCCAGCGAGCTATAAAACATCGGGGCCAGCGACGGCATATTGAGCACGATCGCCGCCTCCAGCTCGCCCTGGATCATATAGGGCAGCACCGTGCCCTGATACATGATGATCGGGTGCAGCGCGTTGGGCACAGCGTGTTTATAGATCACGGCGCGCTCGGTCAGCCCTTTGGAGCGCGCCGTCGTGACATATTGCGCGTTCAGCCCGTCGAGCAAGTTGCCGCGCATCACACGCATGTTGCGCGCGATGCCGCCAAAACCGGCGATCAGGATCACCGGCCAGGTATATTTCAGGATATCCAAAAACTTGGCCCACGACATCGGCTCAAAGGCAAACTGCGGCGACGTAAACCGGTTCACATAGGGGCTGCCGACCTCGATCACCAGGAAATAGACCAAGATCAACGCCATAAAAAACCTGGGGACCGCGGTCGCCGTAAAGGCAAAGATGGTCGCCAGGTTATCGCCCAGTTTATATTGATGCGTGGCCGAATAGATGCCGATCACGATCCCCAACACGGTCGAGATCAGATGCGCCGCCAGCGCCAAAAAGAGCGTGCGCGGCAGCCGCTCGGCGATCAGCTCGCCCACATCCTTTTTATACGCAAACGAATAGCCAAACTCCCCTCGCATGACAATCCCTTCAATCCAGCGCAGATACTGCTGCCAGACAGGTTTGTCCAGCCCATAGAGCTTGCGGTACTCGTCGGCGGCTTTTTCCGCCGCTTCCGGCGACAAATTGCCCTGATTGACCAGCGTATTCTGATAAGTCGTCGCAAAGTCACCCGGCGGAAGCTGGATGATCAAAAATGAGACCATGCTGATGCCGATCAGCAGAGGGATCGTGGCCAGAAAACGGCGCAAGATAAATGGCAGCATAGGCGCTCCGGCAGGAGGTCTTGCTTGGGCGGCCCGTCCATGGACGGGCCGCCCAAGCGTCAAACTGCTAGGTCATACGGAAAGACAAGGCGTCGACGGCTCAGCGCAACTCGCCAAAACGTAGCGGCGGTACAATACCGCCTGTTCAGATAGACCGGCGGTACAATGCCGTCGCTACAGAAAGACCAAATCGCTTAGCCGGTATCGCAAGCCCCCCGTCTGTTACTGCTTCGGCTATTCCGCACTCGCCACACAGACTTGCCCGTCGGTCATGTAGGTGCAGTCTGTAAAGTAGGGCACGGATTGCGGGTAGATCTCCTTCTGGCCCAGCGACCACTGATCCTCGGGGGCCAACCAGACCTGCTCCGGCAGGAAGTTGTTGAAGTCCCACTGGTAGAGGAAGGCCGGCGTGCCGATGGGGATATTCTTGAAGTACTTGTTGAGCATCAGCCCATAGCGCCCCACCACCAGACCGATCGAGTAGACATTCTCGGTGTGGATGCGGTTGTACTCGGACATGAGCTGCTTGGCCGCATCGAAGTCGTTCTCCAGACAGAACTGGTTGGAGATGTCGATCAACTGCTGCTCAAAGTCCTGGAACTCCTCCGGCTCGGTGCCGGCGCGGTGCCAGCCCAGCGACACGTCGCTGACCGGGGCGATGTTGGTGCAGCGGATGTTGGGGGTGGCCCACGCTTGGCCGGGACGGCCAATGCGCAGTTCCCAAGTGCCTGCACGGTCATTCTCGGTCATGGCCGTGCCCGCCAGGGTGCGGAAGTTGATCTTGATGCCGATGTCCTGGAAGAAGAGCACCAGCGCCGGGCCAAGCGATTGGCCGGCAGTGTTGTCTTCGCCGGTGTACAGCGCGATTTCGACATTTTGACCGGCCATCGGGCCTTCGGTCCAGTTCACCACGCCGTCGCCGTCGGTGTCCTCCAGCCCGATCTCGGCCAGCAGCGCCTTGGAGGTGTCGGGCGAATAGGGATAGTAGACCACCGAGTTGACGTCATAGTACTGCGAGCCGGGGAAGATGCCGCCCGGCCAGGCACGGAAGAACGGGCCATTGGTCAGCGAGCGGGCCAACCCCTCGCGGTCAATGGCCTGGGTCAAGGCGCGACGGAAGCGCGTGTCGGTCAGCAGGTCGCGTACGGCGCGGTCGCGGTCATTGGCGACGCCCAGGAACTTGGACTGGTTCGCCTCGACGTTAAAGCCCAGCGTCTCCGGCCCCCACTCGACGCGGAAGGGCGCATCTGGGTTCTGCGCCTGGCGTACGGTCTCGTCCATCGTCTCGATGTTCTCGACGTTGGAATGATCCGCCGTGCCTGCGATGGTGTTCAGCGTGCGGGTCGCGCCGGTCTTGGAATAGGTGAACTGCACCTCATCCAAGTAGGGCAGTTGGCAGCCGTTCGAATCCACCTTCCAGTAGTAGGGGTTGCGGCGCATCACCAGAAACTCGTCGGTCGTGTACTGGACAGGGACCCACGGCCCCAAGGTGACGACCGGCAGCGAGTTGGGCGGCAGCGCGTCCTTATAGCTCTGATAGTCCGTGCCGCCATACTTCGGGTGGAACGGCTTCAGGATGTGCGCCGGGCCGGGCGAGAAGTTCAGGTTGGTGATGTTGTAGAGGAACTTCTCCGGTCGCGGCACGGGGAAAGTCCACAGCACCGTATAGTCGTCCACTGCCTCTAGCGTGATCGGCTGGCCCTCGATGCTCCAGAAATCGGCAGAGGTCCACGTAGAGACGTTCGGGTCGTGGATGTTGTCTTCCCACAAGAACATGATGTCCTCGGTGGTGAAGGGGTCGCCATCCGACCACTTGATGCCCTCGATGAAATGCATGGTCAGTTGCAGCCCATCTTCCGACCATTCCCAACTGTCGGCAAGCTGCGGCAGCGGGCTGACATTCTGGGTCAGGAACATGGGGCCGGTGGCCAGCGGTTCTTCTTGCACGATGGCCTCGATGCCAAACCAGCCCTGGATGGCGCCGGCGGCGAAGTTCCAGCCCTCCAGCGGCACGGCCCAGACGCCGCGCCAGATGCCGCCATATTGACCCATGCCGTCCGACATCATATCGGATTTCCAGACAAACGGCTCGGCGGGCAAGCGTTCCTCGACGGGCGGCAGTTCGCCTGCTTCCACCAGCTTAGTCACCCATTCGGGTTCGCAGTACTTATCGAAGGCCTTGTGTTCGATCATCTGATCGACCTCAAAGGTCACCGGCTCACGGCTGCCTTCCAACACTTGGCCTTCAGGGTAGGGGATCGGCCCTGCTAGAGCGCCTTCTTCTGCGGCTGGGGCTTCTGCTGCCGGCGCAGTGGTTGCCTCAGCTGCGGCCTGACCGGACTCCGCAGGCTGTGCAGGCTGCGCCGGACCGGCGGTACCACAGGCCGCCAAGAAGACCATGGCAAAGACGACCAGCAGGTGAAGGATGTTGCGTGTTCGCATCATAGAGTGAACTCCTCTTTCCTCAAGTACAAATAGGTGGTTGGAGAGGTTGATGTAAGGCGCATGGTTCGCTTTCGCCCCGCTCGCCGGCGACGCCGGCGGCTGAGGGCCTCCACCTCCTTTCGATGCACTCGCGCGTTCGATACACTCTCGACGATAACGCGTCTCAATAGAGCCAGCAGGCCGCTTTTTGGCCCGGCTGAATCTCGCGCAAGGGGGGTTCCTCTTCCCAACAGACCTTCATCACCCGCGGGCAGCGCTCGGCAAAGGCGCAGCCACGGATCGTCTCCGTCGGGCTGGGAACCATGCCCTTAATCGGGACCAGCGCCCCGGTCTTTTTGCCCAGCACCGGCACCGAACTGAGCAGCCCTTGGGTGTAAGGGTGCAGCGGGTTGTGAAACAGCCGCCGTGTGGGCGCATATTCGACCACCTTGCCCAAATACATCACCGCCACATGGTCGGCCATCTGCGACACCACGCCCAAGTTGTGGGTGATCAGCATGATCGAGGACTTGAAATCTGATTGCAGCCCGCGCATCAGGTCGAGGATTTGCGCCTGCACGGTCACATCCAACGCCGTGGTCGGCTCATCGGCGATCAAGATCGAAGGGTTGCACGACAGCGCCATGGCGATCATCACACGCTGGCGCATGCCGCCGCTCAGTTGGTGCGGATAGGCATGCAGCCGGCGCTTCGGCTCGCTGATCTGCACCTTCTCCAGCATGGTGAGGGCGCGGTCCATGGCCTCGCCCTGTCCCACATCTTGGTGCAGCTTGACGCTCTCGGCGATCTGCCTGCCCACGGTATAGAGCGGGTTGAGCGACGTCATCGGCTCCTGGAAAATCATGGCGATCTCTTCGCCGCGGATGGCGCGCATCTGTGCGCCCTTGGGGTCCAGCCTGGCGATATCGACCGGCGGCTGGCCTTCCTTATGGTGCAGCAGGATCTGGCCCTGCACAATGCGGCCCGGCGGGTAGCGGATCAGCCGCATAACCGACATGGCCGTCACGCTCTTGCCGCAGCCGCTTTCACCCACCACGCCCAGCGTCGATTGGCGGCCCAACGTCAAATCCACGCCGTTGACTGCCTTGACGATCCCGCGCTCCAGAAAGAAATAGGTGTGCAGGTCCTTGATCTCTAAAATGGGCGATTGGGCGTTCGAGGCAGAAACCGGCTTCACAACAGGGCCTGAGGCACGCGCAGGTTGGCTGGAAAGCATTGCATCCTCACAAAACAGACGGCGACCGAAAAAGTGGCGACAAGATAAATCGCATTAGGACAGCAGGAGGTGCGGCATAAGAGACAACGCAGAGGCGTTATTCACAGCCGGATATAGCAAAAGGTTTTAGTGTTGTTAGATATGGCCCACGTTGAAACCGGGCGTTCAGGTTCCGCTGCGCCAAGATCAGCCAAGCTTTCTGGGGACTGCGTATCTGTCAGTGTTCCACGAGTCGCCCCATTTGTCAAACCCCCTGCCGCCCTTTCCCATGGCGGCTCCACTCTGGGCTACACGACACGGGGTGAGCATCCTGCCGTTTTAGGCCAGGCTCATTTCTGGCGCAGCAGGCGCGAGGAATTGGCAAGGATGACCAGGTCGGGGATCGACTGCGCCACCGCGGCGAAGACGGGCGAAAGCCACCCCAGGGCGGCGGCGGTCAATCCAATCAGGTTATAGACCAGCGTATAGCCGATGTTGGTGCGCACCACGCGCATCGTGCGCCGGGCGATGCGCAGCGCCTCCGGCGCCAAGGCCCAGTCATCGCGCAGCAGCACCACATGGCTGGCTTCGACGGCGATGTCGCTGCCCGCCGCGCCCATGGCGATGCCCACGTCGGCCTGGGCCAAGGCCGGCGCATCGTTGACGCCGTCGCCCACCATCACCACCGTCTTGCCCTGGCCCTGATAGCGCCGCACGACCTCCAGCTTATCAGCGGGCAGCAGTTCGGCCTGATAGGCGACGCCCAACTGCTCGGCCAGCGCCGCCGCCGTGCGCGAGTTGTCGCCGGTCAGCAGTTCGATGCGCTCGACGCCCAGGCCGCGCAGCGCGGCCAGCGCCGCAGGCACTTCGGGGCGGATCGTGTCGGTCGCGGCCAGCACGCCCTGCGGCTGCCCATCCACCGCTACATAGAGCAGCGTCTTGCCATCTGCCTCCAACGCCTGCGCTTGAGCAGGCAGCGTCGCACCGTCCAAGATGCGTTTGCTGCCCACGATCACTTGTCTGCCGTTGACCTGGGCGCGCACGCCAAACCCCGGCAATGCCTCGAAGCGGCTGGGGGCGACCGCCTCCAACCCATGCGCCTGGCTCGCCCGGCGCACCGCCTCGGCCAGCGGGTGCTCGGAATAGCGTTCGGCCCCGGCAGCCAGTGCCAGCACCTCATCCGCCGCCACGCCGTTGAAAGGGACGACATCGGTGATCTGCGGCTGCCCCAGGGTCAGCGTGCCGGTTTTGTCGATCAACACCACATCGGCGCGGTCGAGCAGTTCCAGATACTTGCCCCCTTTCACCAACAGCCCGCGCTTGGCCCCCGCGCCGATGGAGGCCAGGACAGCGATCGGCGTGGCCAGCGCAATGGCGCATGAACAGGCCACCACCAAGACCGCCGCCGTTGCCAGCGGGTCGCGGCGCAGGACAAAGGTCAGCAGCGCGATCAGCCCGACAAAGGGCAGAAAATAGGCCGAGAAGCGGTCGGCCAGCCGCTGCACATCGGCGCGGTGGCGCTCGGCCTCCTCCACCATGCGGATCACGCGGCCAAAGGTCGTGTCGCGGCCCACCTGCTCGGCGCGCACGCGCAGGCTGCCCAGCCGCACCAGCGTGGCTGCCAAGACGCGCATCCCCGGCCCGGCCTCCACGGGCAGCGGTTCGCCGGTCAGCGTGGCCTGGTCCACCGTGGCGCTGCCGTCCACCACTTCGCCATCGACCGGGATCTGTTCGCCGGGGCGCACCACAACCACATCGCCCACCACGACCTGGTCGATCTCCACCATCGCCTCTGCGCCCTGGCGCAGGACGCGCGCCTGCTTGGGGGCCAACGCCGTGAGATCTTTGACGGCGCGGCGGGCGCGTTCGGCGGTGAAATGCTCCACAGAATCGCCCACGCGCATAAAAAAGACCACAATTGCCGCAGTCGTCCATTCGCCCACGGCCAGCGCGGCCAACACGCCCACGCTCATCAACGTATGCGCGATCACCTGGCGGCGCAGCGCGGCTGTGATCACGTTGCGCAACACCGGAACCCAGCCCACCAGCACAATCAGCCAGCCGATGGGCCAAGGGATGCGTGTGGTCACCGCCTCAAACAGCCCCAACCATTCGCCCGCCACCACGACCAGCAGCACCGCGCCAAAAACCAGCCCCAACACCCACAGCACGGCGCGGCCAAAGCTGCTACCCATCTGGGCCAGCGAGCCGGCAGCGGACTCCTCTTCACTGCCGACCGGCGCTTGATAGCCTGCTGCCTGCACCGCCTTGCGGATCGCAGGCAGGTCGACCTGCGCCGCGTTATAGTCCACCACGGCCTTCTCGGCGGCCAGAAAGACCTCGACCCCGCGCACGCCGGGCAGGGCGGCGATGGCTTGGCGCACATGTAAGGTACATTCGGCGCAGTCCATGCCTAGAACCGCAACCTCGCTGCGTGTCTGCGACATCGCTCCTCCTCTGAACAACCAACTTCAGGACGTATCCCAGGTGTATCACAGCCACCCGATTGGGTCAAGCCCCCGCCGCGCGGCTTGGGGGAAATCGTCTCAATTGGTGGCGCTGCCGGGTTATGGCATGATGGATGTTGCCGGCTTATTGCACCAACTTGTAGCGGCGGTATGGTACCGCCGGTGCGTGCCTGCCGGAGTGCGCGCCACAAGTGACACCGATACCGCACCTACAATCTACCCGATTCCGTCATCCATATCAGTAAACATAACGGTGATCTATGAAAATCTCTGCCTTTCCCAAATGCTACCTGGACGACATCTCCGTGCAGCGCACGATGAGCGTCTTCGACTGGATCGAAATGGCCAAGAGCCTGGGCGCCGAAGGGCTGGAGATGTACGTCGGCTTCTTCCCCACGCTCGACAACGCCTTTGTCGACTCGGTGGGTGACGCCATCGCCAAGGCCGGCTTCGCCATGCCCATGATGTGCTGCTCGCCCGACTTCACCCACCGTGACCCGGAAGTGCGCCGGCGAGAGATCGAAAAAGAGGCCGATATGATCCGCGTCACGCGACGGCTAGGCGGGCCGGGCGCGGTCTGCCGCATCCTCTCCGGCCAGCGCTACCCCGATGTGTCGCTAGAGGAGGGGATCGGCTGGGTGGTGGAAGCCATCGAGACCTTGATCCCGGTGGCGCGCGAATATGAGATTGTGCTGGGCATGGAGAACCACTATAAGGACGGCTATTGGAGCTATCCCGAATTTGCCCAAAAGATGGATGTCTTTCTGCGCGTGATCGACGCCATCCCCGAACGCACCTATTTCGGCGTGCAGTATGACCCGTCCAACGCCATCGTAGCGGGCGATGACCCGATTGCGCTGCTCGAACGTGTGGCGGAGCGCGTGGTGAGCATGCATGCCAGCGACCGCTATCTGGCCGAAGGCACGTCGCTCGACGAGCTGCGCCAGAGCGACGGCACGCTGGGCTATTCGCCCAACCTGCGCCACGGCGTCACCGGTCAGGGGCTAAACGACTATGACCGCATCTTCAGCATTCTGGCCGCGTCGGGCTATGACGGCTGGGTCAGCATCGAAGACGGCATGGACGGCATGGACGAGATGCGCCAATCGATCGACTTTCTCAAACGCATGCGCGCCCAGTATTTCGAGAGGTAGCGTTTCAAGAAGTAGCGCCGTACTTGCTTGGGCGTGAGTCATACAGAACACAAACACAGGACGCGTGTAAACTATGGTAGACTCAAGGGACGTACCGCAGCAGGCGACCGGCGGTGAAGGACACCCCGGCCAGAACTAGTTACGAACACTATGGCACAGGACCACATGGATTTTGATATGGAAGAGTGGGAGGACAGCGACGAAGACCAGGTCCTCTACGAATCCGAAGAATATATCGAGCGTTACAACTTCGAACCCGAAAAGACCGAGGCGATCCCGGCGGATGATCTGCCGGTGCTGCCGCTGCGCGGGGTGGTGGTCTATCCGATGATGTGGCTGCCGCTGCCGATCGGCCAGCGGCGCAGCATCAAGCTGGTGGAAGACAACCTGCCCGAAAACCGAATCATTGCTCTGGTCACCAGCAAAGACGAGAACATCGAAAAACCCAGCCCGGACCAGATCCATCAGATCGGCACCGCGGCCCAGGTGCATCGCGTCTTGCGCACGCCGGACGGCACCATTCGCCTGCTGGTGCAGGGGCTGGAGCGCATCCGCGTCATCGAATATGTCCAGGAAGACCCCTATCTGCGCGCCCGCGTCGAGGTGCTGCCCGAAGCCATGGAGCAGAACATCGAACTCGAGGCCATCATGCGCGCCGTGCAGGAGCAGTTTCGCAAACTGATCGACCTGGAACCGCAGATGCCCGACGAGTTGACGGTCATGGCGATGAATGTGGAGAACGCGCGCCAGTTGGCTTATCTCGTCGCCAGCAGCATGCGGCTCAACGCCGAAGAAGGCCAGCGCCTGCTGGAGATGGACAGCATCTATGACAAGCTGCTGCGTCTGACCCAACTGCTGCACAAAGAAGTCGAAGTGCTGGAGTTGGGCCGCAAGATTCAGTCTGAAGCCCAGGGCGAGATGGAGCGCATGCAGCGCGATTTCTTTCTGCGCGAACAGCTCAAGGCCATCCAAAAAGAACTGGGCGAAGACGACGAACAGGCCGCCGATATCCGCGAACTGGAAGAGCGCATCGCCGCCGCGGGCATGTCGGAGGAGGCCGAGAAAGAGGCGCGCCGCGAGCTGGACCGTATGCGGCGCATGCCGATCCAGGCCGCCGAATACAGCGTCATCAAAACCTATTTGGACCTGATGGTCAGCCTGCCCTGGCAGCAGACCACCGAAGATAACCTGGACATCGCCCACGCCCGCCAGGTGCTCGACGAGGACCACTACGGGCTGCACGATATCAAAGAGCGCATCTTGGAGTTTCTGGCCGTGCGCAAGCTGCGCGCCGAACGCAAGCGCGAGGGCGAAGAAGAAGACTTGCGCGACAAGGTGCGCCGCGAGCGCGAAGGCGTGGTGCTTTGTTTTGTCGGCCCGCCCGGCGTGGGCAAGACCAGCCTGGGGTTGAGCATCGCCCGCGCCATGAACCGCAAGTTCGTGCGGCTGGCGCTGGGCGGCATTCGCGACGAGGCCGAGATCCGCGGCTTCCGCCGCACCTATATCGGCTCAATGCCGGGGCGTATCATCCAAAGCCTGCGCCGCATCGAAAGCAAGAACCCCGTCTTTATGCTCGACGAGGTGGACAAGCTGGGCCGCGACTTTCGCGGCGACCCCAGCAGCGCCCTGCTGGAAGTGCTGGACCCCGAGCAGAACCGCGAGTTCCGCGACCATTATCTCGATGTGCCGTTTGACCTCAGCCCGGTCATGTTCATCACCACCGCCAATGTGCTGGACACCATCCCCGGCCCGCTGCAAGACCGCATGGAGATCATCCAACTCAGCAGCTATACCGAGGAAGAAAAGGTCAGGATCGTCCAGGGCTATCTGATCCCGCGGCAGATCAAGGAGAATGGGCTGAAGGCGGGCGAGGTGGAGTTCACCGAGGCCGCGCTGCACGCCATTGTCCAGGGCTATACGCGCGAGGCCGGCGTGCGCAACCTCGAGCGCGAGATCGGCAAGATCTGCCGCAAGATCGCGGCCAAGGTCGCGGCAGGCGAAGTAGACGGCAAGACCGTGGTCGATGCCGCCGACGTGCCGCTCTATCTGGGCCGGCGCAAATTCCATCGCGAAGAGATCGCCGAGCGCACCGAACTGCCCGGCGTCGCCACCGGCTTGGCCTGGACGATGACGGGCGGTGATGTGATGTTCTTCGAAGCGACGCGCGTGCCGGGCAGCAAGGGTTTCACCCTCACCGGCCAGTTGGGCGATGTGATGAAAGAGAGCGCCCAGGCTGCGCTCAGCTACATCCGCAGCCGCGCCGCTTCGCTCGACATCGACCCCGACTTCTTTGCCAAGTCGGATCTCCATCTGCACATCCCCGCCGGCGCCATCCCCAAGGACGGCCCCAGTGCGGGCATCACCATGGCGACGGCGCTGGCGAGCCTGCTCACCGGGCGGCCCGTGCGCTCCGATGTGGGCATGACCGGCGAGATCACGCTGCGCGGCAAGGTGCTGCCCATCGGCGGGCTAAAAGAAAAGGTGCTGGCCGCGGCCCGTCTAGGGTTGACCACCGTGATCCTGCCTAAGCAAAACGAGGCCGACCTCGACGACGTGCCGGAGACCGTGCGCGGCCAGATAAAGTTCATCTTGGTGGACACGGTGGACGAGGTGCTGGCCGCTGCGCTGGAGGAGCCGGTCGCCGATGC
>JADLFO010000198.1 GCA_020845455.1 Caldilineaceae bacterium
CGTTTATGCGATCGACGTGGGCTATGGGCAGTTGGCCTGGAAGCTGCGCAGCGACCCGCGCGTGGTTGCGCTGGAACGCACCAACATCCGCCATTTGGATGCGCTGCCCGACGGCGTGCGCGCCGAGTTGGCGGTGATCGACGCCAGCTTTATCGGCCTGGCGCTGGTGCTGCCGCCCACGCTGCGCCTGCTGACCCCCACGGCGCAGGTGATCGCGCTGATCAAACCCCAGTTTGAGGCGGGCAAGGAGGATGTGGGCAAAGGCGGCGTGGTACACGACCGGCAAACCCATCGCCGCGTCCTAGAAGAGGTCTGGACCCTGGCGGACGAGTTGGGGCTATCGGTGGGCGGACTGATCCCGTCGCCGCTGCTCGGCCCGGCGGGCAATGTGGAATTTCTGATCTGGCTGCGTCTCCTGGACCCCGCGAGCGCCGCCGCGCCCCTGCCCGACCGCGGCCGTCTGATCCAAGCGGCGCTGGACGCGGCGCGCACCGTGCGCGGCCGGTAAGCCACCCCCGCAGCCGGCGCAGCCAGATAGCCGAGGCGACGCTAGGCAATGCTGACCAGCTCAGCCCGCACGCCGGCTGTCAATCATGTCATTTGGCTCACAACTTTGACAGCTTTACCATCTTATGTCTATCAGCACTTGACATCCAATGGCATAATAAAAGCATGTCCAGGTCAGACATACTGTGCTCCTACCCTTTCCAGCATGACCTGGACGTTTTTGGGCTGCACTGAGATATTGATGCAATCCAACCTCAGCCACCTCGATTCAGACATGCAAGCTGTCGCCGCGCGCACCCTGGCCGCGTGGGTGCATCTTCCACAAGACGCTGCTGACCTGGGCGCGCGGCTGCTGGTCAAACTGTCGCCCCCCCAATGGCAGTTGGAATGGTATCTGCCGCGCTGGCTCGGCGAAAGCTATGCGCTGCCGCTGGAGACCACCCAGGCGCTTGTCCAGGCCAACGTCACCGGGCTGATCTTCGTCTGCCTCCAAGACAAGCTCGTCGACGAAGGCCTCCCCCCGGTTACCTTGCCCGCCGCCATCTGCCTAGGGGCCGCCCTCCATCAGCAGTGGATTGAGCACTACCTGCCCCTGTTTGAAGCCTCAGCCCCCTTCTGGCGCTGGTTCGACGACTATCTGACCCAATGGCTGCACGCGCTGGCGGTCAGCAATCGTATGCCGGAGATGGAGTTCGCCGCCCTGCTGCAGGCCGAACCGGGGCCGTTGGCCCATCGCGCCGCACCGCTCAAGATCTGCTGCGCCGCCGCTGCCTGCCTCGCCCGGCGCAGCGACCTGGTCGCGTCGCTCGCCACCGCGCTCGACCATCTGCATGTGGCTGCCGTCCTGCTCGACCATGTCCATGACTGGCGCGAGGATGTGGAAGCGGGCCGCTACAATGCCTTTGTCCATTTCGCCTCCCCCGCTCGCCAAACGCTGGACCAGCGCGAGCGCAGCCGGCAACATGTCTATGAAGAACTGTTTCTGGGCAGCGCAGGCCGCGCCTATTTCGACCACGCCTTGCGCCATCTGGACGTGGCCCAAGCGCAAGCCGCGGCGACGGCCTGCCCTCCGCTCATCGCCTATCTTGATTGGTACCACACTACCGTGCTCGCCGCCCAAGACACGCTGGCAAAGTCGGCGCGCCAGGCTGTAGAGGCGGCCCAGCAGTTGATATTCGGCGTATGATCGCACAACACATTTAGGAGGCAACCATGGCAAGCAGCGATGAACTCAAGAAATTGGCGGGCAAGTTGATGTCGGATGCGGGTTATAGACAGCGATTCTCCGCCAACCCGGAGTCCGCCGCCAGGGAATTGGGCATTACATTGAATGGAGAGCAATTGAGGCGGGCGAAGGAGTTCAAGGGCAGCGACACGGCGCTGGAGAATATGGCCGCCCAGGCCAACAAAGGCATGAACGCAGCCTGGGGAGCGGAATAACCCAAGTTCGGCAAACGATGCCGCCGCTAGGCTCACCGGGTGACAGAGCGAATAGATGCTGTCATCCGGTGAGCAAGGGCAGGAAATAGGTGCGCATCAATTCCGTCACCAGAAAATAGAGCAGGGGACTCATGGCCGTCAAGACGGCGCGCACAGTGGCGGCCATGTTACGGAACGGCCAGACCGGTGTAGCTAAAACAAAGCGGCGCAGTTGATCGAGATCGCCCGCATTCTTGGACAGCGTCTCCAACTCGGCGCGCTCCAACTTCTGAGCGTTGACCAAGTTTGTTTGAATCCGGTAGAACTGGTCGGACAGATGGTGGAGGACAAGCGTCTTGGCGCGCCGGATCTGCACACGCACCCCGCGCAGCGGCAAGATCAACGACAAAACGCTGCCCAGTGAAAGTTCGACGATCACCAAGTAATCGATCATCTCGGTAGGCCGGCCCAGCGGGATGATCAGCACCAAGATCAACCCGACCAAGGTCAGGCTGTGGCGCAAGCTCAACTGGCCGAAAGGCAGCAAGTGGGTCGGGTCAAAAACGTTGACGGTAAGCGGCTTTTGCGCCAGATCGCCCAGCCCGGTCCCCAGGCGAATGCTGGAAAAGAGCAGCAGCAGCAGCACCCACCCCAATAAGGAATAGCCCAGCAGGATCGTCCCCGCTTGCCACCACACCCCAGGCAGATAAGTCACCCCGTTCCCCATTGGGGTGGGCAGCCCCAGCACCGCCAACAGCAACACCACTGAGAAGGTCGACGCCAGCAGCAAAAACAGGTCCAGCCGTAGGTCAATACAGACCATGCGCCGCATAAAGACATCATAGTCCTTGTCGGGGATACGCACCACCGGGCGCAGTTGGGTCAAGGCTTCGACGGTAAAAGTCTTGAGCATGGGCAGCGCCACCAAGATATAGAGAAAGACCAAGGGCACGGCTAGGCGCCGCGGCCATCGTTCTACAACCAAGAAATCTTCCAGCGCCGCGCCGCGCAGCGTATACTCGACCACCTGCGCAAAAATCAGGAAGCCGGTACACGCCAGCACACACAGCCAGTAGGGTGCGTGCAGCCGCTGCAGCCCCACATCAGCCTGAATGCAATAATCGCCTTCCGACGATGACGGCGGCCAGACGATGTTTCTGATATTGACGGCGCGCAGCCGCTGCAGAACTCCACTTCGGGGGATACCCGGCTCGGTTACCTGCGTCATAACGATCACTTCTCCACGCCACAAACCAAGGCGTAGCTCAGTCGCAAATCCAATCGCAATCCAGAGATAGGGAATCTGATCAAAACGTCCGACGGAGGAAAAGTGCCGAAGGGTAGTCCCAGTATATGCAACCACTCCCCGCTTGTCAACTTTTCGAGAAACTTACACCAGCCACCAAGGAATTTGGGCGTCTGCTCACATTCTGTATCATGTAGGCTGCATTATATAGGGCAGACGCCTAACCCATCGGCTCGATACGCCGATCTTGATGGAAAGCAGCCCCGGTATGGCACGCAGCGAATTTGTGGTTGATCACCCTTGGCAGACCGATGTGCGCGGGCCAATCCGCTGGATCCTGTCGCACCTCAGGCGGCACAAGCTCCTGATCGCCGGCATCCTGATCGGCGCGGCGGGCAACGCCATCAGCGCGGCGGCGATCCCCTTCTACACCGGCTTTGCCTTCGACACCATCACCGGCGACCAGCCCAGCCTGCGCCCGCTGCTCTGGGCCTCGCTGGCGCTGGTCGGCACCCAGGTGCTGCGCTTTGGGCTGCAGATGGCGCGCAACTTCGGCAGCGAAGTGTTGGGCCAACGGCTGGAACGCGATGCGCGCCAAGAGCTGTATGCGTCGCTGTTGGGCAAGAGCATGGGGTTCCACGACCTGCGCCCCACCGGCGAGGTGATGGCGCGCGCCACCAACGACGTGCGCGAACTGGCCTTGATGATCGCGCCTGGGCTAAGCCTGGTCATCGGCTCCGGCAACTTCTTGATCGTGCCCATCTTCGCCGCGCCTGGCATCCACCCCGCGCTGATCGCCACCCCGCTGGCCTTTTGCGTCGCCTATCTGGTCGCCATGGTCTTCTACCTGCGCCAGTTGCGGCCCGCCACCACGGCGGTGCGCACCCACTTTGGGGCCATGAACGCCGGCCTGACCGAAGCCGTGGAGGGGATCGAAACCATCAAGGGCGCGGCCCAGGAGGACGAAGAGAGCCGGCGCTTCATCGAGCTGGCGACTGAGGTGCGCGACGCCTTTGTCAACCAAGGGCGTGTCGAGGCGCGCTATCTGCCGCTGCTGCTGTTGGGGATCGCCATGGGGCTGGCCTTCTGGCATGCGCTCACGCTCTATCAGCGCGACGCTATCAGCGTGGGCGATGTTGTGGCCTATATGGGGCTGGTCAGCCTCTTCACCTTCCCGACCAACATCTCGCTCTTTGCCTATTCGCAGGTTTCGTCGGGGGTCGCCAGCGCGCGGCGTATCCTTGAACTGATCACCGCCGAGACCGACCTAGACGACAACCCGCAGGGCTACCAGGCCCCCATGCGCGGCGCAGTCCGCTTTGAGGGAGTCACCTTTCGCTATACCCTTGGCGGCGTCGCAGATGGGGCCGCCCGCCCCGCGCTGACCGATGTCAGCTTTGCGCTGGAGGCGGGTAAGACCTTGGCGCTGGTGGGGCAGACCGGCGCAGGCAAAAGCACGGTCGCCAAGCTGATTAACCGCATCTACGATGTGGAGCAAGGCCGCGTCCGGGTCGATGGCGTGGACGTGCGCGACTGGAACTTGGCTGCGCTGCGCCGCCAGATCTCGATCATCGAACAGGACATCTTTCTCTACAGCCGCACCATCGCCGAAAACATCGCCTTTGGCAGACCTGACGCCACCCAGGCCGAGATCGAAGACGCGGCCCGCGCCGCCCAGGCCCACGACTTTATCCTGAGCTTTCCCGACGGCTATACGACGGTCGTGGGGGAGCGCGGGGTCACGCTCTCGGGCGGGCAGCGCCAGCGCATCGCCCTGGCGCGCGCCTTTCTCACCGACCCCGCCATCCTGATCTTGGACGATTCCACCAGCGCCATCGACAGCGCCACCGAGGACCAGATCCAGCGCGCCATCGAGGCCGCCACGCGCGGGCGCACCACCATTCTGATCACCCACCGCCTCTCGCAGATCCGCTGGGCCGACCAAATCGTCGTCTTGCGCCGCGGGCGCGTGGCCGCCGTGGGGACGCATGAAGAGCTGCTGGCCGCGTCGCAGCCCTACCGTGACATCTTCGCCCGGCTGTAGGGGAATTATCAACCGCAAAGAGCGCAAAGGACGCTAAGGCAGAGGGGAGATGTAGTGCGGTTTCCTTACCGCACACTTGCTTGCAGGTGCGGTTTTCTTACCGCACATTCCGCAACAACACTAGGCGGCCGGGCCTCAGCCCCAGCGCCGGTGCGCCAGGTCGATCTGCTCGCGCAGTTCGCGGCGCGCCGTCTCCAAATTCTCCTTAACGCGAAAATAGGCGGCTTCCGTAAAGCCCAACTCCTCGGCGTGGTGGATCTGATCCAACGCATCCACCACGCGCAGCACCTTGGCCTCCAGCAGTTCGATGGTCGTTCCGTAGAGCCGTTCGGGCACAAAATAGAGCATCAATAGGCTGAATAGGTAGCCGTAAGAAAAAGCGCTGCTCAACCCGCGCTCCACCTGGCCCGGCAGCGCCAGCAGCAGGATCAGCCCCAAGACCCCAGCCAGCACCATGACCTGCATGCGCGAGACAGGCCGCGCCGGAGCCAAGGTCGCCAGCGCCGGCCCCACCCGCTCATAGGATTTGATGCGACCCAGCCAAGCGTTAAAGTCGTGGCAGTGTTTGAGGCTGACGCGCGACTGCTCATGCCGCGCCAGTTCGGCGGCATAGTCGCGGCATTCTTGGGTCAGGTCAAAGAAGATTTTGCGCGTTAAAGAGGTCGCGCCGATAGGCGGCCGGGCGCGGCTCGAACCTTTAAAGAGGTTGGACAGAAACGGCGGCAGCGGCACAAGTCGGCGGTCGATGACAAGGGTATCACACTAGGCCGGGGCAGCGGTTCAACCGCCCCCAAGGAGATGCTAGAACAGTTTATCGAGCAGCAGGCTGGCGCAGAACAAGCTCCCCGCCAGCGCCACTGCATGCACGCTGGTGCGGTAGACCTGCAGACACGTTTCGACGCTGAGCGAGGTGCGCTCCAGTTGGGCAAAGACCCCCAACCCTAACGGCAGCGCAGCCAGCGTCACCAACCCGCCGAGCGGCAGATCGGTCAGCACCACGCCCAGCAAAATCCCGATATGCGCCAGCACCGTCGTCAGCGCGCTGATGTCGAGCGAGCGCGCCAAGCCCAAGTTCACCGTCAGCGTGCGCTTGTGGATCAGCCAATCGCGCCGGAAGTGGACGGCGTTGTAGTTGAAGAAAAAGAGCGTGGTCAACAGGGCAAACGGCACACCAATGATCAGCGGCAGCGGCGAGAGCGTCTGCTCCTGCACATAGTAGCTGCCCAACAGCGGCAGCAAGCCAAGCCCCAGAAAAATGCCTGCCTCGCCCAGCCCCCAGCCGCGCAGCCCATAGCGCAGCGGCAACAGAACGGTGGTCCACAAGATTAAGAAGCTCAAACCGGTGAAAAAGAGGGCCGGCCAGCCCGCCATCAGCGCCAGCCAAAGGCTGCACAGTGCGCCGATCGCCAGCAGAATGCGGCCCAGATCACGCACCGTCGCCGGCTTTAGGATCGCACGCTGCATCAGCCCGCAGCCGCTCACCAGCGGCTCGGAGAGCAGGCGCGCACCGGGCTGCAATGCAAAGCAGTAGTCCGCATGGTCGCGCAGGGCGGCATAGCCCCAGCCGCTCATCAACAGCCCGACCAGCGCCATGACCAGGGCGGCCAAGTTAAAGACGTCCGTCTCCCACCAGGCCAGCGCCGTCCCCACCAACACGGGCATGACCAGCGCCGGCGCGGTCTCGGCGCGCACCACGAGCAGCAGCGCCTGCAGGGTCGTACGCGGCATACGCGGCTGCAGCGCCAGGCGCGTACGATAGGCCTGCCTCGGCTCCTTTTGCTCAGGGGCTAACGGTTGGGTGGCGCTAAATTCACGTTCAAGCACTTGCACAGGCCGATCCTGTCGTCATGAGATGGCGTAAGCGCCCTGGTCACACGCTGGACGTTTGTGCCGCATTCTACCATTCCTCTGGCGGCGCGTCAACATATATGTCAACAAATCCTGCGCGGGCAAAAGAGAAGCAGTGGGCAGTAGGGAAACGATATATCGTTTCCCTACTGCCCACTCACCCGCCATACCTCAAAGAGCGGCGTACCGTCGCGCTGGGTAAAGACCTCCAGGGGGCGCGCCTCCAACCCCGCGGCCTGCGCTGAGGCCATAAACGCCTCGCGGCGGCCCGCAAAGGCCGTCTGCTGCGGCGCATGCAGCAGATAGACGTTGTCTGGGTTGGGCAGAAACTGCGCCAGCCGCGCCCCAAACTCGGCATCCGGCGCGGCGGGCGAGCCATAGCCAAAGATCTCGATGGGGCGCACGCTGTTTTCGCTCAGGTAGCGCACGGTCGCATCGATGCCCCAATCGAGCGCCACCGGCGCGCCCAGCCCTTGATAGCGCAAATAGTAGGCCAGATGATAGCTGGCGTCCGAATGGTCGCTCAGCCCGCCGCTGGCGGCCAGCGCCCGATGATAGAGCAGCGTGGCGCGCAGGTCGAACAGCAGCCACAACACGATCAGCGCGCCCGCCAGCCATCGCCGCGACTTGCCGGCTGCCAGCCAGCTCCCAAGCCCCCCTGCGGCCACGGCGATGACCAGCGGCTGCAGGAGCGCGTAATGGGTCACAAACAGGTCGCTGATCGTAAACAGGCTGGCGGCAAAGGCCGCGGCCAACAGCGCCAGCGCGGGCAGCATACGCCGCGGCTGCGTTACGACCCCTAGCCCGATCGCGGCCAGCGCCAGCCAGGGCGCTAAGGGATTCGCCGCCTGCCCGCCCAGATACCAGAACTGATCCCCGCGCAGGCTCTGGCCCAACTGCGCCAGCCGCACCTGGGCATTGTGCGCCAAGTCCAAGTTGTCAACGCCGTAATAGCTCTCGCCGGCGTTGCCCGCCAGCGCCGTCCAGACGCCGCCTGTTTGCCAGTTGAAGATCAGCAGCGGCAGCAGCGGGATTACTAGCGCCAACGCTGCTAGGCCCAGCCCCGCTGCGTCTAGCCGGGGCGCGTGCCCCGCCCGTCTGCGCTGCCACCAGGCCGCGGCGAGCAGCAGCCCAAACGGCCCCACCACCCAGATCGCCAGCAGTTTGGCATAGAGCGCCAGCCCCGCCGCCAACCCCGTCAGCGCCAGACTTCGCCGCTGCCCGGTCTGTAACCACCACAGCCCCTGCCCGATCATCCACCAGACCAGCGGCTGCATCAGATTCGTGACAAAGATGCCCTGGCGGCTCCAAAAGACAAAGCTCGGCGAGGCAGCCAGCAGCCAGACGGCAGCGACCGCGGCCCACGCCGGCTCGCCCCGCTGCCGGGCGGGGTCGCCCTGCCAAATGCTGACCGCACGCGCCATCAGCAGCAGCGCGGCCAGCCCGGTCAACACGCTCAGGGCGCGCAGATTGGGCACGCCGATCCCCGTCAGCGCCAAAAAAGGCAGCGCCAGATAGACGTTGAGCGCGCCGATGTAATCTTGTACCATCAAGGGAAGCCGCAGCCTTCCGATCGGCACTGCGGCGTCGCGAAAGGCCGTCACCGGGCCGCCGGTCAGCAGTTCGACGGCGTTGACACCCGCCTCTTTGGCCTCATCATAGTGCAGGCCGGGCAGCCCCAGTTGATAGCCCGCCAGGATCAGATAGAGCAGGCACGCCGCCGCGACCCACGCCCAGCGCAGCCGGGCAGACCGCCGAGAAGCCGCAGCGGGCGCGGCAAAGCCGGCACGCACCCCTAGCCTACTCGACCGTGAGATAGACTTCGCTGACCATGCTCTGATAGTTCCAGCCGCTGGCATAAATGCGCACGCTGTTGAGCCGTGCGGGCCGCGTCTCGCGCAGCAGTTCGATGAGGTTGGGCGATTCGTAGGTATACCAGATATAAGGCGGGATCTTCTCGCCGTCGATGATGCGCCAGTTTGGGTTATCCGGGTCACGGTAATAGAAACCATGCCCCCAAGTCAACACCTTGCCGTAAATATCGGTGTAGGTGATCTCCACGCGCAGCGGGAACTCCGAACTCAGATAGCCCGCGCCCGTCAAGCTCTGGTGCAGCAATTTGACATCCAACTGGATGTGCAGCGAGTCATAGACGTTGATATCCTTTTCCACCTGCTGCGTAATGCCCACCTCGGTGGGCACATTCTCCTCGCCTTGGCGAATAAAGTGCGCGATCCGGCGACCCTCGCGCTCGACAATGCGCACGCTGCCGGGGATCACATTATCGGCGATTACATAGCTCTGCCAGGCGTTGAGCATCGGCTCGGAGAAATCGCCGTTGACCAGCAAGTTATGCGCCGCCGATTCAGGGTCGTGCGCAAAATCGTCGGCGGTCATCCAGGCGCGCAGCCCGCCGTTCACCGTGATCGAGCCGTTGTTCAGGTGAGTCAGGATCGCCTGGCCGGAGCGCACCGTAATGTCCGTCCGTTCGGGGTTGACCGACACCTGATAGCTGCCTGCGGCCAGTTCGATCACCCCGTGGGGCGTCTCCAAGGCCACATGCAGCGGGCGTCCCTCGCCGCTGTTCGAGAAGATGCGCGCCTGCCCGTGCTCCAGACGCAGGCGCGCCTGATAGGGTTCGGCGCTGTGCGCAAAGAGCGGGCGGCGGATACGCAGCACGTCCAATGCCGTGCCGGCATACAACTGGACGCTGCCCAAGACCTCCTCCGGCGCCATGCCCAGAAGCGCCAGCGTGCCCTGCGTGGCATCGTCGCCCGCCACAATGCGGTTGCCTTCGGCGATCCCCTCACGCACATCGGTCACCGCCACCGCTTCGGCTGCCGGGTTAGCATAGAGCAGCAGCGTCCCCAGGGTCGGCTCCAGCCGCGCTTCCTGGGCGGTCGTGGCAAAACGAACCGTGTAATTAACCACCAGCGGGATAGTCACCGCCAAAAAGACAAAGAGCGCAAAGCTCAACAACAGCACAACCCACGCCAATCGCTCCGGGTTCTCACGCCAGCGGTGCGGCTGCTCCACCGGCCACGGCGGAACAGCAGGCGCGAGTGAATCGCCGTGTCCGGCTATGCCCGAATACTCTGAACTCATGCCACCCCTCCATCGTCCTGCCCCGCATCCTCAGCCAGGGGCGGGTCGTCCGCGTCCTGCGCCTGCGCTTCCTGCAGGAGTTGGGCCATGCGATCCAGCCAGCGGCGTGCGTCGCGGTCGGCGGGGTTGACCTCCAGGGCACGCTGGAAAAATGCGCCCGCCCGGTTCAACTCGCCCTGTTCTTTATAGATCAACCCCAGGTGATAATGTACATTCGGCGCTTGCGGGTCGATCTGCAGCGCCCTCTCATACGCCTGAATGGCGCGCTCCTGTTGGCGCGGGCCGGATGTCTCCAGCCGGCCCAACTGCGCTGCACCCAAATTCATCCACAGCATAGCGTTGTCCGGGACAAGATCCACGGCGCGGATCAAGAGCGCCACCGCCTTGTCCCAACGCCGCTGCAAAATATAAGCGCCGCTCAGGTTGATCAACACGTCGGGATGTTGCGGGGCGCTCTCGTAGAGCGCCAGCAGCCGCTCCACCGCCTCTCCCGGACGGTTCTGCACCAGCAACTGGGCGCTTTCATTTAAGAGACGGTGGAACTCCGCATCCTGGTCTATGTCAGCCATTCGACTTCTCCTGTGGGCCATGGGTGCGCCCGGCGCAGCGCGTGGCTACAGCAAAAACCACAGCACCACCGATAAGGTGACCATGCTCGCTACGGTTGTCACAAAGATCACCGTCGCCACCAGTTTGGGCGCGGCGTCATACTCGGTCGCCAAAACGGCGCTCATCACCGCTGTGGGCATGGCGGCCTGCAGGATGATGACGTTGCGCTCGACTCCCTCCACCCCCAGCAGCATCGTGAGCAGCCATGCCAGCAGCGGCGCGACCAGCAGCCGGATCGCCGCGCTGCGCAGGATGATGCCGTGCCCCTGGCCCAAGGGCGCGGCGTGAAGCTGAATCCCCAGCAGCACCAACATCCCAGGGATGGCGGCATCCGCCATCAGATCGACGGCGCGAAAGAGCGGCTGCGGAAGCTCCCCGCCCAGCCGGTTCAACAGCAGCCCCGCCGTCGCCGCATAGATCATGGGCACGCGCAGGCTGTTGCCCAACGCCTGGCGCAGCGCCGTCTGCCCCGACGAGGCAACCGCCACGCCGACCGTATTGCTCAAAAACGAACTGACCACATAATAGAGCGAGCCAAGCGCCAGCCCCGGTTGGCCGAAGGCGAAAAAACAGATGGGAATCCCCATGTTGCCGTTGTTCGACACCGCGCTGGTCAAGATGATCGCCGCACGCCGCCGCCGATCCTGATCAAAACCGACCGCCCACCCCAAAACCCCCGCCGTCACCGTCACCGCCGCCGCCACGACCACGACTTGGCGCAGGGCCTCAAAGTCGATCTCCATCTGATAGAGGCTGCGAAAGACCAACGACGGGGTAGCAAGCCAGAAGAGCAGCCGGCCCAGCGAACGCCCATCCATGGGCATTCTCCAGACCAAGAGATACCCCGCTGCCGCCACCAAAAAGACCGGCAGCACCGTTTCGACAAAGATGGGCAGAAGCGTCTGAAAGATGAACATGCACCAGGCAGGCGTCAGCTTTGTTTGGCAACCGGCCCGTTGCGCTTGGGTAGATCCTCCATCGCGCCGTGGGCCGGCTCGATGCCCACCGCGTCCTCTTCATCGCCCAGCCCCACGTTGTGAAAGACCTCATACTGGTCGAGCGTCGGCGCAAAAAACTCGACCACATACTCGTTGGGCACGCCCATCGGCTGGCTGATCTCGTCGAGCAGCGCATAGATAAACGCCTGACGCTGAGTGGGCTTCAACTGCCGCGTCGTCTCATTCCACAACAGAATCGTGCCATAGACCCCCTCGCCCGTGTAATGCAAGTCCAGTTTGCCGATGGTCAGGGGCAACTGGTCTTCCTCGTCCACCTGGTCGAGGTCAAACAGCGCATATTGTTCTGAACTGCTGGTCCGCACCAGGCGCTTCAGTTTGAGGTTCACAGCCGTCTACTCGCCGTCCGCGTCAGGGTCGTACTCTTCATCGCCGTCTGCGCCATCATCGTCCATGTCATACTCGCCCATGTCATACTCGCCCAGCTCGCGGTCGTCCATATCGTACCAAGCGTCGGCATCTTCTTCCCACTCGGCGTCTTCGTCTTCGGACTCGTCAAAGAGCGAAACCGCCTCGGGATCGGCGTAGAAGGCCATCTCCTCCAAGGCCTGCTCGGCGGCTTCGGCCTCCTCGCCGTGATCGCTCAGCATGACTGCTTCCAGCGCATCGCGCGCGTCGCTGCCGCCGATACGCCCCAGGGCAAAGATGGCGGCGCGGCGCACCGCCGGCTCCAGGTCGTCAAGCAGCGCCAGCAAGTCGTTGAGCGCACCGTGCGCCTCCAGTTCGCCGCACGCAAAGGCCGCCTCGGCGCGCATGGCCGCCGATGGATTCTGCAGTTCAGCGCGCACCAGCCCGCGCCAGCGTACATCGGCGCTGCGCCCCATGGCAAAGACGGCACTCACGCGCATGGCTTCGTCGGGCGAATAGTAGCCGTCCTCGATCAACTGGCGCACGCCCGCCTCCCCCGAATAGGCGATGCTCTCCAGGGCGCGGCGGCGTACCCCCAACGGCTGGGCGGTGTCGGTCAGGATGCCCAACAGCGCCTCTTCGGCGCGCATGGCGAGCGCGGTGTCAAGTTCCTCCAACTCGCCCGCCAGCACAAAACCGCCCAAGGCTGTGGCCGCGGCGGCGCGTACGCCGATCTCCGGGTCGTTGTGCAACAGTTGCACCAGCGGCCCGATCAGGTCGGGCTGCCCGTCTTCCCACAGCCCCTTGACTGCGGTCTGCCGCACCTGGGCATCGCTGTCGCTCAACGCCACGCGCAACATGCGCCCCAGCAGCAAAAACAGATCGTCATCGGCCAGCGCCACCAGTTCGGCGACCACCGCACGCCGCCGCTGCACGGGGATGCGCTCCCACCGCCGGCGCAGCAGGTCGGCGCCTTGCAGCGAAAGGTCCGACAGCGCGTACAATTCCTCCAGGGGCGGCACGCCCTCCTGGTGGATCAGCCGGTTCAACAGGTCTTCGAGCGAAACCGTGGGCATGATGGTCTGGACGATGAAGGCCGTCTCCAAGTCGCCCTCATCCTCCGGCCCCACGACCTCGAACTCATCGCCCAAGGCTTCGGCCAGGCGGCGCAGGTCCTCGTCGTCAAGGCTGTCGTCAAGCGGGTCACTGTTATACTGGTCGCGCTCAAAGCGGCTGCTGTCGAAGCTCTCGCCGCCGGCGTCGGGCTGCGACCGGCGCGGCTTTTTGGGTTCGTCTTGGCGATTGGGGTCGCGCCGTCTGCGGTGTTTTGCCATAAAACTCTATCTCATTCCCACACAAAGCCCCAGGTCTCGCTCGCAGGGCTGACCTGGACCGGCTTGCCATCGCTATCACCCACCACCTCGACCCACCAACGCCACTGATGATCGTATTGGGCAGGGGCCAGCCCACACAGGCTCTTGTCCAGTGCCCATTCCGTGCTGGTCACGGGGCGAGACTGGGCCAAGATCCAGACGATCTGCTCGCTGCCGCCCGCGCTGCGCCCGCCGACAAAACCCAGATGCAGCACATACTTATCGCTGTCGCGCACAAACGGCACGCGCTGCCAGCGCAAGGTGGCTGCCTCATCACAACTGACCCGCGCCCCATCTGCCGGGCCGAGCAGCACAGGCGCTTCCAGCCGCATCCCACCTTGGGCCGAGCTGGGCGAGGATGAGGCCGTAGGCTGCGGGCGTGCCGTGGGCGCTGCGTCGGGCGTGGGCGTCGGCTCCGGCGTGGACGACTCCACGGTGGGCGTCGGCAGTTCGGCGGTCGGGGTGGGCGGCGCCGGGATCACCAGCACCTGCCCCGGCTGGATCACAAAGACATCGCGCTCGCTAATGTCATTGGCGGCCATCAGCTCGTCCACGTCGACATCGTAGCGTGCAGCAATGGTCACCAACGTATCCCCGCGGCTCACCACATAGTCGATCGTAGCAGGCGTAGGCTCAAGCGTGGCTTCCGCCGTAGCGGTCGGCTCCGGCGTCTGGGTCGGCGCTGGGGTAGCCGTGGCTTCGGGCGTGGCCGTAGACGCTTCGGTCGCGGTCGCCGTCGGCAAGTCCACTACTGCCGCGCCGTCCGCTGCGGCAGGCGCACTGCCGTCTCCCGTGCCGCCACCCTCTGTGTTGCCGCCCTCTGCGTTGTCTGATGCAGGCGGGTTGGCCGGCGCGCCCTGTAACTGCGTCTGGGCGCGGTAGGCGCTCTCGATCGCCAGCGCCGCGCCCGGCCCCTCGCCGTGGCCGACCTCGCGGTCGGGGGCCAGCGGCGTCACCACCAAGACGATCTCCGGCTCGATCCGCTCCCCCACCACCGTAAAGCCCGCGGCCAGCCGGTCGCGCGCCCAGACTAGCGGGTTGCCGTTGTCCCAGCGCAGGATCATCACCAACAGAAAGAGCGCGACCAACGCCGCCGGCGCGCCCAAGGTCAACAGGCGCGGCGGCGCAGGCCGCAGTTCTCGCCCACAATGCGGGCAGAGCGTCAACTCCGACGATGCGGACTGCCCACAGCGCAGGCAACGGATCTTCCTGGCGCGCCGCTGCAAGCTCTCGCCGCACTCCGGGCAAACGCTGGTGTGGTCCGAAGTATGTGCGCCGCAGTTGGGACACTGGCGCGCGCCCAACGAGCGTAGGCCCGCGCCTAGACCGGCAGTTGTGGGGGAACCAGTTGAAGATGGGAGCGTGCGCGCCGCCTGCCGAGCGTTCTCGGCGACATTCACCGAGGGATCGGTCATTGCCCGTGCGCGCGAAAATCACGTTGTGTGATCAACTTACTGCCCCAGAATCGAGATCCAGTCGATCCCCTGTTGGGCGGTGGTGATATCGCGCACTGTCACCAAGACCAACAGGCCCAAGAGCAGCATGAAGCCGACCATGTGAATGAACCCTTCGCGTTCGGGGTTCACACGGCGGCCACGAATCGCCTCGACCAGAATAAAGAGCAAGCGCCCACCGTCTAGCGCCGGCAGCGGCAACAGGTTGGTGATCGCCAGCGCCGCGCTCAGCACCGCCGACAAACGCCAGATCGGGAACCACAGCCCCGTATCCATCGTGGCGTTGACCGCGCCCCCCACCATCTGGGCAATGCCCACCGGGCCGGTCAACTGGGCGTCGCTAGGCGACACCTGCCCCATCACCAGCAGCACGGGCAGTTGCAGCACCAGCAGCACATATTCGCCTGTGCTGCGCACCCCTTCCCACAGCGCACCCCACGGCGGCAGCGTTGCTAGCTGGCTCTGGGGGCCGATCTGTACACCGAGCGACCCCTGCCCTTCGGGCGGGTTGGCGCGCGGCGTGATCGGCGTCACGATATACCGGCCGCCGCGCAGCAGCCCAAGCTGCACTTCCTGCCCCGCGTGCTGCTGGATCACTTCGTTGAGCGGGTTATTCTGGCTGATGATCGTCTCATCCACGGCATAGACCAGGTCGCCGGGCTGCAGCCCCGCTTGCGCCGCCGGCGTGTCCTCGACCACCAGCGTTACCTCGGTGCTCAACACCGGCAGATAGTCCAGGCCGCCGAGCAGATCGCGCTCGCGCAGCGTGCCCGCCACGGGCAGCGCCATCACCTGCCCATCACGCAAAACAGTTAGCTCTGGGCTGGAGCCGGCGGCGCTGTCATCGCGCATCACGTTATATGAAAAATCCTCCAACGCGCTGACCAAGACACGGCGGCCATTCAGCGTCAGCAGCACATCGTTGGGTTGCAGCCCGGCCTCTGCGGCGGCGCTTCCCGGCTGGACTGCGATCGCCTGCGGATAGCCTACCACCGCCGGGAACCCGGCCATAAAGCTGGCGGCAAAGAGCACTACCGCCAGCAGAGCGTTCATCAATGGCCCCGCGACCAGCGTGGCCGCCCGCGCCATGCGGCTGGCGGCGTTGAACGAACCAGGCGTCATATCGCCCATATCCTCGCCCTTCATGCGCGCAAAGCCGCCAAAGGGGATCAGGTTGAGCGTAAAATCGGTACCATCATAGCGAAACAGCTTCACCAGCCGGGGAGGATAGCCCATGCCAAACTCCTCGACCACAATCCCATTGCGCCGCGCCACCCAATAGTGGCCCAGCTCGTGGAAAAAGACGAGGACCCCCAGGACTAAAATGAAGGAAACGACCGTCAGAATCATGGTTCACCTTTCGCCAGCCGCACTCGACCGCGCCGAGCAAGCCACCCAGCGCAGGCCGGCTATTCGGCTGAAAAGCACGCGCCCATTATACTCGCTGCAAACTTCATCCTGCAAATGGATCCGGGAAAGCTGGGCAGAGACGCCGCCGGCTGCCCGCCCATTTTCAGTCTAGAACCGCGACCTCAGCCTGTTTGTAAGCTTTATCCATGCAGGCGCGTGCCCACAGGCTGCGCCGGGTCGCACAGCGCGGTTTGCAGCGTGCCGGGCGTCAACCCGCTGCAAATCACCACCTCTAGCCCCGGCCTGCGCTCGACCCAAGCCAAGGCCTGCGCCACCTTGGCCGCCATGCCGCCGGTCACGTCCATGCCATGGCTGCCGCCCAGCCCCTGGCGCACCGCCGCAAAGCTCGCCGGTGTCACCTCGGCCAGCAGGCGGGCCTGTGCGTCCATCAACGGGTCGGCGGTGAAGATGCCCGCCACCTCGCCCGCCAAAACGATGCGCGCCGGCGGCAGCGCCCCTGCCAGCCATTCAAAAATCTCCTCAGTGCTGGCGATCGTGCCGCCGCGCACGCTGTCCAATGCCACATCGCCAAAGACGACTGGGGTCAGCCCCTGCGCCAATGCCTGGGCCACCGTCGCCTCCGGCCCGGCGCAGATGCGCCCATCTACGCAGCGCAGCGCCACGCTAGGCTGAATGCTCCACGCCGGCACGCCTGCCTCGAGCAGCGCGGCGACCACAATGCGGTTGAGCCGCGCCGCCGCGTCCCCCGTGGCGGCAAACCCATACCACTGTTCCGGCGTCTGCACCCCGGCGCGCGTGCCATAGCGCCGGCCATAGAGATGCCCAAAACTTCCCGATCCATGCCCCAGCACCAGGTGCAGGTCGGGCCGCGCCTGGCGCGCCGCCTGAATCTCGGCGGCCAGCCGCCGGATCACCCCCAAGCGCGGGGCTTCGGCCTGGCGCTTGTCGGTCAGCAGCGAGCCGCCCAATTTGACGTAAACGGTCTGCATCAGGTTCCCTCTGGGTCACGCTAGATCGCAGGTGCGGGTTTCGGCGCCGCAGGCGGCGTGCAGGCTCAAGCGGTGGCGAACACGGCGCGCAGCGCCGCCGGCAAGACCGCGTCCTCTTCGGGCAGCACCGTGCGCGGGTCAAAGAGCAGATGATCGCGCTGGATGCGGCAGATCACCGGCGGGCGCCGGCGTCGCAGAGCAGCGGCGCGGCTTTCCGCAGCCGCACAGCCCACGGCCAGCAGCGCCGTCGGCAGCGTCTCGCCGGGCAGACTGCCGCCGCCTACTGCGCTCTCCCCCGGCCACACCGCCAAGCCGACTCCATCCGGCAGATCCGCGGCCAACTGCGCCCGCCACGCTTCGGCGCGGCCCTGAAGTTCGACAAGCGGCGCTGCGATCATGCGCCAGACAGGGATCTCTTCCAGCGCCCGCCCGCGCTGATAGCTGCGCAGCGTCGCCTCCAGCGCGGCCAGCGTCATCTTGTCCACGCGCAGCGCCCGCGCCATCGGGTGGCGGCGCACCTGCTCCACTAGTTCACGACGCCCCACGATCAACCCGGCCTGCGGCCCGCCCAACAGCTTATCGCCGCTAAAGGTCACCAGATCCGCGCCCGCGGCCAAGCTCTCCTGCACCATCGGCTCGCGCGCCAGCCCATAGGGCTGCGTATCCAACAGCGTGCCGCTGCCCAAGTCGTCGATCAGGACGATCGGGCCGCCGTTCGACCGGCGGTGCGCCTGCATCATCTGCGCCAGTTCGGCCAAGTCCGGCTCGGCCACAAAGCCAATCTGCCGGAAGTTGCTGCTGTGCACGCGCAAAAAGGCGGCGGTGTCGGGCGTCAGCGCCGCGGCAAAGTCACGGCCATGTGTGCGGTTGGTCGTGCCCACCTCCACCAGACGCGCCCCGCTCTGGCGCAGCACATCGGGGATACGAAAGCCGCCGCCGATCTCGACCAACTGCCCGCGGCTGACGACCACCTCGCGCCCCGCGCACAGCGCAGCCAGCACCAGATAGACCGCGCCGGCGTTGTTGTTGACCACCAGCGCATCGTCCGCACCGGTGATCGCTTGCAGCAGGGCGCGGGCGTGGTCGTGGCGGCTGCCGCGGCTGCCCTGGTCTAGATCATATTCAAGGTTGCTGTAGCCCTGGGCCGCACGGCGCACGGCGTCGAGTGCGGCGGCGCTCAGCGGGGCGCGGCCCAGATTGGTGTGGACGATCACGCCCGTGGCGTTGATCAGCGGGCGCAAGGTGGATTGAAAGGCGGCTTCAAGCTGCGCCGCCAGCCGGTCGGGCCAGCTATCCGGGTCGGGTGCGGCGTCTCCCTGGCCGATGGCGGTGCGGGCCGCTTCCAGCAGTTCACGCAGCATGGCGGCCACCTGCGCCGTGCCATAGACACCGGCCAGGGCCGCAGCTTGCTCGCTACGCAGCACAGCATCCACCGCGGGCAGCTTACGATATTCGGCCTGGACATCCATAGCTTCGCCAGGTTGGCCCGTCATTGTCGTCTCCCCGCACCGCATGTCCCTGGATCGGTTGCCGGTCGCCTAGAAGAAATCGCGTTCATACTCCTGTAGAGGCACATTGTATTGACGTACTCCCACGACTGAAGTCGTGAGATTCTTGGGATCAGACAAGGGAAGCAGCATGAAGCCGTCTTACACCCTCTACCCCGGAGTTGACGCCCCAACTCCGTATGTTGCGAGCAGCGTTGTGGTCACGATCCAGGACCGCGCCACACGCTCGACAGGCAAATACCCGCTCCTCAAGCGACATGGGCTGTCGGCTGCCGCAGCCCGAGCAAACCTGGCTGGACGGCAGAAAGCGGTCGATCTGGATCACCGTCTTGCCGCGCAGTTTCGCGCCGCTTGCCAAGATCGACACAAACTCGGCAAAGCCCAGGTCACTGACCTTACGGCCCCACAGCCGCTTCATGCCGTCGATATTCAAATCCTCAAAGCACAGCACATCGTATTCGTCGAGCAGTCGCTGGGCGAGCTTGAAGTGGCTGTCACGGCGTTTGTCCGCCACGCGCGCATGGGCCAACGCCAAGCGCCG
Source organism: Caldilineaceae bacterium (assembly GCA_020845455.1). Taxonomy (GTDB): domain Bacteria; phylum Chloroflexota; class Anaerolineae; order Caldilineales; family Caldilineaceae; genus QEUY01. Next base: position 19,379 of record JADLFO010000198.1, read on the forward strand.
CTTGGCCTTGCGCCGGTTGCCAGACCCTTGGCGCTTACGCGCCAGCGCCCGATTCAGCCGCGCGATCTCGGCCAGGTGCGTGCGCAAGAATTGGGGCGACTGGTACGTCCGTCCCGCATCGTCGGTTAGAAACGTTTTGAGGCCGAAGTCGAAACCGCCGATCCGATTCGTGCTGGTTTCATTTACCTCAAGTTCCTGCACAACGGAGAAACAGACGAACAGACGCCCAGCCTTGTCGCGCTTGACCGTGACCGTCTTGATCGTGCAACGGGCGCACAGCGCCATCTCGCCCACCAGCGGGCGACTCAGGGCGAACTTGTAGATGTGCGCACCGATGCGGATGCGGTTGTCGCCCAGATACTTCCAGCCCGCCTGCTTGAGCGTGAAGCTAGGGTACTGCTTGACCTTGCGGAAACGCGGCGCACCGGCCTTGCGCGTGCGTTTGCCGGACTTATACTCGAAGAAGCGCCGGTAGGCGGCATCGTGGCGCTCCACGATGCTCTGCACCGCCTGGCTGCCGACCTTGCGCCATTCCGACCGGCAGCCGTTGCGCAGCTTGGCAATGTGTTTCATCATGCGCCACTTGCCGATGTAGCCGCCGAACCGCCGGTAGTAGCGACGCTGCAAAGCGGTGAGGTGGTTCCAGATGATGCCCGCCAGATCGATCTGCTGGACAAGCGCGCGGTTGCGTCGGTTGGCATAGAGGCGGTACTTCAGCGTGAGGCGCGTCTGCATGGTCTACTGGTTCTTCTGGTCTTCAATGTACTGACGCACGGTCGTTTCCGAGATGTGCCCAACCGATTCGCAGTAGTAGCTGCGCGTCCAGAGCGTCGGGATACGGCTGCGAAGCTGTGGGAATATCTGCCGCAAGTGGCGGCTTGTTGCGCCCTTCAACTGCTGCACGATAAAGTGCGGGGCCAGCGTCGGCGGCGCTTTGACGAACAAATGGACGTGATCCGGCATCACTTCCAGGCTGACGAGGGTCACGCCAATGCCCTGCGCCTTTTCAGTCAGCAACCGGCGCAACTCCGTTTCGACTGCGCCGGTCAGCACCTTGCGGCGATATTTCGGACACCAGATCAGATGATAGCCAATATTGAAAACAGCCTTGTTGCTGGTCGTCCAGCGCGATTCGCTCATACGTTCTATTATACAGGATGCAGGTGTATAGTGCAAATTCAGGCTAAGGGCGATTCATCCAACGACTTTGAGTCGTTGGATGAATCGCGGAAAGGATCGTAAATCCTTACGATTGCTTCGCCTCGCAAATTGCAGGGGCAGGCCGCCGTGTCTGCCCGTGGCCGCACCTGGCAGACGGGCGGCCACAGGGGACCGCACCCTACCGGTTCACGATCAAGGCAAAAAATAAGGTCACAGCATAAACCGTGACCCTTGTGAAGTTATTGCATTGTTGGAATCAGGGTTCCGTTTGCTTACAAAGCTAATTCTCTTTTTATCAACGCTGATGCGATATAGAGCGCCTTGATCCTGCGCGTGAGCAGCGTGTGCTGAGAAGTGCCTTGTTTTAATTTTGGCTGTATTTTCTCGCACTTGCTAATCGTCGAGGCTATCGCCCGGAGAGCTTCTTCGAAATCTTCCTTCGTGACCCGATCAAGTTCAACCCCGGTTGTCACGCCAACCTCTCCTTTAACTCCTGGTGGGCGAAGAGGGACTCGAACCCCCGACCTCCTCGGTGTAAGCGAGGCGCTCTAACCAACTGAGCTATTCGCCCATGCGCGCGTTTCACTATACCGTGTCCGCTGAACTCTTGTCAAAAATTCAGCCCTAGACGGCCCTAGACCGGGCTAGACAGTTCTACGCTGCGGGGGCCGGCGGTTGGACTCGACCTGACACAAGACGCGGCGCGGAGTGGCCTCCGCGCCGCGTCGATACCCGTCTCACACCTCGTCAAGGTCAGCCTGCCTCTTCCGCCCGCACGATCATCACCGGAATGGACAGGTACTGCGTCACATACTGCGCCACACTGCCAAAGATCAAGCGGTTGACCCCGCGCCGCCAGTGTGTGGTCATCGCCACCAACTCGACGGCGTTAGTCTTGGCAAAGGCTACGATCTCCTCGCCCGGCTCGCCAAAACGCACATGGCTGGTTACACGATACCCGGCCTGTTCCAACCGCCGGGCATCATTCTGCATCTCGCGCTGGAACTCCGCCTCGGCGCTGAGACGTTCTTGGCTGGCGTAGATCGGGTGATAGGCCGCCTCGACCTCATGCGCCGTGTCATACATGCTGAGGGGCGTCTCCGTGGCCGCCAAACGGGTGGGGTGGCCCACATGCCCTTCAGGCGGATCGCCGACGCGCAGCAGAATGAGACAGTTCTCCGATGCAGGCAAGAACTTGAGAACATAGTCAAAGATCGCGCGTGAGAAGTCGGAACCATCCAAAGGAATCAAAACCCGATGCTGAGTCATACAGCACGCTCCTACCCTGGGCCGCCCCACTATCCCCGGCCCACGCTATACTTGATACCCTACTTGACACTCCGTTGATCGGCGGAGGATCGGGAGAGAAACTCATTCAGCGTCGCCGGCGCACAGCATCAACACCGGCGTCGACAAATGCTGCGCCACATAGTGCGCCACGCTGCCAAAGATCAGCCGGTTGAGGCCGCGCCGCCCATGCGTGCTCATGGCAACCAGATCGACTGCATGACTCTCGACAAACGCGACGATCTGCTCGCCTGGGTCGCCAAACCGTGTACAAGTGGTCACCGCATAGCCGGCCCGCTCCAACAGGCGCGCATCGGCCTGCATCTGGCGTTGGAACTCCGCCTCGGCGCTGTGGCGCTCCTGGCTGGCATAGATCGGATGAGAAGCAACCTGCACATCGTGCGCCGTGTTGAACATGGCGACCGGTGCATCGGGTGTCGCTAAACGCGCTGGGTAGGCCACATGACCTTCGGGCGGCTCCCCCACGCGCAGCAGAATGAGGGCGTTCTCTTGAGGGGGCAGAAACTTAAGGACGTAGTCGAAAACCTCGCGGGCAAACGCAGTGCCGTCCACGGGGATCAAGACTTTGTTCTTCGACATGAACATCGCTCCTTCATTGGGTAGACCCGCGCACGCCGTTGTGTGCGGTGTCCAGTTTCATTGTACCATATCTCAGCGCAAAATCATCGTCCGGCAGCCTGCCAAAACCTACCCAAAAAGAAGGAGGACCCAGTTGCCCGAGTCCCCAGGCTGTCTATATCAATTTGTCTATAAACACTGTCATTCCGAGACTTCTGTCGGGAAATCTCTCTAGTGCGCCAACCAAAGCGAAGAGATTCCTCGCTCCGCTGGGGCTATGCCCCCACTGCGCGAACGGAATGACGGCGCCCATCGTTATCCTCTCATATTAAGCCGACGCGCCGACCTCGATCTGCGACAGCGCCTCCAGCGCCTTGATCAGCGCGTGGTTGCCCTCTTCCTGCAGACCGCGCGCCTCCAGCGTGCGATAGAGTTGAAAGATCAACGACGTGCCGGGCAGCGGCACCCCCAACTCGTCGGCGGCATCCAGCACCAAGCGCAAGTCCTTCTGCTGCAGCGCCACGGTGAAGCCGGGCCGCCAGTCGCGGCGGATGATCTGCGGCGCGCGGTTGGTGAACATCCAACTGCCTGCCGCGCCCTGGCTGATGGCGTCGAAGGTCTTTTGCAGGTCCACCTCGCCCGCCTGCGCCAGCAACAGCGCCTCGCACATCGCCAGGCAGTTGCCCACTACCAGCACCTGGTTGACCAGTTTCACGGTCTGGCCCGCGCCCGCCGGCCCAATGTGGGTGATAGTCTTGCCCATGGCTTGAAAGGCAGGCTTGGCCCGTTCAAACTGCTCGGCGTCGCCGCCGACCATGATGCTCAACGTGCCCTTGGCCGCGCCCTCGCTCCCGCCGCTGATCGGCGCATCCAGCATGTGAATGCCCTTCTCCGCCAGCTTGGCCGCGATCTCCTTGGTCACCTGCGGGCTAATGGTGCTGCAATCCACCACCAGCGCGCCCTGCTTTGCGCCGTGGATCACGCCGTCTTCCCCCAAGATCACCTTCTCCACGTCGGGCGTATCGCTGACACAGGTGATGGTAATATCGCTGTGCGCCGCCACATCTGCCGGGCTGTCGCCTGCTTCTGCACCGGCGTCGATCAGGCCCTGCATACGGCTGGCCGTGCGGTTCCAGACGCGCAGCGGAAACCCTGCCTTGAGCAGGTTGTGCGCCATGCCCCGTCCCATGATCCCTAGTCCAATAAAACCGATACGCTCGGCCATTTTCTTTCCCTCCCGGTTGGCTGATGGTTGCTTGTCTGTACATCATACGCACTGCGCCGCGTTCGGCCAAACGGCTTGGGTCGCCGACCCAGCGTAGGCGCGATTTTCCAACCGCCGCTGCGTGGAGACCAGAGCGTGCGCTCCGCAAGCGACGCCGGCGCCTCACCTACAACCACGAATCTACCGATTATCGGAGCGGCGGTTTTCTAACCGCCGGTCTGGTACGGCGGTACTATACCGCCGCTACATATCCGGCGGACGGCTAAGCATGGCGGCATGGCGATTGCCCCCACAACGGCCCCAATAGAACAGGCCCACTCGGAAAATCGAGTGGGCCTGGAATATGCTGTACAAACGGCGGGCTACTGCAACAACGCCTCGATGGCGTCCGCCGTTTCGGTGTCGGAGATCTTGATCGGCGCATGGTCGATCACGTCGATCACAAAGTCCTTGCCCGTCGTGCCGTCTTCAAGCTCGGTCTCGCGATAGTCCACCTGGATCGTATCGCCCGGCCCATAGCGGTTGGCCAACAGCGCCTCACTCAACGGGTCTTGGATGCGGTTCTGGATCACCCGGCGCAGCGGCCGCGCCCCATATTCGGGGTCATAGCCGACCTCGGCAATCGCCAAGCGGGCCGCTTCGGTCAACTGCAGCTTGATCTCCTGCTCTGCCAGCTGCAGGCGCATGGACTTCAACTCCAGCTCCACAATCAGGGCGATCTCATCGCGCGACAGGCTGCGGAAGACCATCACCCCGTCGAGCCGGTTGATGAACTCAGGCCGGAAGGTCTTCTTGAGCGCGTCCATCACCTTGGCCTTCATGGACTCGTACTCTTGTTCGCGCGTGTCCTCGTCTTCTTTGGTGATGGCAAAGCCCAGGCGGTTTGCGCCTTGGATCAATTTGGCGCCGATGTTGCTCGTCATCAAGATCAAGGTGTTGCGGAAGTCCACGCGGCGGCCCTTGGCGTCGCTCAGATAGCCGTCCTCCATGATCTGAAGCAGCATATTGAACGCTTCAGGGTGCGCCTTTTCGATCTCGTCCAGCAAGATCACGCTGTAGGGGCGGCGGCGCACCGCCTCGGTCAACTGCCCGCCTTCCTCATAGCCGACATAGCCGGGAGGCGCGCCCACCAGGCGGCTCACGTTGTGGCGCTCCATGAATTCGCTCATGTCGAGTTTGATCAGCGCTTCCTCGCTGCCGAACATAAACTCGGCCAGCGTGCGCGCCAACAGCGTCTTGCCGACGCCGGTGGGCCCCAGGAAGATAAAGCTGCCGATGGGCCGCCGCGGGTCCTTCAACCCGGCGCGCGCTCGGCGCACAGCCCGGCTGATCGCCTTGATCGGCTCTTCCTGGCCGATCACCCGCTGGCGCATCACCTTCTCCATCTCCAACAGGCGTTCACGTTCCTCGCCGGCAATGCGGCTGACCGGCACGCCCGTCCACATCGAGACGACCTCGGCGATATCCTCGGGCGTCACCTTGGGTTGGTTGGCGGCCTCGTTCCAGCCCTCGCGCAGTTCGTTGAGCTTGGCCTCCAACTCTACCTCGCGATAGCGCAGGTCGATAGCGTCGTCGAAGCGTTGGGTCTCCAGCGCATCTTCCTTCATCTTTTGCAGCTTCTTCAGGTTCATGAAGGTTTCGCGCAGGTTGGCCGCATAGGGCGCTTTGTACATGCGCACACGGCTGCCCGCCTCGTCGATCAGGTCAATCGCCTTGTCGGGCATAAAGCGATCCGGCACATAGCGCGCCGCCAACTGCGCAGCGGCGAGGATCGCCTCTTCGGTGATCAACAGCTTGTGGTGGTCCTCATAGCGCGATTTGACCCCACGCAGGATCTGCACCGTCTCCTCAATCGATGGCTCCTCCACCAAGATCGGCTGGAAGCGGCGCTCCAAGGCGGCATCGCTCTCGATATACTTGCGATACTCGTCCAAGGTCGTCGCGCCGATCACCTGCAGTTCGCCGCGGCTGAGCGCGGGCTTGAGGATATTGGCGGCGTCGACACTGCTGCCAGCTGCGCCTGCGCCCACCAGCATATGCACTTCGTCGATAAAGAGGATCGACCCCGACTGGATGATCTCTTCGATCACCTTCTTCAGCCGCTCCTCGAACTGGCCGCGGTACATCGTGCCTGCGACCAGGCTGCCCACATCCAACATGAGCAGACGGCGGTTCAACAGCGGTTCGGGCACATTGCCCTCGATGATGCGTTGGGCCAGCCCTTCGACGATGGCGGTCTTGCCCACACCCGGTTCACCGATCAAGGCTGGGTTGTTCTTAGTGCGCCGGCTCAGGATCTGGATCATGCGCTCGATCTCGTTTTGGCGGCCAATCACGGGGTCGAGTTTTCCCTCTTCCGCCGCCGCCGTCAGGTCATAGCCCAATTGGTCGACCAACGGCGTCTTGGACTCTTTCTTCTGCTTCTCCTTGGACTGCGCCTGGGTTTGCAGGATATTGCGCGCCGTTTGCGTGCGCACGCGGTCCAAGTTGATGCCAAGCCCGCGCAAAACGTTGACCGCGATGCCTTCGCCTTCGCGCACCAACCCCAGCAACAGGTGTTCGGTGCCGATATAATGATGGCCCATGAGGCGCGCCTCGTCCACAGCCAGTTCGATGACGCGCTTGGTGCGCGGCGCCAACGTCGGCTTGCCGAAGGGCGGGCGTTCGCCGCGCCCCACGGTGCGCTCCACGGCGCGGATTACCTGGCCCGGGTCGACCCCCAGCTCGCGCAGGACCTTGACGGCCACCCCATTTTCCTCGCGCACCAGCCCCAGCAGCAGGTGTTCGGTGCCGATATAGTTATGGTTGAGCCGCAGGGCTTCCTCCTGTGCCAGAGTCAAAACCCGGCGTGCGCGCTTTGTAAAACGGTCAAGTTTATCTGACATTGTAGTCATCCCCGAAGTAAATCTACATTCACCAAATCATCTGGCAGCCCTACATTAGCAAAGCAGCGCGCCGGATGCCGTAACTTAAGTTCCCCTTTGGGGGCGGAGGCAGTACAGAGGAAGAGAGGAAACTTAGTCGAACTCAAGGCTGCCTCAGCGTGTACAACCCTATTGTAACGAGTGCCAGTTGGCTTTGTCAACCGCCCAAATGATTAGGCCTCAGGCTGGCTGCTGTCGATTCGCTGTCAATTTGCCCCGCCGCGCCCGCAAGACACGGTTCTGTAATAAAGACGCTCTACGCAGCAGAAAAGTTTCGAGCGCAAACAGCGCCCCAAATAGTTCAAAATGCCCCCAACCACCTCCCAAATACAACGAGGGCCAAATACAACGAGGGCCAAATACAACGAGGGCCAAATACAACGAGGGGACACGTTTGTGTCCCCTCGCACCCTAACCTTTCCCAATTGCTGGGCCGTCTAGTCGGCGGGCTGGGCCACCGGCTCGCCGGCGGGTTCGTCCGCTGCGCTGACATCGGCGCCGTCGCTGGGGGCCACCTGCCAGTCCACTTCCAGGTCTGCGTCGACAGGCTGGGCCTGCTTGAGGCTCAACCCCATGCGGCGCTTGTCGGTGTCGATCCGAATGATGCGCAGATCATACTCTTCGCCCTCGGACACCACTTCCTTGGGGTGGGTGATGCGGCGCTCGGTCAGTTCGCTGACATGGATCAAGCCTTCGATCCCATCGCGCTCCAGGCGGGCAAACGCGCCGAAGTTGACCAGTTTGGTGATACGCCCGCGCACGATCTGCCCCACCTCGTAGGTCTCTTCGACTACATCCCACGGCTGCGGCTGCAAGCGGCGCAGGCTCAGCCCGATGCGGCGGCGCTCCTGGTCCACGCTGAGGATCTGCACCTTGACCTTCTGGCCCACCTCGACCACCTCGCTGGGATGGTTGACGCGGTTCCAGCTCAGCTCGCTCAGATGGATCAGACCATCGGCTCCGCCCAAGTCCACAAAGGCCCCGAAGTCCGCGATGCTGCTGATCACGCCATCGTAGATATCACCTTCCTTGAGCGTGTCGAGCAGTTGCTCCTTTTGCTGGCGGCGCCACTCGCGCATGGCCAGCCGCTCCGACAGAATGAGCCGGTTGCGCTTGCGGTCAATGTCGATCACCTTCAGCATCAAGTTCTGGCCCACCAGGTTGGACCAGCGATCGTCGGCATTGTCCGGGTTATCTTCGCCCTGGCTCTGGCTGTCGGCGCTCAGTTGGCTGGCCGGCACAAAGCCACGCACCTGGCCGATCTTGACGATCACACCTCCCCGGTTGAAGGCCGCAACAAGGCTCTCAAAGATGTGCTGCGATGCCATCAACTGTTCGGCGCGCTCCCAGTCCTTTTCGGCTTGGGCGCGGCTGATGCTCAGAAGCAAATTGCCATCCCGATCTTCGCGCAGGATATAGACCGGCACCTCATCGCCCAGGTTCAGTTCATCAAGCGAATCGCTGATCCGGTCAAACTCACGCCCATTGACGATCCCCTCGGACTTGTAGCCGATGTCGATCAAAAGCTCGTGCGGGCGCTTGTCCACAATCACGCCGTTGCGAATTTCGCCCGATGTCGGTTCCAAGAGCGAGAGTTCGATCTGCTCAAGCAGCAGCGCCATCGGATGAATCTCCGCCGCCTCTGGCGCGCCACCTACCATCGCCGGACTGCTGGTTGCCTCGAGTATTGCATGACCGTTGCTCATAAGAAAAAAAACATCCTCCGAAAAAGAAAAATAGAATCGCCCAACGATTAGAGCGTAGAACCAACCCTCAACAAGAACGCACCGACCCCCTGTGGCAAGATGCCTGTGCGTCGATCCCCTGATCAGCGCCCCGGATGCGCGGTTTGAATTATCTCACGACAGCGATGGCCTCGATTTCGATCAGGCCGCCCAAGGGCAGCGCGGCGACCTGGACCGTGCTGCGCGCCGGGGGCACGCCGTTGAACGCTGCAGCATAAATGCGGTTCACCGCCCCAAACTGGCTGAGGTCGACCAGAAAAATGGTCGTCTTCACCACGTCTTGCAGACCCGTGCCCGCGGCCTCTAGGACGGCTGCCAGGTTATTCAGGGCCTGCTGGGTCTGCTCCTCCAGCCCCGCCCGCAGTGTGCCGCTTTGCGGGTCCAGCCCCAATTGGCCGGATGCAAAAACCAGACCATCGGTTTTGATGGCCTGCGAATAGGGGCCGACTGCGGCAGGCGCGCGCGATGTCGCGACAGCTTCACGGGTCACGATATGAACCTCGAGTATATTGGGAGCGTAGATAGCAGGACCAAGTCATCAACCAAAGGGGCAGCGCCAAACCGTCACGAACCTTAAGACCAGATTAAATTGTAATGAAGTTTCCTAAGCAAGTCAAACTCGTGTCTGACTGAAATTTCAATTCTTACAATTCAGCCGCCATGACATACTGCATGGCAAGCGTATGACCGCAGGTGCGATTTTCCAACCACGCATAGACACGAAGCGCGTCTGGAAAATCGCACCTGCGCTCTCATTTTTCTCTTTTCTTTGCGACCTTCGCGCCCGCTGCGGTTTGTCTCTTGCCTTGCAAGACGGCCACTTGAGTTATTGTAACCGCAACCGCCTAAGAAGGCACAATTGGCAGGCTGCGGCGCATGATCTCATAGTTTTCCAGGGCACGGCCTGCCCCCAACGCCACACACGCGATCGGGTTTTCCGCCACATAGGCGGGCACGCCCGTCTCTTGCGTCAGCAGTTGCGCGATGTTGCGCAGTTGCGAACCGCCGCCCGTCATCACCATGCCGCGGTCGATGATGTCGGCGGCCAGCTCGGGCGGCGTCTTTTCCAGCGTGGCGCGCACTGTGCTGACCACGGCCTGCAGCGGCTCTTGGATCGCCTCGGTCACCTCGCTGCTGGTGATCTGCATGATCTTGGGCAGCCCGTTCACCTGGTCGCGCCCGCGCACCTCCATCGAGCGTTCTTCCTCCAGGGGCAGCGCGCTGCCGATGCCGATTTTGATCTCCTCCGCCGTCTGCTCGCCCACCAGCAGGTTATACTTTTTGCGGATGTAGTTGACAATCGCCTCGTCAAAACGGTTGCCGCCCACGCGCACGCTGCTCCACACCACAATGTCATACATCGAGGCCACCGCCGCCTCGGTCGTGCCGCCGCCCATATCCACCACCATGTTGCCGGTCGGCGTGCCGATCGGCAGCCCCGCGCCATAGGCCGCGGCCAGCGGTTCAGGGATCAGATAGGCCGCGCCCGCGCCGGCCTGCATCGCCGCGTCATGCACGGCGCGCTCTTCGACGCTGGTCACCCCCTTGGGCGTGCTGATCATCACCTTGGGCTTAAAGACCGGGCGGATCAACCGGTTCATATTGCCGACAATCGCCTCGATAAAATAGCGCAACATCGCCTCGGTCACGACAAAATCGGCGATCACCCCGTCGCGCATCGGGCGCGCCACTTCGATGCTTTCCGGGGTGCGGCCCAGCATGTCATAGGCCTCATGGCCCACCGCCACCATCTTGTTATCGCGCAGACGGATCGCCACCACCGAAGGCTCGTGCATCACAATGCCGCGGCCTTTGACATGCACCAGCACATTCACTGTGCCCAGATCAATTCCGATATGTTTTTGGAACATCGTGCCTTCATTGTCCTGGCAATGCCGCCCAATGGTTCGCCGTTCGCGCGCCGGCACAGCCGCGCCGACCCTCTATCGCCCTACGATCGCAGACAGGTACACTATACCAAACAGATACAGCCTCGCCATAAATTGTGCGCGCCTCCATCAAAAACCGGGTTCCGATATAGGGAACCCGGTTTCATCCTCTCCGTTTGGCCGACGCTTGGCGCAGGCCTGCTACGAGCGCTCCTCCTCAAAGCTCGGCCCCTGGCGGCGACGGCGGTGCTGCGCCACCTTCAAGCGCAGCGTACTGCGCCGATAGGCCGCTTCGATCACCGGTTTGCGCTCGCGCGGGGGGTTCTCCTCCAGCGACTGTCGCGCCCGTTCGCGGGCGGCCATGGCGCGCTCGATGTCGATCTCATCGGCCTGCTCGGCCACCTCCGCCAGCACCGTCACCTTGTCGGGGCGCACTTCGACCACCCCGCCCCCCACGGCGATGTATTGGACGTCGTTGCCCTTATGCAAGACGATCTCGCCGATGTCCAGCGTGGAGAGCAGCGGTGCATGGCCGCGCATGACGCCCATCTGCCCGTCGATCCCAGGCAGGGTGACCATGTCGACCTCGTCGCTCGCCAGCAGCCGGTGGGGCGTTACAATCTCGACCTTGATGGGCATGGCAGGTTAGCCTCCGGCGCGGAGTCGCACCGCGTTCTCCACCGCTTCCTCAATCGTGCCGGTCATATAGAAGGCGGCTTCGGGCAGGTCGTCGTGCTTGCCGTCCAAGATCTCCTTGAAGCCGCGCACGTTGTCTTCAATCTTGACAAACTTGCCGGCGCGGCCGGTGAACTGCTCGGCCACGAACATGGGCTGGGTCAAGAAGCGCTGAATCTTGCGCGCCCGCGCCACGGTCAGCTTGTCGTCTTCGCTCAACTCTTCCACGCCCAGAATGGCGATAATATCCTGCAGGTCGCGATAGCGCTGCAGCGTCGCCTGCACCTGGCGCGCCACGTTGTAATGCTCCTCGCCCACGATCAGCGGGTCGAGAATGCGGCTGGTCGAACCCAGCGGGTCCACCGCCGGGAAAAGCGCCTGCTCGGCCAGCGAGCGCTGCAGCGTGATCGTCGCATCCAAGTGGGCGAAGGTGGTCGCCGGCGCCGGGTCGGTGTAGTCGTCGGCGGGCACATAGACGGCCTGCATCGAGGTGATCGAGCCGCGGCGCGTCGAGGTAATGCGCTCTTGCAGCGCGCCCATATCGGTGCCCAGGGTGGGCGCATAGCCCACGGCGCTGGGCAGACGGCCCAACAGAGAAGACACCTCGGACCCGGCCTGCACAAAGCGGAAGATGTTGTCGATAAAGAGCAGCACATCGCGGCCCTCATCGCGGAAATACTCGGCCATGGTCACGCCGGTCAACCCCACGCGCAGGCGCGCGCCGGGCGGCTCGTTCATCTGGCCAAAGACCATGACCGTGGAACCGATCACGCCCGATTCCTGCATCTCGCGCATCAGGTCGTTGCCCTCGCGGCTGCGTTCGCCCACGCCGGCAAAGACCGAATAGCCGCTGTGGAACTCGGCCACATTGTGGATCAACTCTTGGATGACCACCGTCTTGCCCACGCCCGCGCCGCCGAAGATGCCGGTCTTACCGCCGCGTGTAAAGGGGGCGATCAGGTCGATGACCTTGATCCCCGTCTCAAAGATCTCGGCTTGGGTCGACTGCTGGTCAAAAGAGGGCGGTTCGCGATGGATCGGCAGCTCATGTTCCGACTGCACCGGCCCTTTCTCGTCAATCGGATCGCCGGTCACGTTGAACAAGCGGCCCAACGTCGCCGGCCCGACCGGGACCGTGATCGGCGTGCCGCTGGAGGCGGCGCGCATCCCGCGGCGCAAGCCGTCGGTGCTGCCCATCGAGACGGCTCGCACCACGTTGTTGCCCAACTGCTGGGCAATCTCAAAGACCTGCTCCTTGCCGTCCTCCCCCACCACGGTCACCGCGTCGTAGATTTCGGGCAGTTCCCCGTCTGGAAACAAAAAGTCTACCACGGGGCCGATGACGCTCAGGACTGAGCCTACCAGTTCTTTAGCCACTCCGGGCCTCCTCGCACTTGTCAAAGTCGCACTTGTCAAACTCGCGCTTACGCATCGCCGCGGGCGCTACGCGCCGCACGGTCTACCCTTCCAGGGCCACGCTGCCGCCGATGATGTCCATCAACTCGTTGGTAATGCTCTCCTGGCGCGCCTTGTTATAGGTCAACGTCAGGCTGTCGATCAACTCGTTGGCGGCGTCGGTCGCATTGCGCATGGCCACCATGCGAGCCGAATGCTCGCTGGCGAGTGATTCGAAAATGGCCTGGAGAATCTGCACTTCGGTAAAGCCGTAGAGCACTTGGTTCAGAACCGCCTCAGGCGACGGCTCGAAGATATACTCCGGCGCCATCGGCACGGTCGGCTCTGCCGGGATGATGGGCAGAAGCTGTTTCACTGCCGGCACTTGCTGCACGGTGTTGACGAACTCTGTATAGACCATCTGTACTTCGTCAAAATAGCCCTGGGTATAGTCGTCCACCAACACGCGTGTGATCGGCCCGATGTCGGCGACGCTGGGCGAATCGGGCATACCGCTAAACTCGGCGCGGATATGCGGGTCATAGCGCAAGAGCCAATCGCGCCCCTTGCGCCCCACCGTCACCACCTCGACTTCGACGCCTCCTTGCCGGCGCTGGCGCATAAACAGCGCCAAGCGGCGCAGGATATTGGCGTTAAAGCCCCCGGCCAAACCCCGGTCGCCCGTGATCAACAGAATGCCGCTGCGCCGCACAGTCCGCGGCTGGATCATCGGGTTGAGCGCATTGTTTTCCACATTGGGCAGGCGGGCGATATAGGACAACACCTCGCGCGCCTGGGCCGCGTAGGGCCGCGTCGACAGCACCTGCTGCTGCGCCTTGCGCATCTTGGCCGCCGACACAGCCTCCATGGCCTTGGTGACCTGTGCGATATTGGTGACGGAGCGAATCCGCCGCCGAATTTCTCGTGTACTAGCCAAGGTGCACTCTCGCCTCTTCTAAAGGAACCCCACTACTCCCGCGGCGTCCAGGTATTGTTAAAGTCGGCCAATGCCAGCCGCAGCGCCTCCAGCGTGTCGTCAGTCAGGTCCCTGGTACGCAGGATCGCCTGGCCGATCTCCGGATGGCTGGCATCCAGATAGGCGTGCATATCGGCCTCCCAGTTCTTGACCTCCGACACCGGCACCTTGTCCACAAAGCCGTTGTTGACAGACCAGATGCTGATCACCTGCTTGTCCAGCGACATCGGCTGATATTGGGGCTGCTTGAGCAGTTCCTGCATGCGGCGGCCACGGTCCAACTGGCGCTGGGTCACGGCGTCCAGGTCGCTGCCAAACTGGGCAAAGGCGGCCAGCTCGCGGAACTGGCTCAGCTCCGATTTGAGACGACCGGCCACCTTCTTCATGGCGCGCGTCTGCGCATTGCCGCCCACGCGACTCACGGAGATCCCGACATTCAGCGCCGGGCGAATACCGGCATAGAAGAGGTCGCTCTCCAGGAAGATCTGCCCGTCGGTGATCGAAATGACGTTGGTCGGAATATAGGCCGAAACGTCGCCGGCCTGGGTCTCGATGATGGGCAGCGCGGTTAAACTGCCGCCCCCATGGTCGTCCGCCAGACGGGCGGCCCGCTCGAGCAGACGGCTGTGCAGATAGAAGACGTCGCCCGGATACGCCTCGCGGCCCGGCGGGCGGCGCAGCAGCAGCGCCACCTGGCGATAGGCCTGGGCATGTTTGGAGAGGTCATCGTAGACGATCAGCGCGTCGCGACCCTGCTCCATAAACTCCTCGCCGATGGCGCATCCGGCGTAGGGGGCTAAATATTGGAGCGCGGCAGGGTCGGCAGCCGAGGCCGAGACCACCACCGTATGCTCCATCGCGCCATACTTCTCCAGCGTCGCCACCACCTGGGCCACGCTGGACTGTTTCTGGCCGATCGCCACATAGATACAGACCAGGTCTTTACCCTTTTGGTTGATGATCGTATCAATGGCAATGGCCGTCTTCCCGGTTTGGCGGTCGCCGATGATCAGTTCGCGCTGGCCGCGGCCGATGGGGATCAGCGCGTCGATCGCCGTGATACCGGTCTGCACCGGCGTATTTACCGGCTGGCGGCGGATCACGCCCGGCGCAATGCGTTCGACATTGCGATAGTTCTCAGTTTCGATGGGGCCTTTGCCGTCAATCGGCTGGCCCACGGCGTTGATCACACGCCCGATGAGCGCATTCCCCACAGGCACCGAGGCAATGCGCCCGGTGCTGCGCACCAGGTCGCCTTCCTCGATCGACTGGAATTCGCCCATGACCATGATACCCACGTTGTCGGGGTTCAAGTTGAGCGCCATGCCCAAGACGCCATTCTTGGTGAACTCCAACAGTTCACCCGCCATAGCGCCGCGCAGCCCCGACACCAAGGCGATGCCGTCGCCCACCTCGATCACCTCGCCCACATCCACTTGGCTGGGCGCCGGCTTGAAATTCAAAATCTGGTCTCTCAGCAGCGTTGCGAGATCGTTTGTTTGCACAGCCATGTATACGTTCCTCCGAATCAGGCAAGGGACCAACCCACCATGCACCCTAGCGCACGACACCCCAGCGCACAACACCTAACGCGCTGTCGAAGCGCACGACTTGTTAACGCACGACAGACGTGAGCGATTCGCGCAGCGCGGCCAACCGGCTGGCGATCGAGGTGTCCATCAGACGATCTCCCACGCGCACACGCAGCCCCCCCATCAAGGCGGGGTCTACATAGAAGCTGAAGAGCAGGTCGCCGCCATATTGCTTAGTCAGGGCAGCGCGCAGCGCGCTCTTGTCCTTGTCGGACAGTTCGGTTGCGCTGGTGATCTCCGCCTTGAGCGGCGCAGCCCCCCCGCTGCCGACCCGGCTCAATGCGCCCGCCACTTCGGGCAGCAGTTCCAAGTCGCCTTCCTGCAACAGCAGCTTGAGCAAGTTGACGACCTCGACCGGCAGCTCTGCCGGCAGCGCAGCTTCCAGCGCCTTGACCCGCTCGCCGAAATCCTTGCTGCCGTCCATCACCAAGGTATACAGTTGTCGATCCTGGCTGAGTACAGCCTGGACTTGATCCAGCGCAGATTGCCAGCGCTCAAGCATTGCCTGATAGACAGCCTGGGCATAGCGTTGCGCTCGCGCCTGTTTGTCGCTCATCGGGCCTAGCCCCCACTCCCATTCTGCTGCGCCAGGAAGTCGGCGACAAACCGCTCTTGCTCGCTCTTATTCGCCAGCTCGCGGCCCAGCAGTTGCTCGGTCGCCAGGATCGCCAGCTCGGCGATCTGCCGGTTTGCATCGGACAACGCCGTCTGGACCTGCTTCTGGGCGTCTTCTTGCGCCTTCATGCGGACCTCGGTTGCATCTTGCTCGGCGCGGCTGCGAATCTCTTGGGCGATCTTTTCCGTGTCACGCGTCGCCTGGGCGCGGATCTCCTGCGCCTCGCGGCGGGCTGCATCCAAGACACGCGACTTCTCCGCCTCCGCCTCCTGGGCCGCCGAAGCCACCCGCTCGGCATCCTTCATGCTCTGGGAAATGCGCTCCTTGCGCTGCTCCAACATCCGCAGGACCGGCTCATAGAGGGTCAGCCGCAAGATGACCATCAGCAGCAGGAAGTTTACGATCTGGGAGGCAAGCAGTTCCCATTCAATTCCTAGTTGATCCAAGGTGAGCCTCCTTTTGACTCTGTACAATCCTCGTCAACGCCGGCAGCACGGTTCGCTACAATCGCTACAACAATGAGCACGATCAGTGAACCATGGTTGCACGCCGGCATGCCCCGCTTGGCATCGACTAGACGAATTTCAGCAGCAGCGCGATAACCAGCGCGAAAATACCCATCGACTCGGCGAACGCAATCGCCAGAATCATGTTGGTCTGCACCGTGCCGGCAGCTTCGGGGTTGCGACCCATGGCCTCCATGGCTTTCGACCCGATCAGACCGATGCCAATGCCTGGGCCGATGGTCCCTAGACCGATGGCCAGCGCAGCACCCAGTTCCTTGGCGGCTTCAAATTCCATTTGTAATCTCCTCGCAATCTGTATTTGTGGAAAATCGTATAACGTTCCAAAAGGATATTAGTGGCTGTGTTCGTGATCGTCGTGCCCATGGCTGATGGTCGCCATGGTGAAGAAGACCAGCGCCAACATCATGAACACCAACGCCTGCACAAAGCCGACGAAAATCTCCAGGGCATAAAAGGGGATAGGCAGCAGGAAGGCAATCAAGAACGCCATGGTTGCCAGCACAATCTCGCCGGCGAAGATATTGCCAAAAAGACGAAAGCCAAACGCTAGAACACGGGAGAACTCGCTGATCAGCTCGAGGATGCCGACGAAGCCATTGATATACTTCATAAAGCCTTCGCCGCTCAGGTTGAAGAACTTCCTGAAATAGCCGCCGCCCAAGGCGCGCACCCCCCACACCTGCACCATGGTCATGACGATCAGCGACAGGGCAAAGGTCATGTTGAGGTCGGCGCTGGGCGGGCGGAAGAGCGGCACAAAGACGCGATGCTCCTCTTCAGCGGCAGCGGGCGCGGCATCTGCCGCTGCCGGCTCGACCAACAACAGGTTGCCGTCGGCCATCGCCAACTGGCGACCTAAGACCAGGGCGTGCTCGCCTTCCGTGGTTGGGGCCGCGTCGTGGAAGAAGCCGATGCTGCCCACACCGGGGATCAACCCCGACCAGTTGGAGATGATCACAAAGAAGAAAATCGTCGCCACCCAGGGGAAATATTTGCGCGCATCGCGCCCGGCGATGCTCTCGGCCAGCCCGTAGAGATACTCGACCACCATCTCCATGAAGTTCTGCCAGCCGGAGGGGACCAGCTTCATGCGCGCCGTGGCCAGCAAGGCCAACAGAATGAGGACAATATCCACCACGACGGTCGCCACCATCGAGTTGGTCAGCCAGCGCGGGCCATCGGAGAAGATCGGCTCACCCGACAGCGCCACATGCGGAGTCGGCACGGGGATCACAAAGCCGAGAATTAGGAGGATGATCACACCGGCCCAGACGCCTGCCTTGACCGGGTTGGCCTGCACCCAGGCCTTGAACCTCTCCCACATCTTTGTTACTCTGTCCATACTCGCTTACCCCTTTGGGCAGTAGGCAGCGCACAAGCAACTGCCGTCGTCCTTGAAATGGTCCCTGTGTGGCGCCTCGCCAGAGGCGAGGGTAGGCTAAGATGCATCAACACCCGGTTCAGTTGGCGGGAGCGCCGGAGGCGCAATTTCGTCGTATACCCGATCCAGCTCGCGCAACGCCGCCCGGCTCAACAAAATGGCAGCGGTCGGAAAACAGATCACAATGGCGGCGATGGTGACGAACGGAAGCGTTCCCGCAAGCAGATCAACGGCGATTGCAGCGCTGCAAGGTAGCACAAGCACAAATAAAAAAAGCCGTGTTAACAGCCGGAGATTGATACGTTTGGCGTGCATACCCTGTTGCTTGTTCAGTCCGCGGTGCGCAGCCCAAACACCGCTCCCCGCCCGTGGGCCGTGCCCAGCCACGGCGATTATAGCAGGCGGTATACACTCGCGCAAATTTTCACATGCGAATTAAACACTGCATTTGAACAGCCCATCACCGCCGCGCAGACAGGCAGCGCCGGCGCGCATAGCGGCGATAGGGCAGCAGGATAGGAACTCGCAAAGCGTGTCGCCTACTGTACACTAGCTTGCGGGCGAACGCAACCAGTCTCGCGCCCGGCAGTTTTTCCATTTGCGCGGCCATTGGGTACACTATTCCCACGTTTTTTATCAACCGGTTTTTGTTTGCCGGAGGGAAGATGCAAAGCCGCCTGGAAACCACGTCACCCTATGTTGCCCCGGTACACACCCCCGCGCGCGCGGCGTGGGGCGAACTGTGGCGCGGCGCATGGGTCATCTTTCACAAACATATGCTGAAGTTCAGCACCAACAGCATGGAGATCGGCGGCACATTGGGCTGGCCGCTGCTCTGGGTGGCAACCTTTGGCCTGGGCATGGAGCGCGTTGTGCAGGTGGAGACGCTGGGCAGCCACAGCTACCTGGCGTTCATCACCCCCGGCATCATCGCCCTCACCGCGCTCAGCGGCGCGGTCAACGCCGGCATGACCCTACTGGAAGAAAAGATCAAGGGCATCCTCAAAGAATACTTTGTCGCCCCGATCCCGCGTATGAGCATCCTGCTCGCCTCCACCGGCAGCGGGCTGGTCAAGACCCTGATCCAGTCGCTGATCATCCTGGTCATCGCCATGCTCTTTGGCGCACGTCTGACAGGCAATCCGCTGGACATGGGCGCGGCGCTGGTCTATCTGCTGCTCTATGTCATGGCCTTTGTCGGCTTTAGCAACGGCGTGGCGGCGCGCAGCAAATCGGTCGGCGGCTATCATATGCTGCTCTTTGTGCTCAACCTGCCCCTGCTCTTTTTAAGCAATGCGCTCTATCCGCTGGAATCCATGCCGCTGTGGATGCGCGCCCTGGCCTATCTCAACCCCACGACCTATGCCGTCGACGGCATCCGCCGCTCGCTGTTTGGCATCGGCTCGCTCTCCCCCTGGCTCAACCTAGCCGTGCTGGCCGCCTTTGCCGTCGTCTGTCTGCGCTTTGGGCTGACCAGCTTCCGGCGCATTTTGGAGTAGGGCTAAGTCCCTCGTCGCACTCATGATGACTGAGCCTGCTCAGACTTTAGCCTGGACACCCGACCGTCTGATCCACTATCCGCTGGTCGAGCACGTACACCTTGCGCCCGACGGCAGCCAAGTCCTTTTCACGCAGCGCGTCGCCTACCTGACCGACGACGCCAGCGAGTTTCGCCAGCAGACCTTTGTCGCGCCGGCACAGAGCGGCGCGGCACGCGCCCTGACACACCAGGCCTCCGCCGCCCAGCCGCGCTGGAGTCCCGACGGGCAGAGGATCGCCTTTCTGCGCCCCCTGCCCAACAGCGGCAAGCCCGGCCTCTGGATCATGCCCGCCGCCGGCGGCGAACCCTGGCCGCTGACCGGCGCAGAGAACGGCATCCGCAACGCCGTCACCTTATATCAATGGAGTCCCGACGGCAGCCATATTGCCTTTGTCAGCGTCCCCTGGGACGAGGCCGAAGAAGCACGCCGCCGCGCCCGTGACGACGCTCGCCAGTGGCGCGTGGACTACGCCTTTGCCCATCTCTATGTCGCTGCGCTTCCCAAGACCCCAGGGCCGGCTGTCGAGGTCCGGCGCGTGACGCATGGCCGCATCCATATCCACGCCTTCGACTGGCGGCCCGACGGCGCCGAGATCGCCCTCATCCACCAGCCCACGCCCTATCTCGATACCTGGGCCGACGCGCTGCTGGCGACCGTGGCCGTCGACGGCTCGTCCGTCCCCACGTTGGTGACGCGCGGCGCAGCCACTGCCTGGAACGCCGGCCCGTGCTATTCGCCCGACGGCGTCTGGGTTGCGTGCGAAGTGGCCGACGAGGACCGCGCCTGGCCCTACGCCTCGCGCATCCATCTCTACGCTGCCGACGGCGGTTCTGAAGCACCGGCCCCCAAGCCATTGGCAGATGTAAGCGACAACCAACCCAAGGTCGTGGGTTGGTCGCCCGACGGGTTGGCCGTCTATGCGCTCAACCAGCGCGGGCTGGGCGCCGAACTGCTGGCGCTGCCCATAGACGGCGGCGCGCCGCGCGTGCTGGTAGCCGCCGACCGGCTGATCGGCGGCTGCCATGTCAACCGCCGCGGTCAGGCCGCTCTGGTGCGCCAGGATTTTCACCAGCCCGACGCGGTGGAGATCGTCAACCTCACCGATGCACAGACCGGCGCACCCAGCGCGCCGCAGCCGGTCATCATGCCCGCCGCCGACTACCCGACCGGCCCGCTGCCCCAAGTGCGGCTGCTCAACTGGCGGACGCCCGACGGCTATACGATTGAAGGCATCCTCTACTTGCCGCAGGGCTATGAACAGGCCCGCGATGGGCGCATCCCCCTGCTGCTTCACATCCACGGCGGCCCGATGAGCATCTTTCAGCGCCAGTATGCAGGCGCGCCCTATTACTATGCGCCCGCCGCGCTCTGCGAACAGGGCATCGCCGTGCTGCGCTGCAACCCGCGCGGCAGCGGCGGCTATGGCCGCGCCTTCCGCTATGCCAACCTCCCCGACTGGGGCGGCGGCGACTATCGCGATCTGATGCAGGGCGTGGATACGGTGATCGAACAGGGCATCGCCGACCCGGCGCGGCTGGGCGTCGCCGGCTGGAGCTACGGCGGCTATATGGCCAGTTGGATCATCACCCAGACCGACCGCTTTGCGGCGGCGTCGATCGGCGCACCTGTCACCAACCCGATCAGCTTCACCGGCACGGCGGATATCCCCAGCTTTGTGCCCGGCTTTTTCGGCGGCGAGTTCTGGGAACGCTGGGAATATTATGTCGAGCGCACGCCGCTCTTCCACGCCCACCAAGTACACACCCCGGCGTTGATCCAACACGGCGACGCCGACGAGCGTGTACCGCTGGAGCAAGGGCTCCAATATTATATGGCGCTAGAACGCCGCGGCGTGCCGGTCGAGATGGTCATCTATCCACGCCAAGGCCACGCCATCGCCGAGCCGCGGCTCTTGGCCGACGCCATCCGCCGCAACCTCGCATGGTTTACCGACAAACTGGCCCCCACGCGCCCCGCATGAACCGTCTTTCCGCCATTTCACGGCGCGATCGGCGGATCGTCGCCGGGCTGCACGGCATTGGCTTGGCGCTGCTGGCGCTCCATCTCTTCGCCCGCACCCTGCCGCCCAGCGCGACCCCCATCCCTGAGCCTGGCGATGCCGAAGCGGTCTGGTGGGGGCTGTGGCCCGTCACCTATCCGGCAACGCCGTACGTCATCGCCGGCGCGATCGCCGTCCTCGCCGCCATGGGCTGGGGCTGGGCAGGGTTGGCCCGGCGCGGCGCGCCCGTCGCTCGATCCCTGCCCTATGCCCGCCCTGTCGGTGCGCTGCTGCTGGCGCTGGCCTTCTTCGCCTTTCCCATCGCACATACCCGCTGGGGCGACGCCTATATGCTGGCCCACGGCATCGCCTGGCCCGACCCTGACTTGCGGCTCACCCATTCCTGGCAAGCGCCGCTGGATGTCTTTCTGCACAGCCAGGTCTGGCTGGCGCTGCACGGCAGCCTGGGCCGGCAGGATGCGACGCCGGTCTATCGGCTGCTCAGCCCGCTGGCCGGACTGCTCTATCTGGGCGGCGTGCTGGCGATCAGCGCCGACGAACGCTTTGCCCCCGGCTGGTTGAGCTTCGGGCTGTTGACCAGCTTGGGGCTGATACAGTTGTTTTTTGGCTATGTGGAAAACTACAGTTTTGCCGCGGCGGGCGTGCTGCTCTACTTGGCCTGGGGATGGCGCGTGCTGGCGGGGCGCAGCCCGCTCTGGCAGGCGTCGGCGCTGCTGGCGCTGTCCCACGCCACCCACCCCAGCACGATTGTCCTGGCGCCCAGCCTGCTCTATCTGGGCCGGCAAGCGGCGCAGCGCCGGCTCCATGCAGCCAGCCCGCATGGAACCAGAAGCAGGGGACGCGTCGTCTTGGACATGATCCTGTCGATCGCGCTGCCCATGCTGCTGGCCGGCGGCGCGACCTTTCTGCTGATGGAGCGCGGCGGGCATGGCTTGGCCGCGCTGCTGACCACCGACCGGCCCGGCGGCGGCGATGGCCGCTGGCTGGTGCCGCTGTGGCAGACGACGACACGCTGGGAGCATTACACGCTTCTGAGCCGGCCGCATCTGCGCGATGTGATCAATCAGCAGCTTTTGGTCGCGCCGGTCGTGCTGCCCGCACTGCTCTGGCTGGGCCTCTGCTGCCGCCACACGCCCGGCGCGCCGCATACGTCTGCGTCTGGCGCTGAAGAAGCCTGGCTGCGCCGCTCGACGGTGCGCTTCTATGCGCTGGCCGCCGTCTGCTACTTAACCTTCACGCTGGTCTGGAACCCGGACTACGGCGGCCAGCGCGATTGGGATCTGTTCAGCTTGGCCGCCCTGCCCGCCGCGCTGTGGCTGCTGGCGCTGGCCCCGTGGGTTGCCACCCGGCAGACGCTGGCGGCAGGGATGCTCCCGCTGGTCTTGCTCCAGGCGCTGCACACGGCGGCCTGGGTCTATCAAAATACGCAGCCGTGGGAATGGCCGTAAGAGTTATGCCACCGCAGCGGCGGTATTAAATCGCCGCTACAACAGAGCGTGAAATAGGTAAGTGCGGTCAAAAAACCGCGCCGACAGGTCAGTCAAATTGATTTTGGATTCGAAGATATAAACACCCTATGAGCCGCTACGATTTACAATCTCGCCCCAAGGCGCGCCCGCCCAAAATCCGCGGCGCTGCCGGGCGCACGCCCAAACGCAACCGATCGTTTATGCGCGGCTTTGTCGGCGGCCTATTGACCTTTCTAGCCTTGGCCGCCTTTGGCCTGGGCGCGGCCCTGATCGGCTATGCCACCATCGCCGGCAACCTGCCCGCGCCCACCGAACTGACCAACCGCGCCAGCACCTTCCAAAGCACGCGCATCTTCGACCGCGAAGGCAACCTGCTCAACGAGACCTTTGACCCCAACGCGGGACGGCGCACCGTCGTGCCGCTCGACCAGATGTCTCCCTATCTCGTCCAGGCGACGATCGCCACCGAGGATGCCAACTTCTACCGGCATCAGGGTGTGGACCCCATCGCGCTGACGCGCGCCCTCTACTATGCCGTGTTGGAGCGCGGCATGGTCTCCGGCGCGTCGACCATCCCCCAGCAGTTGGTAAAGCTGGTCTTTCTCTCGCCCGAACAGACGCTGACGCGCAAGGTCAAAGAGGCGATCCTCTCCGCCGAGATCAGCCGCCGCTACAGCAAAGAGCAGATCCTAGAGATCTACCTTAACGAGCTGAACTACGGCAACCTCGCCTATGGCGTGGACGCCGCCGCCGAGACCTATTTTGGCAAGAGCGTGGCGGAGCTAACGCTGGGCGAGGCCGCGCTGCTGGCCGGGCTGCCCCAACTCCCCGCCTCGTATGACCCCTACTCCCACCCCGACCGCGCCAAAAAGCGCCAATCGGTGGTATTGGGGCTGATGGTCGACGCGGGCTATATCACACCCGCCGAGGCCGACGCCGCCTGGCTGGAGCCGCTGGCCTATGAGCCGCTGGCCTTCGACATGAAGGCCCCGCATTTTACCCTGTTTGTGCGTCAACAACTGGAATCGCTGCTCGGCCCCGAGGCGCTCTACAAGACCGGCCTCGACGTGACCACCACGCTCGACCCCGACCTGCAGGAGGCCGCCCAACAGATCGTGCATGACCAGGTCGCCATGCTTGCCGACCGCAACGTTTCCAACGGCGCGCTGGTGGCGCTGCGCCCTGGCACGGGCGAGATCGTCGCCTTTGTGGGCAGCGCCGACTTCGACAACGTCGAGATCGACGGCCAGGTCAACATGGCGCTTTCCCCGCGCCAGCCGGGCAGTTCGATCAAGCCGCTGGTCTATCTCGCCGCCTTTGAACAGCCCGAAAAACCCGTCGCCGAACGCTGGACCCCCGGCACGCTGATCGCCGACATCCAGCAGCAGTTCCCCGACGGGGCCAACCCGCCCTATGTGCCCACCAACTATGACAATCAAGAGCACGGCATGGTGACGGTGCGCGCCGCGCTGGCGAACAGCTTCAACATCCCGGCGGTGCGCGCCCTCGAAACCGTAGGGCTGCCCGACTTCTTGGAGTTGACCCGCCGCCTGGGTATCACCACCTTGACGCGGCCCGACTATGGCCTGAGCTTAGCCTTAGGCGGCGGCGAGATGCCGCTCTTGGAACTGACCGGCGCTTATGCCGTGCTGGCCAACAGCGGCAAACGCGTGCCGCCCGTCGCCATCCGCAAGATCACCGACAGCCAGGGCAACGTCATCTGCGAGTTGGGCAGCGCCCAACCCTGCCGGCCGCCCGGCACAGGCGGCGACGAACAGGCTATCAGCGCGGTGGATGCCTTTCTAGTCACCGACATCCTCAGCGACAACGAGGCGCGCAGCCCCTCCTTTGGTCCCAACTCCGTTCTGCGGCTGGACCGTCCCGCCGCGGCCAAGACCGGCACGACCAACGACTTTCGCGATAACCTGACCATGGGCTATACGCCGCAACTGGTCACGGGCGTCTGGGTGGGTAACACCGACTACAGCGAGATGCGCGCCATCTCCGGCGTCACCGGCGCGGGGCCGATCTGGAACCAGTTTATGCTGGCCGCACATACCGGCGAACCGGCGATGGAATTCATGCCGCCGCCGGGGGTGCGCCAATACGAGGTCTGCGCCGACACCGGCACGATCCCCAGCCCGGCCTGCCCCGAACGGCGTGTGTACTGGTTTGCCGAAGACCGCCCGCCGCTGCCGCCGGAAAAAGACCTCTATCAGATCGTGCGGCTGGACCGCACCACCGGCCGGCTGGCGAACGAGTTCACGCCGCCCGACGCCATCGAAGAGAAGGTCTTTAAGATTTATCCCGAACCCCATCGCGCTTGGGCCGAGGCGCACGGCATCCCACAGCCGCCCGCCGGCCCCGAAGACGCGTTCGAGTTCCAGCCGGAGTTGTTTATCCGCCAGCCGGTGGAGGGCGAGGTCGTCAGCGGCATCGTGCAGGTCTACGGCTCGGCCAACGTGCCCAGTTTCAGCAGCTATGAACTGCAATATGGGGTCAGCCACGACCCCGGCGCGTTCAGCCCGCCGATCAGCGGACCACACGGCGCACCGGTAATCGACGGGCTGCTGGGCGAATGGGATACCACCACGGGGCTGGGCGATGGGCCGCATACCCTGCGGCTGCTGGTGCATGACAACGCCGGCGCGGCCTTTGAACAGCGCGTGCGTGTCTTTGTGGCGCATCCCACCGCCGCGCCGCCGCCCACCGAGACCTGGACACCGGCGCCGGAAGCGCCGACCGCAACGCCGCCTGTCGCGGAGACGCCCACCGAGACACCTTGGCCGACCGACACGCCGCCCGCCGCCGAGGTCCCGACAGAGATACCGACAGAGACACCCTGGCCCACCGACACGCCGGTCGAGCCAACGGCAGAGCCGACCGCAACCCCGCTGCCGCCGGAACAGCCCACGGCCACGCCCGAACCGCCTCCACCGGAGCCTGAACCAACGGCAACATGGACGCCAATCCCGGCCACAGACCCAAGCGCCGGTTCTCCGGGCGAGGTGATCACCAATGCGGTTAGCGCGGGCGAGGTGATCACGCAGCCGGCGACGCCGGAGCAGCCTCCCGCTTCACCATGACGATGAATTCGAGAGGGCGGGCGCTGGCGCTGACAAAGTGCTGGGTCTCGACAAACCCCGCCTTCTCGAACACCCGCCGCGAGCGCAGGTTAAAGACCGCGATCGTGGCGCGGAAGTAGGTGGCGGCCAAGTGGCGGCGCGCGAAATCGAGGATCGCCTCCAAAAAGCCCAGCCCGCGCCCCTGACCCGCCAGGTCAGGCCGCAGCCCCAGCCCCACGTCCAGCGCAGCGGCGTCGCTGTAATCGCCGCCGGGGACCTGGGCATCGCTGCCATAGCAGCAAAAGCCCACCAAAAATCCGGCGCTGTCGGCGACGGCATAGTAGGCATAGCGCGGGTCGAGCAGCACCTGCACGTCTGCCTCGACGTCGGCGTCGACCGTATTATAGACCGCATACTGGCCTGGGTAGCGCCACGCCGCGATCTCGCGGGCATGGGTTTCGGTCATGGGTGCAAAAAAGTATTCGCCGGTCACAAGCTGACCTTCCTGAATCATGCGGCCCATGGTTGGCCTGCGGGCGCATTGTAGCCCAGCCACATCCGGAACGCAACCAAATATGGTTTGCTCTCGGATGAGAGCTTTCTTGATTGGTTTACAAAGCCCGGACCCTAGTGTACACTCTAGTGCGTTGCCGTCCTGGGACGGGGTTCCCCGTATGGTCAACACCCCGCAACGTTCCCTGTTCGGAGGAGAATCTCCTGTGACCCACACCCAAACCTATGCTTCGCCGAGCGAGGTCAAGCAGGCGTTGAGCAAGCAGCAGTATATCGCCGGTGATGAGATCGCTACCACCGTCTATCTGGCCCAACAACTGGGCAAGCCGCTCCTGACCGAAGGGCCGGCAGGTGTCGGCAAGACGGAGCTTGCCAAGGCCATCGCCAGCGCGACCGGGCGCGAGCTGATCCGCTTGCAGTGCTACGAAGGGCTGGACGAGACCAAGGCGCTCTACGAGTGGGAATATGCCAAGCAGTTGCTCTATACCCAGCTTTTGCGCGACAAACTGCAAGAGACTCTCTCCGGCGCGGGCAGCCTCGCCGCAGCCGCCGACCGGTTGGCAGATGAAGAAGATGTCTTTTTCTCCATGCGCTTTTTGCTGCAGCGCCCGCTGCTCAAGGCCATTCTCAGCGAGCAGCCGACTGTGTTGCTGATCGACGAAATTGACCGCTCCGACGCCGAATTCGAAGCCTTTCTGCTCGAAGTCTTGAGCGATTTCCAGGTGAGCGTGCCCGAATTGGGCACCCTCTCCGCCGTCCACCTTCCACTGGTAATGCTCACCAGCAACAACACACGCGAGCTGAGCGAGGCGCTCAAGCGCCGCTGCCTCTATCTCTTTATCGGCTACCCGGACATAGAGCAAGAGTTGGCCGTGGTGCGGCTCAAAGTGCCGGAGTTGAACCCCAAACTGGCGCAGCAGGCGGTCGAACTGGTGCAGCGGCTGCGCGACCTCGACCTGCGCAAGTCGCCCAGCATCAGCGAAACCCTGGACTGGGCCAAGTCGCTGGTGGCGCTCAACGCTAAACAACTCGACGCCCGCACGCTGGAAAATACCATGAGCGTGCTGCTCAAACATGAGAGCGATCTGCAAAAGGTGCGCCGCCGCCTGCAGATCTCCTCCAAAGGGGTGAGTGTCGACGACGACGATCTGAGCCAGTATCGCTGGCGCGAGTAGAGTATGCCTGGAAGTAGATGCCAGGAAGTAGGTAACTATGGAAGACCGCATGATCCGCTTCATTGCCGCGCTGCGCGCCGGAGGCGTGCGCGTCAGCCTGGCCGAAAGCGCCGACGCATTTCGCGCCGTGGACAATCTGGGGGTGCAGAACCGCGAGACCTTTCGCTTGAGTCTGCGCGCCACGCTGGTCAAAGACGCGTCCAGCTTGCCCACCTTCGACGAGCTTTTCCCACTCTTTTTCGACTCCAGCGACAACCCGCCCATGCAGGACCTCACCGAAGACATGAGTCCTGAAGAAGCGCATATGCTGGCCCAGGCGCTGCGCATGTTCAACGAGCAGTTGCGCAAGATGATGGAAAAACTGCTGCGCGGCGAGCAGTTGAGCCAGCAGGAGCTGCAGCAGTTGGGCCAGATGGTGGGGCTGAACCGCACCGACGATCTGCGCTACAAGGAGTGGATGGCAAAGCGCATGATGCGCGCCCTGCGCTTTGACGAGGTAAAGGACGCGCTGCGCGAGATGATGGAACTGATGGCGCAGATGGGTATGAACAAGGAACGGCTGGAACAGCTGCGCGGGCTGCTGCGCGCCAACCAACAGGCGATGCAGGAGCAGATCGCCCAATATGCCGGTCAAAAGATCGCCGACAACATGAGCGAACAGCGCCCAGACGAAAGCATCGACGACCTGCTCGACCGGCCCTTTGGCGCGCTCTCCGACAAAGATATGGACCGGCTGCGCAAGGAAGTCAGCCGTCTGGCGAACCGGCTGCGCAGCCGTATTGCGCTGCGCCAGAAACGCGCCAAAAGCGGCCAACTCGACGCCAAGGCCACGATCCGCGCCAACCTCAAACACGGCGGTGTGCCGATGGAGATCAAACATCGCGACCACCGCCTCAAACCCAAGCTGGTCGTGATCTGCGACATCAGCACATCGATGCGCCACTGCTCGGAGCTGATGCTCAGCCTGGTCTATGCGCTGCAAGACCTAGTGACCAAGACGCACGCCTTCGCCTTTATCGACCATCTGGAGTTCATCTCGCCCGATTTTGTGGGCCGCGAGGCCAAAGACGCCATCGGCGAGGTCTTGGTGCGAATGCCGCCCGGCCATTACAGCACTGATCTGGGCTACAGCCTGGGGAATTTCAACCAGGACTATATGGACACCATCGACGGGCGCACGACCTTTATCCTGGTGGGCGATGCGCGCAACAACTACAACGACCCGCGGCTCGACATCTTCCAGACCATCTCACGGCGCAGCCGCCGCACGATCTGGATCAACCCGGAACCGCCGATGCTCTGGGGTTCCGGCGACAGCGATATGCTCAAATATGCGCCGCTGTGTGACAACGTCGCCATCGCCGCCACGCTGGGCGAACTGACCCAAGCCATCGATCACCTGCTGGTGCAATAGGCAGTGGGCAATAGGGTGCAGAAGAGGGCAGAACCGGCCCAATCGTAGCGGCGGCTTTCGGCGCCACAAGTGGCGCGCCGAGAGTTGCTGCTCCAGAGCGTGCGCTTTTCCAAGCACACCTACAATCTTCTTTGCGATCTTTGCGGTTCCTGCTCTGGGAGAACGATAAACGCGCCCCGGTTTTGTCCACAGCCGGGGCGCGTGCTAGACTGGGTGCGGACAGGACAACCTGACAAGGAGGGCAGTCGCTAGGCCGATTGTCTCCCTCCTTTTTTGTTTGTGCCGGTCTCGCCTGTACTGGTCAGATTTGCGCCAGTGCGTATGGGCTGGGCCGGCCTTGGATGGACTCCAGCGCGCCTATGGCCAGCAGTGCTTCCGCTCAACGCTCGATGGACGAGCGCCCGACCGTCTCCCCCACAGAGCCGACGACCGTGGAAAAGCTGCGCGGTCTGCCGTGGAGCATCTTCTCCAACGCCCTCAACACGGTCTTCGCCCAGTTCACCTTCTTCGGGTCGGTCTTTGTGCTTTTCCTGAGCTATTTGGGAATGGACAAGACCGAGGTCGGCTTTTTGCTGTCGCTGATTCCATTTTCGGGGTTGGTGGCGCTGTTTATCGCGCCGGCGGTGGCGCGCTTTGGCTATAAACGCACCTATCTGCTCTTCTTTGGGCTGCGCAAAGTGATCACCGTCGGGCTGCTGTTGACGCCGTGGGTGGCGGCGCGCTTGGGCCAGGGCGGGCTGCTCACCTATGTGATGCTGGTGACAGCAGGCTTTGCGCTGGCGCGCTCGGTGGCGGAGGTGGGCGTCTACCCTTGGCTGCAGGAATATATCCCCAACAGTGTGCGCGGCAAATATTCCGCCACCAACAGCATCTATACCACGCTGGTGGGGTTGGCGGCGGTGGCCGTGGCGGGCTTTGTGCTCGACCGCATGGTGGGGCTGTCGGGCTATATGCTGCTGATCAGCGTGGGGGTGGTCTTTGGCTTTGTCTCGGTCTGGGCTGCCGCCAAGATCCCCGGCGGCGCACCGGTGCGCCGCAGCGAGCAAAGCTCCACTTGGGCAGGGATGGCCGGGGCGGCGCGCGACCGCAACTTTATGCGCTATCTGGTGGGTGCGGCGTTGATCACGCTGGGGACCGTGCCCATGGTCTCGTTCCTGCCGCTCTTTATGCAGGAGCAGGTGGGGCTGCGCGAAGGCGCGATCGTGCTGCTGCAGTCGGGGTCGCTGATGGGCAACCTGCTCTCCGGCCTGCCCTGGGGCTGGGCGTCGGACCGCTATGGCAGCAAGCCGGTGATGATCTCCGGGCTGGCGCTCAAGATCGTGCTGCCCATCCTCTGGCTGTTGATGCCGCGTGCATCGGCAGCCAGCCTGCCGGTAGCGCTGGGCATCGCCGTGCTGCTGGGCGTGTCGGACATGGCCTGGGGCATCGGCGCGGGGCGGCTGCTCTTTGTCAGCGTGGTGCCGCCCGCCAAAAAGATGGAATACATGGCGCTGCACTATGCCTGGCTGGGCACAGTCGGCGGCCTGAGCCAGTTGGCCGGTGGTCTGGTGTTGGACTACTCAGCCGGTCTGCAAGGCAATGTGCTGGGCTTACCCATCGACGCCTACACGCCGCTCTTTGTGCTGGGCTTTGTGCTCACCGTCGCCACACTGCTGCTCTTGCTGGGGATGCGCGCCGACAACATCTTTGGCGTGGGCGAGTTCGCGGGAATGTTCTTCCGCGGCAACCCCTTCCAGGCGATGGGCGCGCTGGTGCGCTATTACGCGGCCAAAGACGAGCGCTCGATTGTCGCTACGACCGAGCAGTTGGGCCAGGCCAAAAGCCCGCTGGCGGTGGATGAATTGGTGGAGACGCTGCGCGACCCGCGTTTCAACGTGCGCTTTGAGGCGATCATCGCCATCTCGCGCATGCCGCCCGACCCGCGCTTGACCCAGGCGTTGATTGAAGTAGTGCATGGCACGGAACTGGCGCTGCAGGCGGTTGCGCTGTGGGCCTTGGGGCGCATCGGCGACGAGAGCGCGCTGCCGGCGCTGCGCGAGGCGCTCCACTCGCCCTATCATTCGATCCGCGCCCAGGGCGCACGCGCCTTGGGCGCGCTGCACGACCGTGAGATGATCCCGGAACTGCTGGCGCGGCTGGAGGCCGAGACCGACAAGGGCCTGCAGATGGCCTATGCCTCGGCGCTGGGCAACTTGCGCGCCGCAGAGGCGGTGGCCCCCCTGCTGGCGCTGCTCGACGCCACCCAGAACCCCGGCGCACGCATGGAACTGGCGCTGAGCCTGGCGCGCATTGTGGGCAGCGAACATGTCTTTGTCAATCTGCTGCGCAAGAGCCGCGCCGACCTGGACACGGCGACGGCCCAGGCCATCGACGCGCTGCGCCGCCGTGTGGAGCGCAACAAGACCTTGCGCGGGACGGCGACTGAAGAACTGACCGCGGCGAGCGATGCCTTTGCGCGCGGCCAGGTCGAACAAGGCATTACATTGTTGGCGGGGGCGCTGGACCTCTTGCCGCCCGATACCTTCCGACAGCCGGGCGCAACCATTCTCCACGCCTGTCTGGCCGGGCTGCAGCGTTCCGGCATCGACCATCCGGAATATCTGCTCTTGGCGCTGCATGTGCTGGAGGTCGCCGCGCCATGACGCTCGCCAAGCCGGTGCATACAGGCGAACCGACGACCGTCGAGAAGTTGCGCGGCTTGCCCTGGAGCATTGCCTCCAACGCGGCCAACACCGTCTTTGTCCAATATACCTTCTTCGGCTCGATCTTTGTGCTCTTTCTGAGCGCGCTGGGGCTGAGCAAGAGCCAGATGGGGTTCTTGCTCTCGCTGCTGCCCTTCTTTGGGCTGATCGCGCTCTTTGTGGCGCCGGCGGTGGCGCGCTTTGGCTATAAGCGCACCTATCTGCTCTTCTTTGGCGTCCGTGCCTTGGTCGCCGCCGGGCTGTTGCTCACCCCCACGGTCATGCATCGCTACGGCCCGGAGGCGGCGCTGACCTTTGTGGCGGTGGTGACGGCCGTCTTTTCGATACTGCGCGCCATCGGCGTGACGGCCAGCTTCCCCTGGGCGCAGGAGTATGTGCCCAACAGCGTGCGCGGCAAATATACCGCCACCAGCAACATGTTCACGACCATCACCGGTTTTGTGGCGGTGAGCGTGGGCGGGCTGGTGCTGGCGCGCACCCAAGAACTGACCGGGTTTATGCTGCTGATTGCCGTGGGCGTGGTCTTTGGCTGGACCTCGGTCGGGTTGGCCTCGTTGATCCCCGGCGGCGCACCGCAGCGGGTGGGCAGCGGGCGCGATGCGCCCGGCCGCGACCTGTGGACTGCGGCGCGCGATGGGGATTTTGTACGCTATCTGGTGGGGGTGGGGCTGATCACGCTGGTCACGGTGCCGCTTGGCTCGTTTCTGCCGCTCTTTATGCGCGATGAAGTGGGGCTGAACGACAGTGCGGTCGTCTGGCTGCAGACCGGGTCGCTGGTGGGGAGCCTGGTCTCCAGCTATGCATGGGGCTGGGCGGCGGACCGCTACGGCTCGATCCCGGTGACGCTCTATGGGCTGTCGCTGCGCGCCCTGCTGCCGATCTGCTGGATGCTGATGCCGCGCCAATCGGACCTGAGCTTGGGCGTGGCGTTAGGCATCGCCTTGCTGCAAGGCGTGGCGGATATGGGCTGGGGCATCGGGTCGGGCCGGCTGCTCTATGTGAGCGTGGTTCCGCCGCAGAAGCGCACCGACTACATGGCGGTCTACTATGCCTGGACCGGCATCGTGGGCGGCATCAGCCAGTTGAGCGGCGGCACGCTGCTGGAGATGACGCAGGGGCTGTCGGGGCAGATCGGCTTTTTCCGCATCGACCCTTTTTCGCCGCTGTTCTTAGCCGGCATGGTGCTGCCGTTTGTGAGCTTCTATCTCTTGCGCCAGGTGCGCGAAGACAAAGCTGTGGGCATGGGCGAGTTCGCCGGCATCTTTCTGCGCGGCAACCCGTTTTTGGCGATGAGTTCGATGATCCGCTATCACCTGGCGCGCGATGAGCACAGCGCGGTCTTGATGACCGAGCGGCTGGGCCAGGCCAAAAGCCCGCTCACGGTGGACGAACTGCTGGAAGCGTTGGAAGACCCGCGCTTCAATGTGCGTTTTGAGGCGATCATCGCTATCTCGCGCATGCCGCCCGACCCGCGGCTGATCGAGGCGTTGGTCACGATCTTGGAGGGCAGCGAACTGGCGCTGACCGTGGTCGCGGCGTGGGCGTTGGGGCGCATGGGCGATGAACGTGCCTTGGAGCCGCTGCGCCGCTCGCTTGAGTCGAGCTACCGCTCGGTGCGCGCCCACAGCGCACGCGCCCTGGGCGCGCTGCACGACCGTGAGATGATCCCGGAACTGCTGGCGCGGCTGGAGGCCGAGACCGACAAGGGTTTGCAGATGGCCTATGCCTCGGCGCTGGGCAACTTGCGCGCCACAGAGGCGGTGGCCCCCCTGCTGGCGCTGCTGGCTGTGACCGAAAACCGCGGGGCGCGGCTGGAACTGGCGCTGAGCCTGGCGCGCATCGTGGGCGAAGAACATCCCTTTATCCAGTTGTTGCGCCAGGTGCGCGCCGATCCGGGGACGGCGCTGTCGCAAGCAGTGGCTGCGATCCGTAAGCGGCAGGAGAAGGGTGCAGCAGGCGCCGATTTGGACCAGACCTTGACCGAGTGTGAGGAGCGGCTGGCGCGCGGCGATCTGGCGCGGGGCTGCCGGCTGCTGGCTCGTGCCTTGCAGGAGATGCCGCGCGAGCGGCTGGACGAGGCCAGCGCATTGATCTTGACGGAATGCGCCCGTCAAATAGCGCAAACCGGCCCTGAACCGCTAGACTATGTACTGCTGGCGCTGCACACGCTACAGTCGAGCCGCGTGTGAACCGTGATCGCCTGCTAGAGGGGCTTCTGCCGTGGTGAAACGCAATCCGCTCTTGTTCTCGCTCTATGTGCCGACGCTGATCCTGTCATTTGCGACCGGCATGTTGTCGCCGATCATGCCGCTCTATGCGAGTTCGTTTGAGATCTCGTATATGCTGATCGGGGTGGT
The DNA here is from genome assembly GCA_020845455.1 of Caldilineaceae bacterium. GTDB lineage: Bacteria > Chloroflexota > Anaerolineae > Caldilineales > Caldilineaceae > QEUY01. The sequence goes on from JADLFO010000198.1 coordinate 53,607, forward strand.
GCTGGCCGCGCAAGGGGTGGGCAACCTGATCGGCGACATCCCGGCGGGCATCCTTTTGGGACGCATCGGCCACCGCTGGTTGATGGTGACCGGGGTCGGCATCTTGGGGCTGGCGATGCTGGCGGTCGGGCTGGCGCGCTCGGTGCCGATGCTGATCCTCTTTGGGCTGGTGGCGGGCATGGGCAACGCTATGTGGAACATTTCGCGCCACGCCTATATGACGAGCCACATCACCTTGCAGCAGCGCGGGCGGGCCACGGCGACCTTCGGCGGCCTCAACCGGATCGGGTCGTTTGCCGGCCCTGCTGTGGGCGCGGCGTTGGGCGCGGCCTATGGGCTGCGCGCGCCGTTTGTCGCCTTTGCGCTGGTAGCGGGGATGGCGCTGGTCTTGTCGGCGATCTTTGTCAACGACTCGCACGAACTGGCGCCGCACCGCGGCGGGCTGCGCGGCCATTCGCTGCATCTGGCGCAAGTCGTGCGCGCTCACTTCCAGATCTTGAGTACCGCCGGGCTGGGCCAACTCTTTGCTCAGATGGTCCGCAGCGGGCGCAACTCGCTGATCCCGCTTTATGCCGCCGATGTGGTGGGGCTGGACTTGCCCGCTATCGGCTGGATCATCACGCTGGCTGCGGCGATCGATATGGCGATGTTCTATCCGGCAGGGCTGATCATGGACCGCTACGGGCGCAAGTATGCCACGGTGCCGAGCTTTGCGCTGCAGGGGATCGGTATGGCGCTGGTGGCGCTGGCCTCGACCTTTAGCGGGCTGCTGGCCGCTACGCTGGTGATCGGGTTTGGCAATGGCTTGGGATCGGGTACGATGTTGACGTTGGGGTCGGACTTGGCCCCCAAGGAATCGATCGGCGAGTTTTTGGGGGTGTGGCGGTTGATCGGCGACGCGGGCAGCACAGGCGCGCCGGTGGTGGTGGGTGGGGTGGCCGACCTGGTGGGGCTTTCCTCGGCGACGCTGGTCATGGCGGGCGTAGGGCTGGCCGCGGCGGCCATCTTTGCGCTGTTTGTGCCGGAGACGCTACATAGCGGGCGCGCGGCGGTGCAGGTGAAGGCCGTGGGAGATTGACTGGAGAACAAGCGATGCCCATCCAAGATGCATATAAAGCGGCGGGGGTTGATATCGACGCGGGCAACCGCGCCGTCGAGCAGATGAAACCGGCCATCCGCGCCACCTTTACCCCCAATGTGCTGGCCGACGTAGGCAGCTTTGGGGGTCTCTATGCCCTGACTAATTTGCCGGAGCGCCCGGTTCTGGTCGCCTCTACCGACGGCGTGGGCACCAAGGTAAAGCTGGCGGCGCAGTTGGGGCGCTGGCGGTCGATCGGCCATGATATTGTCAACCACTGCGTCAACGATATTTTGGTGCAAAACGCACGCCCGCTCTTTTTCCTGGACTATGTGGCGGCGAGCAAACTGTCGCCCGGCGTGGTGGCGGAGGTGGTGACTGGGATCGCCGAGGCGTGCCGGGCGGTGGGCTGCGCCCTGTTGGGCGGCGAAACCGCCGAGATGCCCGGCGTCTATGCCGAAGGGGCGTTTGACCTGGCGGGGACGGTGGTGGGGCTGGTGAGCCGCGACGCGCTCTTGCCGCGGCCGGAGGCGATGCGGCCGGGCGACCGGCTGATCGGGCTGCCCAGCAGCGGGCCGCACACCAACGGCTATTCGCTGATCCGGCGCATCATCGCGGGTCGCGACCTCGACGCTCGCTTGGCCGATGGGCAGACGCTGGCCGACGCGCTGCTTGCGCCGCACCGCTGCTATGTGGCGGAGATCGACCGGCTGCAGGCGGCGGGTCTGCCGCTGCACGGGCTGGCGCACCTGACCGGTGGCGGGTTTATCGAGAATATCCCGCGTATCCTGCCCGCAGGGCTGGCGGCGCAGATCGACACTGCCGCCTGGGCGCCGCCGCCGCTGTTTCGCGAACTGCTGGCCTGGGGCGAGATCGCGCAGACCGAGGCGTTCCGGGTGTTTAACATGGGGGTGGGCATGGCGCTGGTCGTGCCTGCGGCGGCGGCGGACGCGGTGATGGCGATAACCCCCGGCGCGCTGCCCGTGGGCCAGTTGGCGGCGCGCGGCGATGGCCCCGCCGTGATCCTGCGTTAGATATAGGTGCGCTTTTCTAACTGTACATGGTGGCAGCCCCGGAGCGTGCGGTAGGAATACTGCACCTACAAATCCTATGAGGAATCCTCTGTATGCCAGCACGGCTTGTGGTCTTGATTTCCGGCAGCGGCAGCAACCTTCAGGCGATCCTCGATGCGATCCGGGCGCGCTATTTGGACGCGCAGGTGGTGCTGGTGATTTCCAATCGGCAGGCCGCCTTTGGGCTGGAGCGCGCCCAGAAGGCGGGCATCCCCACGCGCGTTCATCCGCTCAAACCCTATCGCGACGCGGGGCGCAGCCGTGAAGAATATGACGCCGACCTGGCGGCGCTGGTGCGCGAGGCCGCACCCGATTGGGTGGTGCTGGCCGGGTGGATGCATATTCTCAGCCAGGCCTTTTTGCGCCACTTTCCCTACCGCGTGGTCAACCTGCACCCGGCGCTGCCCGGCCAGTTCCCCGGCGCGACGGCGATTGCCGATGCGCTGGCGGCCTTCCAGTCGGGCCAGATCAAAAAGACCGGGGTGATGGTGCATCTGGTTCCCGACGAACAGGTGGACCGCGGCCCGGTGATCGCCAGTGAGGAGGCGCCGATCTACGCCACGGACACGCTGGAAAGCCTGACCAATCGCATGCACCAGGTCGAGCACCGGGTCTTGGTCGGCGCGCTGGCGCGCTTGATCCAGGGAGACGAATGATTTCGATTTTCGTTGCATAATGAGGGGGAATTGCTGTGCTGGTTGCGTGTTGCGGCGGCGGGGTTGACATCCGCTGTGCGCTGGGGTATGGTTAGGCTCCTCGGAGACGGTTGATTCTCAGATCTCTGCTCTGGTGCGGTTTCTGCGCGGCCTGCTAGACACGCCATCCCCGGCCGCGTTTTTGCACACAGAGCCAACGCGTGAAGCCGCGGCTTGTCCGCAGCGTGCAATCTACGTCCACCGGAACCATTCATCGAAAGGAGCTAC
>JADLFO010000199.1 GCA_020845455.1 Caldilineaceae bacterium
ACCATGTTGTCGATTGCGCCGCTCTTGGTGATCGCGGTCTCGATTGTGGGGTTCGTCTTTGGCAGCGATCTGGCGCAGCAAAAGCTCATCGATCAGATCAGCGGGCTGGTCGGGCCGCAGGCCGCCGACGCCATTCGCGGCATGTTACAAAATGCGTCGCAGCCCAACGTGCGCAGTTGGGCCGGTTTCATCGGTATCGGCACGCTGCTCTGGGGCGCCTCCAACGTCTTTAACCAACTGCACGAAGCCATGAACACCATCTGGAATGTGGAACCAAAACCCGGGCTGGGGATCGTGGCCACGCTTCAAAGCCGCCTTCTTTCCTTTTCGCTGGTGGCGGTCATCGGCTTCCTGCTGCTGGTCTCGTTGATCCTCAGCGCCATCCTGTCGGCGCTGGGGGCCTATTTCGCCACACTGCTGCCCGGCAGCGAGTTTGTGTGGCAGATCGTCAACTTTGCCGTTTCGCTGGGCGTGATCACGCTGCTCTTTGCCCTGATGTACCAGATCATCCCCGACGCGCATATCGCCTGGCGCGATGTCTGGCCGGGCGCGTTCGTCACGGCGCTGCTCTTTGTGATCGGCAAACAGTTGCTCGGCTATTACTTGGGCCGGCAAAGCTTTGGCTCGACCTACGGCGCGGCCGGTTCGCTGGTCGTGCTGCTTGTCTGGGTCTACTACTCGGCGCAGATCTTCTTCTTTGGGACCGAATTCACGCAGGTCTATGCGACACGCTACGGGCACGGCATGACGCCGGAGAAGAACGCCCGCTTTGCCACCGAAGCGTTAGCCGCCAAGGCGCACGAGGAGCCAAGCAACCGGCGTTAGCGGCTCCTGGGGCCGCGCCGGTCTAGCACAACCAGCGCGGCCATCCCTGCCAACGCGGCCAGCGCCATCAGCAGCCCCCAGCGCCAGAGATGAGGCGCATAGCGCAACTCGACGACCGATTGCCCCGCCGGGAGCGGCACGGCGCGCAGCGCGCCGTTGGCCGGGATCACCTGCACCGCCTCGCCGTTGACCATCGCCTGCCAGCCCGGATACCAGACCTCGCTCAACACCAAGAAACCCGGTGCGGTCGCTTCGACCGCCAGCGTCAGACGGTTGCTGCCCGCGCCGGTCAGCGTGGCTGATTCCGTGCCCACAGCGGGCGTGGGCGCGCCAAAGGGGAAGAAGTTCTCGCCGGAACCTGCCAGCACCACCGTGGCCGCGGGGTCAAACTCTGCCGTCTGAATCAAGGTAAGGGCAGCAGGGATGTCGGCTGCCGTGCGCGCCTCATGCACCAGCCAGGCGCGCGGCCAAAAGTCGGCGTTGCGATAGACGGCCAACTCGCCGGGCGCGTCGAACGCCGGTTCAAACTTGCCCTCCGGCAGCGGCGTCCCATCGCGCACGATCACATATTTCACATTGAGCAGGTCATAGAGCCGCGTCTGCCGCCCGCCCGTGGCCTCCCACTGCGCCCGCCCGTGCGCCAGCGCCAGCGGGTTGGCGATGCCGCCCACGTCCTCCAGCCCCGCCAGCGCCGCGGCGTCGGGCTGCCACAGCCCTTCGATCTCGGTGCGCGTGTCGATGCGGAAGACCTCCGGGTCTTGGCGCAAAAACGCCACGATCTCCGGGTGATGAAAGCCGCGCGTCGGGTCGGTCGAACTGATGTCAGTATACGCACCCGCCGCCGCCAGGTCCACATAGAGCAGCCCTACCAGCAGCCCGGCCATGACCGGCGCATCCCACCAGCCGGCGCGATAGCCTGCCGCCGCCGCCCACACGCCGCCCCAGAAGAGCGTCGCCAGGGTCAGCGCCAGCGCCGCCACCGAGGCGCGCAAAAAGCTCGTCTCGTTCCCTTGCGTCAGCAGCAGGGCCAGATAGCTCAAGGGCAGCACGACCCCGGCCAGCAGCCGGCCGCCCTGGCGCAGCGCGGCCAGCCAGCCGCGCCCGCCGGGGGTCGCCAGCCGGGCGCGATCCAGCAGCGTATCTAGCCCCACGGCGGCCAGCACCGATGCGGCCAGGCTCCACAGCACCAGCGCCCGCGCCGGGGCGCGCATCTGGGCAAAGCCGGGCAGCAGCAGCGTCAACCAGCCGTGGAGCAGCGCATAGATGCCCAACGCCGTGACCAGCCCGAAGAGCGCCAGCCCCACCCAGGGCCACAGCCGGCGGCGGCGCTCCGGCGTGGCCAAGGGCATGCCCGCGAGCGCCAACCACAGCGCCGCCACCCCGATATAGGGCAATTCTACCCGCTCCCACAAACCCCAGTGCAGTGCGGGGCCGCGGCCAAAGAAGCCGGGCGTCAGCAGCCCGATCAACTGCGTGGGGGCGAGCGAAAAGGCGACCGTGTCTTGATAGGTAAAGGCGCTGCGCTCGGTGTAGCGGGTCAACTGCAGCGCGGGCAGCAGGATCGGCGCGGTGAGCAGGCCGGCCAGCGCTACGACCGTCAGCAGCCGCCCGCCCACCCAGATGGCCCAGGCCAGGCGCGAGATCGGCGGGCGCTGCGCCAGCGCCCACAGCAGCGTATAGACCCCCAGCGCCAGCCCGATATAGAGGCTGCTCTGGGCATGGCCGGCGTAGTTCGCCAGGCCAAAGAGCAGCCCCGCGAGGGCCAGCCAGCCCAGCCGCCCAGTCGCCAGCCCACGCGCATAGGCTGCCATCACCCAGGGCAGCCAACTCAACACCGCGATCAGGTTGAGGTTGCCCAGGTGGATCAGCAGCGGGTCGCTGAGCGCAAAGGCCAAGCCGCCCAACAGCGCCGCCGGTCGCACTGCCGCACGCTCCCCTAGACCATCCGGCCAGGTGAGCGTGCGCAGCAGCAGATACATGCCCAGCGCCGCCCACACCAGATGGCCGATCACCATTCCCTGCAGGGCGCGATAGTCAAACGCAGGCCGGATCAAAAACAGCAGCAGATTGGGGAGATAGAGGAAGCCCGCCTGGATATCGCCGATGAAGGGCGCGCCGCCGTAGAGATACGGGTTCCACAGCGGCAGCGTGCCTTGGGCCAGTTCGCGCGCCGCAAAGCGATAGGTGGGGAACAGAAAGCTGACCAGGTCGCCGCCGTCGGCGGGTTGATAGACATCGCCGCTCAGTGTGCGCCAAAAGAAGCCCAAGACCAACAGCGCCAGCCCGCCGCCCGCCAGCAGATCACGGCGCAGCGCGGCGGCCCGCCCTCCGCCGTGCCGCCCAGCCCACACTAGGGCCACGCCCCAGAGCAGCGCCGCGCTCAGCCCAATGGTCAGGCCCATGTCTCCTTCGATCCGGTTCGGTGATGGATAAAGCTTTCCGCAAGATAGCGCACTATAGCGCTAGTATAGCGGCGCGCCGGTCATCTGCCAAACAAAAAGTGTTTTCAGGCAGATGCCCAAGCGGGCGGGGCTGTGGTATACTGGCACAGTTCGACCAGAGTGCTCTCGCCGTCCACCGGCAGCCCGCACGAGATCGCGCCCCAACTTCGGCGCAACTTCCGCTGCAGGCCCGTGTTCTAAAATCGTGCGATCACCAGACGCGCAAACACAACGGAGCGGCGACGGGTCTCTCTTGCTGTCACTCGCCGTCTGTCCCCGCATACGTTGAGGAACATAGGTTGAGGATTGCTTCCGGCAGCAGCGCTGAGGCTGCCGTGACGAACGCATCGGCATAGAATGTGATCCTACACAGGATACATGAGAGAAACGCAACCGTATGAACATTGCATTGGACGTCATGGGGGGCGATCACGGGCCGGGCGAGATCATCGCCGGCGCGATTGAGGCAGCGCAAACCTATAAAATCACTGTGTCGCTGGTCGGCCCGCCCGACATCATCCGCAGCGAATTGGCGAAACACGCCACCGCCACCGCAGGGCTAAGGCTCCCCATCGTCCCGGCCAGCCAGGTGATCGAAATGGGCGAAAAGCCCGCCGCGGCCGTGCGCGCCAAACAGGACAGCTCGATCGTCGTGGCCAGCCGCATGGTCCGCAACGGCGAAGCGCAGGGCTTTGTCACGGCGGGCAACACCGGCGGCGCGCTGGCCGCGGGCATCTTTCAGGTGGGGCGCATCGAGGGCATCCTGCGCCCGGCGCTGATCACCCCGTTCCCCACCCATCGCGGCTTTTGCGTCATTTTGGATGTAGGCGCCAACGCCGACGTCAAACCTGAACACCTGCAGCAGTTCGCCATTATGGGCAGCGTCTATGCGCGCCATGTCATGGGGGTAAACAATCCGCGCGTCCGCATTCTCAGCAACGGCGAGGAGGAGGGCAAAGGCAACCAGCTTGTCATCAGCGCCTATAATCTGCTGGCCGCGACGCCCGGCATCAACTTCCAGGGCAATGTCGAGAGCAAGGAGATCGTCGAGGGCATGGCCGACGTGGTGGTGACCGACGGCTTCACCGGCAACGTCTTTGTCAAGACCGCCGAGGCTACCGCCAAGCTGTTGCAGCGCGTGATGCTCGAGGAACTGACCGCCGGCCCGATCAGCAGCGTAGGCGCGTTCTTGGCGCAAGCCGCGCTGCGCCGGCTGCGCACGCGCATGGACGACAGCCAATATGGCGGCGCGGTACTGCTCGGTCTGGCGGGCATGGTCGTCGTGGCGCACGGGCGCAGCAAGGCCAACGCCATCCGCCATGCCATCCGTGTGGCCAAACAGGGCGCCGAACAAAATATCCAAGCCAAGATCCAAGAAGGCGTGGCCGAGTCGGCCCCGCGTGCCAGCCGGCTGGGAGATAGCGCCATGAAGGCCGTGCCCACCTAGATCGTCCACAGCAGGCACTCGGCGCGGGCCTGTTACCCATCCATCGCGATTCATAGAAAGCTCGATCATGAAGCTGTATCGTAATCTGCGGGAGATCCGGCGCAAGGAGGCCTTGGGCCGCCGCCTCAGCCTGATTGGGCTGCTGATCCTTTTTGTCGGTCTGCTGGCCAGCTTTGTGCCCAGTTGGCTGCCGCCCGACCAGCCGGCCACCAACCCGCTGGCGCGCTTTATCCAACTCAACTGGACCTGGATCAGCTTTGCCGCGCTGCCGCTGGGCTTTATCTTTGCCAGCTTTGGCAGCTATTTTATCAACCGCTTTGCGCGGCGGCGCTGGCCGGGCAGCCGCATCATTGCCCGCCCCGATGAAATGCTCGAACGCAGCATGAAGGGCTTTGACGACAAATATGCCTATTTTGCCTGGAGCCTGCCCGCCCACTATGTGCTGGCAGGGCCAAACGGCATTCTCGTCTTTGCCGTACGCAGCGACAAAGGCCGCGTGACCGTGCAAGGCGAACGCTGGCGCGAGCCGTTTACCTTGGGTCGTTTCTTCACCGTCTTTGCGCGCGAAGGCGTAGGCAACCCCGCCTTTGAGTTGGAGGAACAGATACGCAAACTGCGCGCCTTGCTCAACCGACCGGCCGGAGAGGCCGCGGGCGACGGCGCGGCAGGCCCCTTTGCCAACATCCCGATTGAGCCGGTCGCCGTCTTCCTCAACCCCGAAATGCAATTAACCCTGGAAAATCCGGTGATCCCTGTGCTGCGCCCCGACCAAGTGAAGGATTTTGTGCGGCGCAAGGCGCGCGAGGCCCGACTGAGCAATGCTACCGTGCGCGAGCTGACCGACTATCTGGCCCAGAACAGCCGCCACCAGCAGCCCGCATCGACCGAAACGCAGCCGGCCAAGGCGTAGAAAGACAGTAGGGAGTAGGCAGAAACCGGTTGGCAGAGATAAGAAAGACGTTCGCTCTCTGCCAACCGGTCTGATTTCCGGCCCCACTTTCTATTGCCCACTGCCTACTCCCTACTGAAACCCCAGCCCGCGCTCCTTCATGCTCACATAGCGGTTGTGGCCGATGATCAGATGGTCCAACACCTCGATGTCGAGCAGCCGCCCTGCTTCCACGACCATCTCGGTCACGCGCACGTCTTCCGGGCTGGGCGTTGGGTCGCCGCTGGGGTGGTTATGCACCACAATGATCGATGCGCTGTTGGCGCGCACCGCCTCACGAAAGACCTCGCCCACGCGCACTACCGCCGCATTGAGACTGCCGGCGTAGACCGTGGTCACGCGCTGCACATGGTTCTTGGTGTCCAGCAGCACCGTGCGCAGATGCTCCTGCTCCAACAGCCCCATCTCGGCCATCAGCAGGCTCGCCACATCGCTGGGGCTGCGGACTTGCAGCCGCTCTTGCGGCGCGGCCACCAGCAGACGGCGGCCCAGTTCCAACGCCGCCTTGATCTGCGTCGCCTTGGCCTCGCCCATGCCGTGCTGGCTGCACAACTCGTCAAAACTGGCCTGGGCCAACCCGGCCAGCCCGCCAAACTGCGTCAGGAGCCGTTCGGCCATGCGGATCACATTTTCGCCCCGTCCTCCCACGCGCAAAATGATCGCCAGCAGTTCCGCCGTGTTGAGCGCCCCGGCCCCGGCATAGGCCAGCCGCTCGCGCGGGCGCAGGTCCACAGGCAGATCGCGGATCATCGGGGTATATTCGGATCGGTCGGTCGGTCCCATGCTTTCTCCGCCATCGGGCCAAGCGCAGCAACGCCGGCACTGGTTCGGCAAACCGCGCGGCTTGCCCTCTTATGGATTGATGACGATGATTGCGCCCATTTGGTTGCTCTCAAATGCAAAATGACCGGCGCTTCATTCACCCTTGCTCTCTGCGTACCGCAAAAGACAAGGGGACCCGAAGCGCCGGTCACCCGGATCTCGCATATTGGTTTGGCAAGAGCCGGATACTAAGTCGCTGTCTCCCCAGACACAGCGATCGCACGCACGCGCCATGCCGCCAGGATGATCCAACCCGAAATCACGGTCACCATCGCCCGCTGTAGAATCCCAACCAAGGGACCCTCACCCTGTACAATGAACAGCGCCAACGCACCCGCCGGGAATAGCACTATCCACGGCAAGAGTGAACGCCAGCGCGCTGTCTGGGCAAATGTTCGCGCGAGGACAAACATGCCGACGATCATACAGAGGAAGCTGAGGGCAGCTACGACGACATGGATCATGCCAGTCGTGGATTGCGTCCACACATCGGCCGGGCCATCAATGCGATCCGTGGGGAAGACCGCTACAAGGATAGCCCCCAGCCCATAAACGGCTACCAGCAAGGAGCCGGTAATGGACCCCCACGCACCCACGGTAAGCCGGCGGATCGCATAGGCAAGTCCCAGCGTTCCTAACCCGGCGATCCCAAAGGCTGCTGTCTGGACAAAACCATAGCGGCCCAGAACCATTTCGCTGATGTTGTCGCCGACCAGACGATACTCCGAGACAAACGGTAAAAGCCAGGCGCTCGCCAAGAGGATTATCTGCCCCACCATAGCAAGCACAGCAAGCCAAGATAGAAGTTCCAGGTTTGAGACCTCTATTTGCCGTGATTGACCGGAAAGATTGACCCTTGTCTCTGGGTGATAGGATTGGCTCATATGTGACTCCTTTCGACGCGGCGCTTCCCATATCGATCCCCAAGAAACTCCGCAACTACTGCTCGCCATCAGCCGGCATGACCTATTCACGTCTCGCACAGCGATGGCGCAACATCAGTACAACAGGCCCATGTTAACAATAATTCTCGGCTCCGGCAGTACCACAGGGTACTTTTCAAGGCATAGAGATAGGTATACCAAGGCGGTTCGTCCGGTTTGGGCCAATTTGCCGCCGCGGTGTATCCTATTGGACAGTTTTCGCACCGATGCGCCGTGCGAACCGCCACACAGCGCACCGGCGCGTGCCTTTTTATCGCCTGCCCGCGCCGGACGTACCCGGAACTGTGGGCAGAAGAGAGGAGCAGCATGCGCGTCCAACTTCTGGCCTATACTCGTCAGAACCCTGCGCTCAGCCCCCAGGCTGTTGCCTCATTGGGCGACCTGGCGACCCTCTGGAAGGGGTTGGGCAGCTTCCCCGAACAGATGATCGAGTTTGCCGGTCGCGTCTGCTATCGCAGCACCCACCGCATGGGCAGCGCACCGGAGTTCATCTCGGCGCGCGTGCGCGAGGGCCACGAAGACATCATCGAGCATGTGGTCGCCACGCTGCGCTTCGACGACACCGACGCCCCCCTGCGCTGGCGCATGATGAACCGCCACTGCGAAGTCAGCGACCTGGGCGGCGGCGGTTGGGTGGTCAGCGGCAACACGCGCGTCTGGCTCGACCTCTTTCGCCGCGGCGCGGGTCTCGACGCCCTTCCCTATCTGCACGCCATTGCACCCAAGGTCTATGAGGAATTTAGCGGCGCAGTGCAGGATGCCGACCTGACCCTGCCGCCTGCCAAGATAGACCCGGACGCGCTGCAGCCGACCCAAGACGGCCCAATGCGCGTCACGCTCTTGGGCTTCACCCAGCCGCTGCTCGACGACCCCGCGCTGCTGGAGCATCACGGCGCGGCGACCTTCCTCTTTGAGGGCATCAGCCGCGCCTGTACGCACCAGTTGGTACGCCACCGCCTCGCCAGCTTTAGCCAAGAGTCGCAGCGCTATGTCGACCTAAGCCGCGGCGGCTGGCAGCCGGTCGTCCCCAAGGCCGTCGCCAACCAACCCGAGGCCATGGCCGAACTGGAGGGGTTCTGGCGCATCGCCGAAGAGAAGTATGCCAAGCTGCGCCAGTTGGGTATCCGCAAAGAAGATGCCCGCTTTTTGCTGCCCAATGCGGCGGAGACCCGCATCGTCACCACCATGAACTTTGCGGCGTGGGGCCATTTTCTCTGGCTGCGCGCTGTCGACACCGCCGCCCAGTGGGAGATCCGCACCATGGGTCAGCGGGCGCTGGCGATGCTCTATGCCCTGGCGCCCGCTGTCTTTCAACCCCAGTGGGATGTCTATCTGGAAAGGTTCGCCAATCCATGAGTTCCTATCAACGTTCGCATCTGAAACAGTTGGAGTCAGAAGCTATCTTCGTCATGCGCGAGGTGGCGGCGCAGTTCGAACGCCCGGTGCTGCTCTTTTCCGGCGGCAAGGACTCCATCGTCATGGCGCATCTGGCCCGCCGCGCCTTCTACCCCGGCAAGATCGTCTTTCCACTCTTGCACATCGACACCGGCCACAACTTTCAAGAGACCCTCGACTTTCGCGACGAGTTGGTGGACAAGCTTGACGTGCGCCTGATCGTGCGCTATGTGCAAGACTCGATTGACCAGGGCCGCGTGGTCGAAGAGACCGGCCCCAACGCCAGCCGCAACGTCTTGCAGACCGTGACCCTGCTCGACGCCCTGGCCGAATTCAAGTTCGAGGTCGCCATGGGCGGCGCACGCCGCGACGAAGAAAAGGCGCGCGCCAAAGAGCGCTTCTTCTCGCACCGCGACCGCTTCGGCCAGTGGGACCCCAAAAACCAGCGGCCCGAACTGTGGGCGCTCTATAACGGGCGCAAACACCCCGACGAGCATTTCCGCGTCTTCCCCCTCAGCAACTGGACCGAGATGGACATCTGGCAGTACATCGCGCTCAACCAGATCCCGATCCCGTCGCTCTACTTCTCGCACCGGCGTGAGATCGTCAACCGCAGCGGGACTTTGCTGGCCGCCTGTCCCTACATCTCGATCCAGCCGGACGAGCGTGTCGAACACAGACAGATCCGCTTCCGCACCATCGGCGACATGACCTGCACGGGCGCAGTCGAATCGTCCGCCTCTTCTATCGAAGAGATCATCCAGGAAGTCGCCGCCGCGCGTGTGACGGAGCGCGGCACGCGCGCCGACGACAAGCGCAGCGAAGCCGCCATGGAAGACCGCAAGAAGCAGGGGTATTTCTAACCGATGATCGAACAGACAACCACCCAGGCGCAGCCGGTCACCACGCCTATCACCGCCGCCACAGATGCAACCGCCGCGCACGCCGACAACCAATATCTCGCCATGGACCTGCTGCGTTTCACCACCGCCGGCAGTGTGGACGACGGCAAAAGCACCCTGATTGGCCGGCTGCTCTATGACAGCAAGGCGATCTTTGAAGACCAACTGGAGGCCGTCGAACGCGCCAGCCAGGCGCGCGGCGATGCCTATGTCGACCTGGCGCTGCTGACCGACGGGCTGCGCGCCGAGCGCGAGCAGGGCATCACCATCGACGTGGCCTACCGCTACTTTGCCACCCCCAAACGCAAGTTCATCATCGCCGACACGCCCGGCCATATCCAGTACACGCGCAACATGGTCACCGGCGCATCCACCGCCGAACTGGCGATCATCCTGTTCGACGCACGCAAGGGTGTGGTGACACAGTCCAAACGCCACGGCTTTATCGCCTCGCTGCTGGAGATCCCGCACATCCTGATCGCGGTCAACAAGATGGACCTGGTGGACTATCGCCAGGAGGTCTATGACGCCATCGTCGCCGAATACACCGCCTTTGCGACCAAACTCTCGATCCAAGACCTGACCTTTATCCCTATCTCGGCGCTCAAGGGCGACAACGTGGTCAACAAGGGCGACGCCATGCCCTGGTATGACGGGCCGACCTTGCTTCATCACCTAGAGAATGTCAACGTCGGCGCCAGCCGCAACCTGGTCGACTTCCGCTTCCCGGTGCAGATGGTTGTGCGCCCGCACCAGGATTTCCGCGGCTTCGCCGGGCAGATCAGCTCGGGCACAATCGCGCCGGGCGAAGAGGTGGTGGTGCTGCCATCGGGCAAGACCAGCAAGATCCGCAGCATCCACTTTCTCGACCAAGAGCTGCAAGAGGCAGCGGCGGGCGATTCGGTCATCCTGACCCTGGAAGACGAGATCGACATCAGCCGCGGCGATATGATCGTGCGCCGCAACAACCTGCCGCAGATCGGCGACCGCCTGGAATGCACGCTCTGCTGGCTCAACGAAGAGCCGATGAACCCCAGCGGGGCCTATATGCTCCAACACACCACGCACCAGGTGCGCGCCTTTATCTCGGGGCTAAACTATCGCATCGACGTCGATACGCTCCATCGCGACCCGGCGCATACGCTCAACCTCAACGAGATCGGGCGCGTCGAGATCACCAGCACACGCCCGATCTTCTTCGACCCCTACAAGCTCAACCACAACACGGGCAGCTTTATCCTGATCGACCCCTACAGCAACGTCACGGTCGCCGCCGGCATGATCCGCCGCCGCGCCCGCACGCTGGACGAGGTGATCGAGGTCAACCCCGAACGCCGGCGCTCGGCCAATGTGGTCTGGGAGGGCACGCACATCACGCGCGAGATGCGCGAGCGGCGCAACGGCCACCGCGCCGCCGTACTCTGGTTCACCGGGCTGTCGGGGTCGGGCAAATCGACCGTGGCGCGCCAGCTTGAAAAACGGCTCTTTGAGCAGGGCTGCCGAACCAACTATCTCGACGGCGACAACGTGCGCCACGGCCTCAACGGCGATCTCGGCTTCTCACCCGCCGACCGCAAGGAGAATATCCGCCGTGTGGCCGAGGTGGCGCGGCTGGGATTTGAACACGGCAACCTGACGCTCTGCACCTTTATCTCGCCCTTCAAAGCCGACCGCGACTTTGCCCGGTCGCTGCTGCCCGCGGGCCGTTTTATCGAGGTGTATGTCAAGTGCGATCTCGACGTCTGCAAACGCCGCGACCCCAAAGGGCTCTATGCCAAGGCGCTGGCCGGTGAGATCCCCGAGTTTACCGGCGTCTCTTCGCCCTATGAGGAGCCGGAGCGGCCCCAAATCCTGGTCGAGACCGATGTCCAGAGCGTGGACGACATCGTCGAAACGATCCTAGAGGAACTGCGCCGCCGCGGGCTGTTGAGCATCGCCTAGAGAAAGATACAATGATGAAAGACGAGTTAATCCGCAGGTTCGAATCGCGGCAGGCCCATGTCGCCGTGATCGGCCTGGGCTATGTCGGGCTGCCCCTGGCGCTCACCTTTGCCCAGGCCGGCTATCACGTCACCGGGATCGATATCAGCGCAGCGCGCGTGGCCCAACTCAACCGCGGACGCTCCTATATCGAGGATATCAGCGACGCCGAGATGGCGCCCTATGTGCTGGGCGAGCCGGTCGCCGCGGGTGCGGCTGCGCCGGCCCCTGCCACCGGCACGCAGGGTGTCGCCGCCGCGACGCCGCGCGGCAGCTTCCGAGCCACCACCGACTATGGCGTGCTGGCCGAGTGTGACGGGGCCTCGATCTGCGTGCCCACGCCGCTCAACAAAACCGGCGACCCGGATATGTCTTTCATCTTGGCGGCAGGCGAACAGATCGCCCGCCACCTGCACCCCGGCACGGCGATTGTGCTGGAGTCCACCACCTACCCGGGCACAACCACCGAGGTGCTGCTGCCCATGCTGCAGGCCGGGAGCAACGGCCAAAAGCTGGTCGTCGGCCAAGATTTCTTCCTGGCCTTCTCGCCCGAACGCGTCGACCCAGGCCGCACCGACTGGGTGACGCGCAACACGCCCAAGGTGATCGGCGGCGTCACCCCAGCCTGTCTAGAGGTGGTGAGCGCCTTCTACGGCCAGGCCATTGCAACGCTGGTCCCCGTCTCCTCGTCGGATACCGCCGAGATGGTCAAGCTCTTTGAAAACACCTTTCGCGCCGTCAACATCGCCCTAGCCAACGAACTGCTGCTGATGTGCGACAAACTCAACCTCGACGCCTGGGAGGTGATCCAGGCTGCCGCCACCAAGCCCTTTGGCTTTATGAAGTTTACGCCGGGGCCGGGGCTGGGCGGCCACTGCATCCCCATCGACCCGCACTATCTCTCTTGGAAGCTGCGCGCCCTGGAATACAACGCCCGCTTTATCCAGCTCGCCAGCGAGATCAACACCGAGATGCCGCGCTATTGGGCGCAGGTGGTGCAGGATGCGCTCAACGAGCAGGGCAAGGCCATCAAGGGCAGCCGCATCCTGATCCTCGGCGTGGCCTATAAAAAGAATGTCAGCGACCTGCGCGAGTCGCCGGCGCTGGACATCATGCACCTTCTGGAAGTCAAGGGCGCGCAGGTCGAATATCATGACCCGCACATCCCTTCGTTCGAGCATGAAGGAATGCGCTGCACCGCGGTGACCGACCTCGACCAGGCGCTGGCTGCCGCCGACTGTGTCGTCATCGTCACCGACCACGCCTTCTACAACTGGGACCAGATCAAAGCGGCGGCACGCCTGCTGGTGGATACGCGCCATGTCGTGCGGCAGGCGTAGCGGCTGAACACAGGGCCGCCACCAGGGCCGCAACAAGGCTCGCAATAAGGACGCAATAAGGATCGCAACCGAGCTATGACGCTCATCCATCGCACCCGGATCATCGCTGCACTTGCCTGGCTGTGGATCGGCGCGGGCCTGACCTGGGCTGCGCCGCTGGCCGCGCAGACCGCAACCCCGCGTGACCAAAGCGGCGCAGCCATGGCGCAAGCCGACGCCGAGGGCCTCTATCACCTGCCCTTTGCCTGGCAGGGGGATGCGACCGTGGCGGCGGCGGCCTTGGCGACCACCGCGCCGCCGCTGCAAGCGCGCCCCATCGCCGGCGACTTTACCATCTCCTTTGTGCCCACCCAAAAGGGCGACCTCCTGCGCGTGCTGCCTGCCGCCGGCGACGTGCCGGGCACGCTGCAAATCGTCTGGCGGCTGGATGCAACCGGCACACAGCCGCCGCTGCCCGCCGGTTCTACCGTCACCTTGGCCCTGGCCGCCCGGCTCTATTCGCCCACAGGTACGGCGCACGCCATCATTGCCGACGACAGCGGCAGCAGCAGCGCCCGCTTGGACGCCCTCACCTGGACCGAAGTCACGGTCAGCCGCGCCATTCCCGCCGACGCCGGCGAGGTCTGGATCGGGGTCGAATGGCGCGACGCGCCGCGCAATGGCTGGCTCGAACTGCGCGATCTGCGCGTCGCCTTTGTCGACGCCGCGACGCAGCCCGCCTTGGCCCCCACCGACACGCCCACGCCGCCCGTCACCGCTACGCCCGCGCCGCCCACCTTTACGCCGCCCCCCACCGCGCCGGCTGCGCTGGCGACGCCCACCCCGCTGGCAACGCCCACGCCCGACTATATCGTCGTCACTGCCACGCCGACGCCGGTCGACGTGTTTGAGGAGGCCACGCGCGTCGTCATGGCGACCGAATGGGCACAGATGTTAGGGACGGCCACGGCCACGCCCGATAACCTGGCGACACCCACCTTTACGCCCAGCCCGATCGTCGTCACCGAGACGTCTACGCCGGGCAACCCCGCCACAGCCACCCAGATGGCGCTCTATGCCACGGCGGTGGCCGTCACCACCGGCACGCCCACCCCGCTGCCCGCAGGGGCCGTCGTCCTCGTCGCCACCGCCACACCCGCAGCGCAGGCCAAAGCGCAGGGCGGCCAGGCGAGTCAGACCGGCCAAGCCACGCGCACGCCGACACCAATCTTTGTCCTGCTCGATGATGTGCCCACGCCTGTGGCGCAGGCGACGCCGGCGCTGCCGCCGGAACTGCTCGGCAAAATCCTGTTTCTATCGGACTATCGCGGCAACCCACGCCAGCCCACGGCAATGGTGATCAACCCCGACGGCAGCGGCGTGGGCATCATGACCAGCAACGTCTTTTATACGCGCGCCGCCGAGCGCGACAGCCATTCCGCCGACAAACGCTTTCACGTCTATTCGCTGCGCGAGAGCGGCGGCGAAGCGCACAACGCCGGGCGCATCCAGCTTTTCTACGACGACGCCCATTACCAGAGCACACGCCACCAGTTGACCTACTTTGGCGGCGGCGCGGCTTGGGCGCCGGCCTGGTCGCCGGCGCGCGATGTCATCGCTTTTGTCGCCAGCGAGAGCGGCAACGACGAGATCTGGCTGGTGCAGCCCAATGGCTGGCCCGCGGCCCAGGCCACCCAAAATGAATGGGAATGGGACCACCACCCCAGCTTCTCGCCCGACGGCAGCCAGATCGTCTTTTCGTCCAACCGTGTCACCGGCCAACGCCAACTCTGGATCATGGACAGCGACGGCAGCAACCCGCGCCAACTGACCAATCTGCCCTATGAGGCGTGGGACCCGGTGTGGGTCAAGTATCCGGACTCCTAACATGCACATGCAAGAGCTGACCGACGCCAACAACCGCCTTGAAGGCGCGCCGCCGGAGGAGATCCTGGCCTGGGCCTGGGAGACCTTGGCCCCGGATGTGGCCGCGACCTCCTCCTTCCAGACCCAGAGTCTGCCGCTGCTGCACATGATCGCAGCCACGACGCCCGACCTGCCGGTCTATTTCCTCGACACCGGCTTTCACTTCCCCGAAACGCTGGCCTTTCGCGATGAACTGATGGCGCGTTTTGGCGTGCGCGTCGTCACCCTCCAGCCGCTGATGGGCCATGGCGGGTTCAAACGCCGGCACGGCGAACTCTATCGCACCAACCCCGACCTCTGCTGCCATCTCAACAAGGTCGAGCCGTGGCAGCAGATCAAACAGGGGCTGGCCGGCTGGATCTCCGGCATCCGCCGCGACCAGACCGAACAGCGGCGCGATACGCCCATCCTCGCGCGCCAGGGCAACGGGCAGATCAAGGTCTGCCCGCTGGCCACCTGGACCGAGGCCGATGTCTGGCGTTATATCCACCGCCACGACCTGCCCGTCCACCCGCTGTTGAGCCAGGGCTATCTGAGCGTCGGCTGCGCGCCCTGCACGCGGCCGGTGACGGCGAGCGAAGACAGCCGGGCCGGGCGCTGGGCAGGCACAGCCAAGACTGAATGCGGGCTGCATATCGAGCCGCCTGCCTCATCGTAAATCAGCCGCCCGACCCTGAAAGGCCGAAATACCCTATGCCGACCCCATCCACCCTTCTTGTCACCGGCGGCTGCGGCTATCTGGGTTCGCAGTTGATCCGCGACCTGGCGGCCTGGCTGCCGCCGCGCAGCAGCGTGCGCGTGCTCGACAACCTGCAGACCGGCCAGATCCGCGCCCTGATGGACCTGCCCGGCGGCGTCGCCTATGAATGGATCGAGGGCGACATCCTCGACCCCAGCATCCTGCGGCTGGCGCTGCGCGGCTGTGACGCCGTCGTGCATCTGGCGGGGCTGGTGCGCACGCCGCTGAGCTTTGACCATCCGGCCTGGCTGGGGCAGATCAACCACTGGGGCACCGCGCAGTTGGTGGAAGCCTGTCTCGCCACCGGCGTGGCGCGGCTGATCTTCACCAGCACCTCCGCCGTCTATGGCGCGGGCGGGCCGCATGACGAAGGCAGCCTCTGCCGACCCACCGGCCCCTATGCCCAGTCCAAACTCGACGCCGAACAGGCGATCTTGGCGGCCACGACGCGCGGGCTGCGCCCCACCATCCTGCGCACCGGCTCGCTCTACGGGCTGGCGCCGGTCACCCGGTTTGACGCCTTTGCCAACCGCTTCGCCTATCTGGCCGGGGTGGGCCGCCCCCTCACCGTCTATGGCGACGGCGTCCAGCGCCGCCCCTTGGTGCATGTGCGCGACGCCGCCGCCGCCATCCGTCTGGCGCTGCAGCAGCCGCTGCCGGGGCTGATCTACAACGTAGTGACGGCCTCGCCCTCGGTGCTGGAAGTGGTGGACGCGGTTCACGCCACGCGGCCCGATATCCCGGTGCATTTCACCGAACAGGATATCCGCACCCATGTTTCCTTTGAGGTGGAGGCGGGTGCGCTGCGCGCCGCCGGTTGGCAGCCGGAGGTGGGGCTAGTGGCGGGGATCGAGGAACTGCTGGCGCGCTTTGTCCATCTGCGCCGCGCTCAGCCGGCGGGCAGCGAAGTCGACGAGATATGAACCGCGCCCCTGCCAAGCCGCCTGCCCTGCCCACGTCTGCCTTGCCCGCCGTCACGGCGGTGCTGCCGGCATATAACGAGGCCGGGCGCGTCGGCCGGACCGTGGCCGCGCTGCAAGGGGTCGTGGGCGAAATCCTGGTGATCGACGATGCCAGCCGCGATGATACCGCATCCGAAGCGCGCGCTGCCGGGGCACGCGTGATCACCCAACCCACCAACCAAGGCTATATCGCCGCCATCAAGCGCGGCTTTGCCGAGGCGCAGGGCGAGATCGTGGTCGTGGTGGATGCGGACGGCGAGTTCCCCGTCACAGCCATCCCCGGCCTGGTCGCGCCTATCCTGGCGGGCCAGGCCGATATGGTGCAGGGCCACCGCGACATCGTGCCGCGCCCCTCGGAGCGAGTGTTAACCTGGCTGGCCGGGCTGCGCGGTCCGGTGGGCGATTCGGGCACGGGTCTGCGCGCCCTACGCACCGACCTGGCGCAACGGCTACAACTGCCGGGCGCTTGTATCTGCGGGGTCTTCGCCCTGGAAGTGCTCTCACACGGCGGCGTGATCCGGGAGATCCCAATCCACCTGCAGACGGTCCGCAAACCCAGGCGGATCGCGTGGTTCCATCTTCGGCAGTTGTTCATCCTCCTGCCATGGCTGCTGCGCCGCTACCCACGCCGCGCCTAGCCCGCCGCCCCGCGGCCCGTCGCAAAAGGCTAAGGCACGCGCCAGTCGGTGCGCCACATCGGGCGCGGCGTCCGCCAGGGAAAGCGCCCAAGCGTGCGCGGTCTCGAGGTTGAGACGCTCAAGGCGCAAGCGGTCACGCCACTCCTCTGCTTGCGGCCCTGCCCGCGCCGCCTCAGCCCGCTCCGCCAGTCCGGCGAAATGGGTGCAGAAACGCAGCCGGATCGCGGCGTGTTCGGCTGCGCCCCGGCTGAGTTTCTCCTCTGCATAGCGGCGCAAGAGACCGTGCAGCCGGTAGCGCCCAGGCGCAACCTCTTGCAGCCAGGCCTGCTCGACAAAGGCGCGAAAGAGACAGCCTGCCGACGGCCTAGGCCGTTCGTCCGCGGCATCCTGCCGGCAGCGGTGGGCACAAAGCGCACCCACGACCGCACGGGCGGCGGCATGGCCGAACTCACCCCTAAAGACCGACAGACAAGCCAACGCCTCCCGCTCTTCATGGGAGAGTCGCCCCCAGTTATGGTCAAAACCGGCGCGCAGACTTCGCTGCCGGGCAGGGAGATCGCGCCAGGTGGTTTCCAGAAAATCCAGGCCGGCGTCGATCGCGTCTGCGATCTCGGCGCACGCCATCACGCCTGCCCAAGAGGCCGCGAGTTCAAGCGCCAACGGCAGGCCCTCCACCTGCCGGCAGATGCGCGCGATGTGCGGCGCGTCGTGCGCGCTGAGCGCGAAACCGGCCCGCGCCCGTCCAGCGCACTGCACAAACAACTGCACTGCCGGAAAGCGCAGCAGATCCGGCCGGGCGGCGCAACTGTCCGGCTTCGGGTAGGCCAGCCCCCGCACCTCAAAGCGCCATTCAACGCGAATGCCGAGCGGGCGCTGTGCGGTCGCCAAGATGACGACGCCCGGCGCGGCGTGCAGCAGATGGGCGATCCACTCTGCCGCCGCATGATCTTCCAGGTCATCCAAGACGAGCAGCATCTCTTTGCGGCGCAGGAACTGCACTGCCTGCGTCTGCGCGTCGTGGGCAACGGGGAGGCCGAGCGCCTGGGCGAGCGCAGAGGCAGGCGACGCGCCGGCGTCGGCAGAGACCGGCGAACAGAAGCAGACGCCGTCGCGGAAAGCGCCGATCTCTTGGGCCGCCGCGGCGCGGGCCAGGCTGGTCTTGCCACAGCCGCCCAGCCCCACCAGCGTCAGCAGCCGGCAGTCCGGGTTTTGCAGCATCTCGCCGATCCGCGCCAGTTCCTCGGCGCGACCCACTAGCGCGCTGGTTGACGTGGGGACATTCATGGCTCGGCAAGCGGGCAGGGTGACAGGCCGGCCGGCGCGGATCGAGTCACAGAGCGCCGTCGTCTCGATCTCAGGCGCAAGCCCCAACTGCTCCTCCAAGGCGCGGCGGCAGCATAGATATTGCGCCACAGCTTCCCCGCGCCGCCCGCCCGCAGCATAGAGCCGCATTAGCTGCCGGTGCGCCGGCTCACACCAAGGCTCCAATGCGATCTGCCGCTGGAGGTAGGCCTCGGCTGCCGCCGTCTCGCCGCGCTGCATGTGCTGCAGCGCCAAGTGATGCAGCGCATCCATCACCTTGCGATGCAAGGTCTGCTGGTGGACGAGACACCAGTGGGCAAACTCTGGGCTGTCTTTGAGACACAGACCGGCGAGGAACTCCCCACGATAGAGCGCGACCGCCTGGGCCAGCCGTTCGGCGCAAGCCCGGCAGCCGGCCAGGCTGCGATGACAATGGCCGTTGCACTGCGCCAACAGCCGGTCAAATTCCAGCGCGTCAACCCAATAGTCGCCGGCAGGGTCAAGCTGCACCGTCTCCGGCGTCGTCAGCAGCCAGGGGTGCGCCTGGTCTTGGTCATGCAGGGCATCGCGCAGACGGCAGAGCGATTGGCGCAGGTTGGCGCGCACCGCGTCGGCGGGGCCTTCCGGCCAGAACAGGCTGCCCAATGGCTCCCGGCGGTGGGCACGCCCACGTTCGACGGCAAGATAAGCCAGCAGCGCCCGGACCTTATCAGTCTTGAACGCCGTCAGCGGCCGGCCGTCGAGGGTGGCATGGAATTGGCCGAGAAGATGCAGCGTGAGCCGTGCCATATACGCCGTCTGGAACACAAGGAGCCTGGAACGAAAGGAGAGAGAGGCATTCCGAGTATCGCGCCGAATTCGACGGTTGACAAGCGGTTTGTCACGCTTTTGTCACACCTCTCTGTCAAACTAAGACCACAAACTTGGACCTACGGTTTGCTCATTCATCACATCAGGAGGACCTATGATTCTTGTGCGCGGGGTATTTCAGGCGAAGTACGGTATGGGCGACCAGTTGGTGCAGTTGTTCAAAGAGGCGCAGGCAGTCTGGCCCATGGGGCGCAACGCGCGCATCCTCACCGATCTGAGCGGCCCCTTCTTTACGGTCGTCAGCGAGGGCGAATATGACAGCTTGAGCGCGTGGGAAGCTGCGGCGCAGGACATCTTCGGCCACGCAGACTTTGGCGCTTGGTTCGAACGAATGCAGCCCTTGGTGGAGAGCGGCAGACGCGAGTTCTATAGCGTGGTCGAATAACGGGGTCTGCCGGCCTTTGTCCGGCAGCGGTTCACATGACGCCTACACGCATTTCGTCGTTATCTTCCAAGGGAGAAACCACCATGGCGCAGCAGATCGTACAGATCAACTTTGAGTTTAGCGGTTCACGGGCAGGGTACGAAGAGGCCAACTTGCCCTATGCCGCGCCCATCGCCGCGATCCCCGGCATGCGCTGGAAGATCTGGCTGATGAACGAGGCGGGCCACGAAGCGGGGGGCCTCTACCTCTTTGACGACGAGGCAGCGGCGCAGGCGTTCTTGGACAGCCCTGTAGTCGCAGGTCTCAAAGAGGACCCGTCGCTGCGTCACCTCAGCATCAAGCAGTTCGACATTTTGCCGGCGCACACGTCGATCACACGCGGCCCGGTGGCGGCGGCCCAGGCCATGCCCAAGACCTTCAGCGGGATGGCAGGCGAGGCGCTGGTCGCGACGCCCACGATCAGCCCGGCAGAGGCGTACCGGCAACTGCAAGAAAACCCCAACACACTGGTCATCGACGTGCGCGACGCCGCCGACATCGCCGCCACCGGCACGATCCTCGGCGCGATCAACATCTCCTATGGCGCGCTCACCTACTCCGCCGACAATGAAGTGCCCGACGCCTGGCGCGACCCGCGGCTGGCCGACCGCACGCGGCCGATCATCACCACCTGCATTCTGGGGCCGCTGGGCGCGTTGGGCGGCAAGCTGCTGCACGACATGGGCTTTACGGATGTAAAAATCCTGGAGGGCGGCGTGCAGGCCTGGATCGACGCCGGGCTGCCGGTGGCGCGCTAGAATCCCCGCCCGCAGGACATTTCGACGAAGGGATGATGGTTCGACGACGCGTCAACAGGTGAGTTATGTTAAACTATGAAGACTGTGATCTCAAAAGACCACACACCTATCGTCTATGAAGCCGGCGGCAACGGTCCGGCCCTGCTGCTGGTGCATGGCGGCGGCTCAACCCCGGAACGCTGGCGTCCGATCTTGCCTCGATTCGAGTCCAGCTTCACGGTCTATCGGGTGTCTAGGCGGGGCGTCGGCGGCAGCGGCGCGGCGTCTGATTACACGGTCGAACGCCAGAGTGAGGACATCGCCGCCGTCGTGGATGCCATTGGCGGAGCGGTTGATCTGCTCGGTCACTCCTTTGGCGGTCTCTGTGCGTTGGAGGGCGCGCTGCTCACGGCCAACGTGCGGAGACTCATCTTGTATGAGCCGCCGATCGTGCCGCTACTGCCTCCGGGGTTCGTGGATCGCTTGGAAGCACTGCTAAAGGCAGGAGATCGTGATGGCGTATGGGCGACCATGAATCGCGAGATCGTCAAGATGCCGGAACACGAGATCGCGCTCCAACGCGGGCAGCCGGCCCATACGGCCAGGCTGGCCGGTATTCATGTCCTGGTGTACGAGGCACGCGCGCTGGAGCACTACCAATTCGACCCGGTGCGCTATGCGGCTCTGACCGTCCCGACGTTGTTGCTTGTCGGCGGCGATAGCCCTGCCTGGGCGCAAGATGCCACGCGACGGCTCTGCCAGGCCGTGGGGAGCAGTCGCGTGGTCGTCATGCCGGGCCAACAACACATCGCCATGGATACGGCGCCCGATCTTTTTGTGCGTGAGGTAATGGCCTTTCTGAGCGCGCTGTAAACACATACCCGTCGTTGGCGCGCCGGCGCGTCGAATCGCCTCCGACTGCCGGTCAAGATATCGCCGTTCGCGGCGAGGAAGGGAAGATCTGTGTCTCAAGCCAGCGTTGACCGATTGCCGGCGTTTGATCCGGCTGCGCTGACTGCGGCGGTGCGCCAAGACCAACACAGCCCGACCTTCGAACTTCTGGATTGGTCTGTGCGGCGGCTGAGCGACCAAGGCATCATCAACCCGGACGGGTTGCTGTGCGTCTCCGGCTACGGCCGCGATGGCAATGGGGTCAAGCCGTGGTCGCTCGTCGTGAAAATGCTCAAAGACCCCGGCGCGGCGCAGGCTCCAGCCCACCTGTGGTATTGGCAGCGCGAGGCGCTGGCCGCCGAGTCCGGCATCCTGGCGGCGCTGCCCGGCCCGATCGCCGCCCCGCGCCTGTATGGTGTGACGCGCCGAGAGAACGACGCCTGGATCTGGATGGAGCACATCACAGATGCAGCGGCGCAGCGCTGGAGTCTGGAGGATTACGCCTTTGCCGCGCGCCAAATCGGCCGCGACAGCGCCGCCTATGCGCTGGGGAAGCCGCTGCCTACATGGCCCTGGCTCTGCCGCGGCCATGCGCGCGCCTGGGCAGAGGGGCTGCCGCCGCACGACACCTGGCAGAATCCTTTTGTGCAGCGTCACTTTGCGCCCCATCTACAGGCGCGTGTCCTGCAGCTCTGGGCAGAGCGCACCGACTTCTATGCCATCTTGGATCGGCTGCCGCAGATCTTTTGCCATTTCGACTATCAGCGCCGCAATCTCTTGCGTCGCACACGGGCCGATGGCAGGCCCGAACTCATCGCCGTAGACTGGGCGCTGTGTGGGATTGGGCCGCTTGGAGGCGACTTCTTTTCACTAGTCGGGTCGAGTGCGCTGCTGCTGGAATGGGAGCCGGCGCGGCTTGGCGAGCTGGACGATGCAGCCTTTGCCGCCTATGTCGCCGGTCTGGAGGAAGCAGGCTGGCAGGGCAGCGCCGATCTGGTGCGGCTGGGCTATACGGCTTGGATGGCGCTGTGGTGCGGCCTGGCGCTGCCCGCGGCGACCGCATTTTGGTGCATACCGGAACGGGCAGCGCGTGCCCTCCAGCAATTTGGTCGCACGCAGGAAGAGGCCGCGGCGGCCTGGGCGACGCTTTGCGCCTATTCGCTGGAGCGCGCCGACGAGGCGCGCAGGTTGATGGCTGTGCTGTCCCTGGCATGAAGCAAGCTTTTTCAGGGACGAAGCAGCGTGCCCGCTTTATCTAGCGGCGGGCGCGTCGGGAAGACGGTCAACCGGCGGCCCCTGCAGCAGCCAGAGCGCAATCAGCCCCAGGAACAACTGCGTGCTGAGCTGCGGCGCATAGCCCGACGCGGCCAACAGCAGGATCGCCCATGCCGTGGTCTGGTCCCCCCTGCGCCAGCGGCGCAGCACAGCCACCCCGGCCAGCCCCAGGGCGACGGCATAGAGCCACCAGGGCAGAAACAGCGTCAGCCCTGTCGACCAGATCACGATCGTGGCGGTCATCGCCGGTGTGTAGAGATAAGCCGCCGCAAACGGAAGCGCGGACAGGGCGCCTGCCCAGTCCCGCGCTTCCGCGCGGCTACCAAAGGCCCACCAGAGAGCAATGGCGCAGGCCACAACCAACATCTCTCCCACACGGAAGAAATGCGCGCTTCCCCACGGCGGCCCCGGCAGTTGCAGCGCGGTGTAGAGTGTGGGGGCAGCTTGATGGAGCAGCGCAGCGGCCATAGCCAGCACAGGCAGCAGGCGGGCCATCTGGATAGCAAGAGAGGCGGGGCGACGCAGCGCACGCCACCCCAGAATCAGTAGAACGCCGGCCACCAGCAGGTCGGAGACGAGCAGCCAACGGCCCGGCGGCATAAACAGAAAGAGGAGGCTCAGCCCAACCAGGGCGGCGAGCAGCCCGCCCAGCCGGCGCCCGCGCCCGCTGCGCCACTCGGCGCGCGCTATCCACGCCAGCGTCCCCAGCGCCAGCAGTGCCGCCAGCGCCGACCCGACCTGCCCCACCCAGCCCAGGATCTGATAGCCGGTGATCATGGCGGGCGTCTTGGGCAGAAAGATCGCGAAGCGGGTCAGCGTGCGCGTGACCAGCCAATCGACCAAGGCGGCGACCCCCAACAGCCACAGCAGCGGCGGGACAGCCGCTGCCTCCAGGGCAGCGCGCGGCCTCACAATCGTCGCGCTGCCCTGACTCGCCTGCAAGACGGTTTGAGAGGAGAGGTCTACCTGTGCATTCATGGCGTGTTCCCTACCTGGACTCGGCGCCCAGACTGATCTCTAGTGGCGCAGGCTGAAGTAGAACATAGTGCTCGCCACGACCACCGTCAGCAGCGCCAACAGCGCAAACCAGACCCAGATCGGCAGCCGAATCGGCCCGCCAAGCGTCTCGGCCACCACGGCCACGGCGGGCGGCGGCGCGGAACCCAACTGCAGCGACACCCACTGCGAGGTAGATTTTGTGCCGTTGCGTTCGTCGTTCTCCCCATCCCAAGCGGCAAAGGCAATCGAATAGATCTGGCCGGCGGTCAACGAGACATCCTCTGCCGCTGCCGAAAGCAGGTCACGGCTGAAGATGACCCGCCAAACGCCGCCGTTCCATTCGCCATAGCCCTGAATCGTCTGCCGGTCAAGCGTCTGGCTGGTCAGGCTGCCAAACCCGCCGGCGATCAGGTTTTCCACCGGCGTATCGTGGACAGGCTGGGCCATGAGGTTGTTGGCGGCCAGCGCGGGCAAGTAGGCCGGGTCCGTGTAGGCCGCCTGCAACACATCCCCCCCGGCCTCGGTAAAGGGATATTGATCGACATACATATTCGGATAGACGTCGTGCAGTTGTCGGCGGGCAATGATGGCGCTCTGCCAGTCGGCTTTCCAATGCCAGATGTTGACATCGCCGCCCAACTGGCCCATACAGAAAAAGGGCTGCGCCTGCGCCAGCGGGAACTGAACCGCCACCCCGTCGCGGAAGTCGTCGACGCGCAGGGTCGAGTCGTTGCGCGTGGCGTCGGCCCACTCCACCATCAGCGCCACCTGCTGCCCGTTGTGCAGGGCGCGCGCCGTCACCGATTTGACGTTGGCCTGGGGCGAGATGGGGATGGCGATCATCTGGGCGCTGAGCGGAACCTCGACCGCCGTCGCCTGGCTCCACAGCGCCGACTGCACGTCGGTCAGCGGCAGGTCGCCCGCGACCGCGGCGGCGGTGATGGTCAGCCCCTGGGAACTGGCGAGCGGGGCCTTAAGCCAGACAGACAGCAGCGCCAGGGCCAACACCAATAAGGGCAAGAGTCGGTTGCGAGTAAGCATCGTTTGCTCCTATGCAGGTTGCCCGCCGGGCCTCCCCGCCCTAGCGGACGAGGTCCACAATCGGACAGGCGGCGCATGAGAAATCAGGGTCGAAGGGGGTGTGTTTCACCTCCTTGCGGCTGCGCGGGGTCAAGGTCACACCCAGGCGCGCCGCGTCGGCCTGTACAAAGGCAGAGGTAAAACGGGCCAAAGGGAGATACGGCCCATCGCCGGTGTTGAGCGCCAAGCTTTGCGCGAAGAGATCAATCCAAGTGCCCAGGTGTTCGCCCAGGAATTTGGCCTGGGCTTCGACACAGAGCGCGGCGTATTCAACCAGACCGTGGAGCCGCGCATGCGCCTCTTTCAGCGCCAGCACATGCATAAACTCCAACTCGGCGGCCAGGTGATCGGGGCGTTCGCGCACCGGCCCGCCGACGACAAAGCCAAAGGCCCGATAGAAACCGCTGATGTCCGCCAATTCCTGCGCCTGGCGAAACTCATGCGGCAGGCCATATTCGGTCTCATAACAGAGCGACCCGGCCGCGCCAAAGCCGTGGCGATAGGCCGCTTGGAGCAGCGCCGTCGGCGTTACGTCCAGCGCGGGAAAGGCGGGCGCAAAATCAAGCGTGACAACGATGGCAGGCATGAGCGGGGCATCCTCGCTCCAGTTCTCAAACGGGTAGAGATAGGCCGCGGCCAGAAAAGCATAGACTTGGGCGCGGGCCACAGCGTGCTGCGCCGCCTCCTGTCGATCCTCTCCCGTTCCGGCTGCCGATAGTTCCTCAGTCATGGCGTATCCTCTGTGCGTCAAATCGAATTCAGCCGTTCCAGCGGGCGTTCGTGCAGCGGTTCGACCACGCTCAGCCGCACAATCTCTCGCCCCTTGGCGTCAAAGCCGATCACCGTATCGTTGTACATCTGCCACGGCTTGCCGTTGACTTCGGCCTCACGCACCAGCGGCCCCTCTTCGATCTCATAGCGGAAGATCATCTTTTGGGTGGTGCGGAAAAGCTGGAGCACGGCCAGCAGATCGCGGGCGGGCGCGGTGTAGCGTTCAATCGCCTGATCCACGCCGGGGCCAAACATCTGGCGCAGATAGGGGCGCGGCGCCCAGCGCGGCGGGATGTAGTAGATGTTGGGTTCTGTGCCAAACTGGGGGTAGAGCGGCAGCGCGACCTGCTCCATGCGCACCAGATAGTAGAGCGGGTGCTGCGGGTTCTCGACCCATGTGCCGTCCGCGCCGACATCTACCAGCCCGTTGAGGCGGATCTTGCCGGGGCAGACGGCCATGCAGCGCGTCTCCATAGGCACGCCGTCGCTCAGCGGGTCGTTGCCCTCGACGCGCGGGTAGCAGCCGGCGCACTTCTCGCTGACCTGGGTTGTGCCGCGATACATCGACTTTTTGTAGGGGCACGCCTCTACGCACTTGCGATAGCCGCGGCAGCGCTCCTGGTCGATCAGCACGATCCCATCCTCCTCGCGCTTATAGATCGCCTTGCGCGGGCAGGCAGCCAGACAGGCGGGATAGGTGCAGTGGTTGCAGATGCGCATCAGATAGAAGAACCAGGCCTGGTGTTCGGGCAGCGCCGCGCCGTCGGGGCTGAGGCCAAACGCACCGCCCTTATAGGCCGTCGAGGTATCTTCATAGAAATTGGGCGAGCGCCATTCGCTCTCCGCCGGCAGATAGCCCAGTACTTGCTCGTTGGGGCCGGCGGCCTCGGTCAGCGTCAGGCCGTTGTAGACGCCATAGGGGGCCGAGTCCTGGGTCTGGGTGCGATCCCAGCTCGCCCGTGCGCCCGCGGCCTGGTGCGCCTCGTCCAGCAGTTGCAGCGCCTTGACATCCCAATGCTGGGGATAGCTGCCGTAAGGCTTGGTCTCGACATTGTTCCACCACATGTATTCCTGCCCGCGCGAAAAGGTCCAGGTGGCTTTGCAGGAGCCGGTGCAGGTCTGGCAGCCGATACAGCGGTTGATGTTGAAGACGGCGGCAAACTGGCGCTGCGGGTGGGCCTCCGGGAAGGGATAGCCCATGGTGCGGCCAAGATGCCAGTTATAGACATCGGGCACAGGATCGCTCCTCTCTGCTCAGGCGCGGCTATTCGAGCGCCACAAAGCTGGTGTGATGGTCAGGTTGGGGATCGGTTTCCAGCCCGATCGAAGCCCGGACACTGCGGTAGGTTGTGGGCGCAAACAGCGCGGTTTCGTCGGGCCGCGCCGGGATGCGAAACTTGGCGCAGGTACTGCGCACCAGGTCACGCACATAGGCCTCGCCCTTCTGGCGGTAGATGCGGTGGGTGGCGAGAAAGAGCGGGTTGACAAAGAGCGTCATCAGCCGCGGCTCATCCCAGCCCAGCAGCACATATTCCTCCACAATCGCCGTCGCCATGGCGTCCATCATGCCCGGCTCCCCCGGCATGACCACCCCGACCAGTTCCATCGGGTCTTCGTCGACAAACTCGTCCTTAGGCATCTTGCTCTCCTTGTTCAGCCGCCGCGCCGGCTGCGGGCCGTGGGACCAACCCCCACTTGGGCATCACGGCGCTGCGTTGATGGATCAGATAGGGCAGGCAGTCGGGGCAGATCCAAAACGACTGTCCCGCCATACGCCAGGAAGAAAGCGGCAGTTCGTCCTCGCCGCGGCCGCAGTTGATACAGGCAGCGCCGTCGGGCGGCGTGACTTGACTCATCCGGACACCTCCACCGTGTCGCCCGCCAGATAGCGGAACATGAATTCCCCCTCATGGCCGGGGGTAAAGCCGGTCTTGGTCGGCTCCCAGGGGCCTTTGCCGTCCAACCCGCCGTCTTCCGCCTTGGCCACGCGCACCAGCGTCTCCTTGGGCACGGTGTTGAGGGCGTGGTTGTCGGCCTCGCCGCCAAAGATAAACTGCATGCCCGTCTTCTGCTTGTGGAAGAGCGTATCGGTCTGGTGCATGGGCATCGACCAATCGCGCGTGACCGACTGCTGCGAGCCGTAGCGCAGGTTCGCCATATAGCCCGTGCCTTCGGACTTGGGCAGCCCGTCGGGCCGCGTCTCATGCGCCTTGACCGATTTCTCGGTCGCCATAAACGGCCCGTGCTTGAGCATAACGATATTGTAGGGATAGGCCGGGTTGTACTTGACGCGCAGCATCAGGCGCGCCACCTTGTAGAAGGGGTCGTCCGGCTGCCACCCGACATAGGGCCGGTCGGCAGGGTTGGCGTCCACATAGACGTAATCGCCATCTTCGATGCCCAGGTCCTTGGCCGCCTGCGGGTTCATGTGCAGTTGATGGTCGCCGGGGCCGGGCAGCCGCTTATCGGTGCGATAGGGGTCGCCGAAGTTGGAGTCGAGGATGATCGTCCAATCCACCGTGCTCCACGACGAATGCACGCGATGGCGCGTCTTGGGCGTCATGCAGTAGAAGTGGAAGCCCTGCTCCCACAGCGGGTTTTTGGACTGCCTGACCTCGTCCCACGCCATCGCCACGTTACGCACGGTGCGCTCCTCCCAGCCCATGGCGTCGAGCGGGATGCCGTAGTCGTCGGGGCGGACAAAACGGCTGCGGCTCACGATCACGTTGGGCAGATAGGGGGTGGCCTCGGGGCCTTCGCGATGGCTGATGATGTTCTCGCCATATTCGATGGCTTCAGGGATGTCGCAGTAACTGTTGAGCCGCCCGGTGTCGGTATAGAAGGGCGCCGATTCGTTGATCTGCTCCCAGAAGGGGATGCGCGGGTAGGTGCGGAAGAGCATCAGCGCCGCGCCCGGTTCGCCGTATTTCCCCTCGGCGATATCCGTAAAGCGATAGCCGGAGGTCGTCAGCGACGAGTCAAGCAGCCGCTGGATATAGACTTCGGGGCGGCCTTCGAGCAGGAATTTCCAATAGTCGCGGAAGCGGGGGTCGCCGATCTCGTCGCCGATGGCGGCCGCCACCTCGGCCAAGATGCGCGAGTCGTCGCGCGTGTCATAGAGCGGCGGGATGCCCCCCTTCCACATCTGCAAGAAGGGGTTCGAGCAGGAGGCCGTGATCTCGTAGGTCTCAAATTCGGCCCAAGAGTTGGCGGCCAGGGCAAAGTCGGCATATTCCACCGTGGCCGTCATCTCGATATCCATGGTGATGATCAACTCGACGTTGGGGTTGACATTCTTGATCATCTCATAGTGATGCTTGGCGTTGTTGAGCAGGTTGACATTGGTCACGAACTGCACCTTGGTGGGGGTGGGCATATGCGTATGGCCGGTGAAGACCTTGCGGCCATACTTGGGCGTCTCCACAATCAAGGGCCGTTCCGAGTGGTTCCAATAGGCAGGTTCCTCGTCTTTGGTATAGGCGTGGGCATGGATATCACGTCCCGGCGCGGCCTCGTCCAGGTTTGGCTCGAAGGGGTCCTCGGCCACCCAGCCTTTGAAGCCGGGGCCGGTTTGGGCCGAGCCTTGGAAGAGCGCCGATTTATAGTTGCCCGCCCAGGTATAGCAGCCCGCCCCCGGTCGCCCGATGTTGCCGGTGAGCATCAGCGGCAGGAACTGGGCGCGGTTGGCGAGCGTGGCATGGAACCAGTGGTTGATGCCTTCGCCGATGTGCAGCGCCACCGGCTCCAGGGTGGCGATGTCCTCGGCCAACTGCTCGATCAGGTGGCGCGGGGCATTGGTGATCTCGGCCACCGTATCCAGGTCATAGTCTTGCAGATGC
The DNA here is from genome assembly GCA_020845455.1 of Caldilineaceae bacterium. GTDB lineage: Bacteria > Chloroflexota > Anaerolineae > Caldilineales > Caldilineaceae > QEUY01. The sequence goes on from JADLFO010000199.1 coordinate 29,478, forward strand.
TCCACATGCATGGCCCAGAGCGTCATCACCTCGACCGTGCTGCCGTCCGCCAGCGTCACTTCGCCACGCCAATCCAGTTCGGGGTCGATCCCCTTGGCGGTCAGCAGGTCGCCGACATCCTCGCGCGTCACCGCGGCCAGGTCGCCGCGGGCGGCGTCGCGCACCACATAGTCGCCCAGCCGGTCATATTGTTCTGCGGTCAGCCCATGCAGCGTAAAACTCACCCCATTGGGGTCCAACGCCGGCTGGTAGCCAGGGAAGACATCGGCGGCGCTGAGCCGTTTCAAGGTGTCCAGCCGCACCAGCAGGGGGAAATCGGTGAAGCGCTTCACGAACTCGGCGTCATAACGCTGGTTGTCCATCAGCCAGCGCGTAATGCCCAGAAAGAGCGCCGTATCGGTGGCCGGGCGGATCGGGATCCAGTAGTCCGACTTGGTGGCAGGCGGCGAATATTCCGGCGTGATCGTGACGATCTTGGCCCCGCGCTCCATACATTCCACAAAGAAATGCGACTCGGCCATCTTGTTCTCGACCAGGTTCTTGCCGCATTGGATGTGCAGCCGCGAGTTGCGCAGGTCGTTGAAGTCCTCGTCGGAGGCCTGCAGCCCGGTGACAAAGGGATGGCCGGGGGCCTGGTCGCCGTGCCAGGTGTAGTTCGACCAGGTGCGCCCGCCCAAGGCGGCATCCGGCCCAACGCCGCGCAGCTGCGCGTCGAGCAGGGTGAGCGTGTTGGCGAAGCGGTACATGCCGTACTTGCCGATCACGCCCAACAGCCCCATCCCGCCGCGGCATTTAAAGGTGCGCGTGCCCGCCCCGCCCATCGCCTCGATCATCTCTTCGGGGTAGCCCTGCTGGCGCAGTAGGTCTACGCCTTCTTGGGTTGAGTAGCGTTGGGCAATGGCCACCATGCCCTTGGCGATATAGCTGTAGGCCGTCTCCCAACTCACCGGCAGCAGTTCGTCCGTCCCGCGCGAGGTAAATTTGTACTTTGCCTGGTTCTCCGGCGTGAGCAGCGGGAAGCCGGCGTCGGCCCACTCCTGCCATCCCTTGCGCATCAACGGGCCTTTGAGCCGGTGCGGGCCGTAGATGCGGCGGTGAAAGGTCTGACCCTTTTTGCAGCCGCGCGGGTGCCAGTGCGCGGTGGCGCGGTTGCCGTAGAGGTCGCTGTAGCGCTCGACATCATAGTTGGTTTCACAGCGCAGGATGATGCCGTTGCGCACAAAGGCGCGCATGCGGCAGGCATGGGTGTCGTTGGGCGAGCAGACAAAGGTGAACGAAGAATCATAGGCATACTGGTCGCGATAGACCTGCTCCCACTCCCGCGTGGGGTAGACGTCCAAGGGGTTGTCGACGTTGACGGGCTGGAGCAGTTGGAATTCGAGCGGCGCGCCCATCAGCGCAAGGCTGAGCGCCGCACCGCCGGACAGTTTGAGAAAATCTCGTCGGGACACTCGGGTCATGGGATCATCTCCGTGTGGGCAGTGATTGGATCGCCGCCATGAGGTCAGCCGTTCGGGTTCCTACTCGCCGGCTGCTGATGATGCGAAGATCGACGGCGTTGAGATCGGCGCGCAGGATGGGCAGATCGGGATAGGCGGCGAGCAGCGGGCAGAGGTCAAGATGGGCCTCCCCACTGCCGGTCAGGACCAGCACAAGGTCGGGCATCTGGAGGGGCAGCAACGCCAGCGCGTCGTCCAGGGTCGCGGCCGCGCCCACCACCTGGACGGCGCGCGTGTGCCCCAAGAGTTGGGCAATCGCTTCGGCAAAGAGGGAATCGCCGACGATAAAGACCGTGTGTACCGGCTCGTCGCATATCGGTTTGTTGCGTACCGGTTCGTCCATGCCACGCCTCCTGAATCATCCTGGCTTAGAGTGTAGCGGGACGATGCGGCGCGGGCCATCCGTCGCGTTTGGCACAAAGCATGAAAAAAGAGCGATCTAGGCGATCGCTCTACGGCTCTAAGAACTAGTTCCTGCGGGGATGACCCGGCGCTGGGCCGGCGGGGCTGCGCTACATCAAGCCGCGGCGGCGCGCCTGGTCGACGGCGGCGCTGCGGTTGACTGCGTGCAGTTTGGCGAGGATATTGCGAATATGGCTCTTGACTGTGTGGACGCTGAGAAAGAGCCGGTCGGCGATGTCGCGATCCGATGCGCCGGTGGCAACCAGCGCCAAGACCTCACGCTCGCGGCTCGTCAACTCGTCGCCGGGGGATGGCGCGTCGGCGCGCTGGGCCGGCGCATCGCGGCGCGCGGCCAGGCGCGCAAACTCGTCGAGCAGCCGGGCCGCCAGTTTGGGGGGCAGCACCGCCTCTCCGGCCAGCGCGGCGCGCACGCCGCGCAGAAATTCGGCGGCATTGCTGTTTTTGAGCAGATAGCCGTTGGCCCCGGCCTTGATCGCCTCGAAGAGCTTTTCATCCTCGTCGTGGACGGTGAGCATCACGATGCGCACATCGGACGTGTCGGGGGTGGTGCGGATCAGGCGCGCCGCCTCCAGCCCATCGCAGACCGGCATCGAAATGTCCATCACGACCAGGGCCGGGCGCAGCTCGCGCGCCAAGGTCAGCGCCTCAAAGCCGTCGCCCGCCTGGCCCACAACCTGCAGGTCGGGCTGCCCGTTGATCAGCTCGGCCAGGCCCGCGCGGAACAGTTCGTGGTCATCGGCCAACAACACACGCCGGCGGCTCATGGCGCGTCTATCATACGGTTCATCATACGGTTCATCATGCGATTTATTATGCGCCGGCCCCCTGCGCGAAGCTGACCACCACGCGCGTCCCTTGGCCCGGCTGAGAATGGACGGCCAAACTGCCGCCGCTCCGCTCGGCGCGCGCCCGCATGATCGCCAGCCCCAGGTGGGCGCTGTCGTCCACCGCGGCCGGGTCAAAGCCGCAGCCGTCGTCCTCGACCGTAAAACGCGCGCGCCCGCCGACGCGCGCGGCGCACACTGTAGCGCACACCGTGGCGCGGCCTGTCCCGGCGTGCCGCCAGACATTGGCGAGCGCCTCGCGCACGATGTGGATCACCTGCTGCTGGGCGATGGCGGGCAGCGCCAGGGCCGTCTCGTCGTCGATGCGCAGCGTCACAGACAGGCCGGTGGCGCGCATTTCGTCGACGCAGCCGGCCAGTTGAGCGGCCAGCGCGCCCGCCTCCGGCGTGGGGGTGCGCAGCCCGGTCAATGCGCTGCGCACCTGATTGTAGGCTCTGGTGGTCGCCCCGCGCATCTGCGCCAGTTCGCGCCCGCCCTCTTCCATCGCGCCGGACGCCAGCATTTCCTCCATCCGGTCGATCTTGAAGTTCAGGAAACTGAGCGTTTGCGCCAGGTTATCGTGTAGTTCTGCCGCCAGCCGTTCGCGCTCCTGCTGTGCGGCCGTCTGCTGCGCTTGGGTGCGCCGCGCCTCCACCAGCCGGGCGTTGACGATCGCGCCTGCCGCCGCATTGGCCAGCAGCGCCAGGGCCGACTGCTCTTCCGCCTCGAAGGTTGTATCCACCGGGCGCGCCACACAGAGCGCGCCCAAGATGACGCTCCCGGCACGCAGCGGGGTGGCCACGCATTGGCTGTCGGCCAGCCCGCGCAAAAAACCGCAGCTTGCGCAGGCCGCCTGGGCCACCACGGTCTTGCCCTGGCCGATCACCTGCCCGGCCAGGGGCGCGCCGACGGGCTGGCGCAGGGCAGGGTTGGCCTGCCCACGACCGCTGCCCGCCGCCAGGTGCAGCATGGCGTTCTCGTGATCCAGCAGACAGAGCGCGGCCGCTTCGCCGTCGAGCAGGGTGCGGGCGCGGTCTGTCGCCGACGTGAGCAGCCGGTCTAGCTCCAACTGAGCCGTCACCTCCTGGCTGAGTTCAAAGGCCACCGACAGCTCGCGCGTGCGCTGGCCGACCCGCTCTTCCAGGTGGCGGCGGCTGTTCAGCACTTCGACGCGCATGGCCTCCAGCGCCTGGGCCAACTGGTTAAGCTCGGCGTCTGCCAAGGGAGGGATCGCCTGTTCCAGGTCGCCTGTGGCCATGCGCTGCGCCGCGGCGTCGAGTACGGCCAGGGGTGTGACCAAGCGCCGTTGTGTCAGACGATAGCCGGCGTAGAGCAGCCAGAGCGCCAGCGCCAAAAAAAGCGTCTGGACAGCCTGGAGTCGCCGCACCTTGGCCTGAGAGACCTGGGCCATGCGCGTGACCGCGGCGTCGAGCCGCTCCAGCAGTACGAGAGAAGCATCGGTCAAAGAAGTGTCGGTCAGAGAAGTATGAGGCGCACCCGTTGCCTGACGGTCAAGTTCCTGGATAAAGCGCTGCCAGACCTGCGCCGCCTCCGCCAGCCGTACCTGCGCCGCCGGATCGGTCTGCGGCGCAAGCGACACGGGCCTGCCCGCCGGGTCAAGCGCCGTGCCGCCGGCGCGCAGGGCGTGCAGCGTCTGGACAAAGCGTTGGCGTGCAGCAGTCAGGGCTGCACCCTCGGGCACGGTGAGCGCCAGCCAGGTCATCTGCTGGGAGAGCATACGCTGCCGCCCGGCAAGATTGATCGAAAGGGCATCGGCGTGTTGGGCGTTGAGCGCGGCAAAGGTGATCGTCACCGACCCAACCACGAGCAGCAGAAAAGCGAGAAACAGCAGCCACAGACGGCTGCGCAGCGAGTAACGCATGGTGAAGCCCATCGAGGATCTCAGAAATCTTACCCAGCCGGCGGACACGGATGCTGCCATCCTATCACGGGCGGGCACATCTTGAAAAGCAGGTGTTGAAAAAACACGGCTCTGAGGAGGCCCGGTGGACTCTAGTTGACGCGCCGGCACGAACCCAGTAGGATGGGAAAGGCTGGTGATCTAGCTACCGGTGTGAGGACAATTATCCGCCCGTGTTGTTGATCCTGCTCGGCGTATACTATACGCTCCTGCTCGCCGTCGTCTATCTGCCGACCCATCTCTCCTTGGTCTGGCTTGGGCGCGGCATCTTCTCGCTATTGGTGGGAAAGTGACTTGGGACAGGAGGACACATGTCTGCGTTGAAATTCGGTTTAGCCTTGCCCTATGGCGGCGCACGGATGGTCGCGCAGCTGGCCCAACTGGCCGAACAAGCCGGTTGGGACGGCTGTTTCTTGGGAGATGCCATCTGGTGCGAAGACCCGATGATTGCCTTGGCGGCGGCGGCCATGACCACCCGGCGCATCCGTCTGGGGACGATGGTCATCCCCGCGCCGCTGCGCCGCCCGTGGAAGCTGGCTAGCGAGTCGCTTGCGCTCGACCGGCTGTCCGATGGCCGCCTGATCCTGGGGTTGGGCACGGGTGCGGTCTGGATGGGTTGGCAAGGCTTTCCTGACGAGGTGACCGACACCAAGGCGCGCGCCGAGCTTCTGGATGAAAGCATCGATATTCTGACCTTGCTCTACCAGCGCAAACCGTTCGACTACACGGGCCGGCATTATCATCTCAAGCTGACATTGCTGGACGAGCAGCACTATCCCCCCCAACCGGTGCAGCAGCCGCGCATCCCGCTGTGGGTGGTGGGCGTCTGGCCGCGCATGAAATCGATGCAGCGTGTGCTGAAATGCGATGGGCTGCTGGCGGAAAAGATGAACCCAGACGGGAAGGCGGAGGAAGTCACACCGGCGGACATCCGCGCCATGAAGGCCTATGTCGATGCGAATCGTACCCTCACCACCCCCTTTGACATTGTGGTGGGGGGAACAACAGCCGGCTTGGCGCACGCGCAGATCCAGGAGAAGCTCCTGGCGTGGCAGGAGGTGGGCGTCACCTGGTGGGTTGAGGGGTTGTGGAGTGAATCAGAACAGGAAGCCACGGCGCGCATCCGCCGCGGCCCACCTCAACTGGGTTAATGGGCAAGGAGAAACCATGGCTGCTTCCATAAACGGCCGGGCTTTGGCGTGCAAGAGAGTTGGTGCGCCAATCTCGCATCCAACGCGGGGCCGGTTGACCTTCAGGCGCATCAGGCGGCGCTGGCCGCCCAGGGCATTGTCGTGCGCGCCAGCCAGTATGCACGCCCCCCCCGGCGATGCGTACTATGCCCCTTCGGTCATCGCCTCGCTCGAGCGTGTTGGGCCGATACTCGACGCCGTGGAACAGGCCACGCTGCAGCCCACAAGCTGGCAGGGGCGCGGCCCGCTGCCGACCCATGCCGATGGGCTGCGCCAGGTGCAGGTGGTGCAGGCGATCATCGAGTCGGCGCGCACAGGCCACCCGGTGACGCTACCATGAGGTTCAATTCCTCGACCGTGCAATGCCCATCATAGGCGATCAGTTGGGCCGACCAGGTCAGGGCATGGCCGGGCGCAAGCTCAACGGCGCGCCGGCGGGCCGGGTTGTAGACCTGCACCCCGTAGCCGCGTGTAAACCAAGGGCATGGTTCGCTGCCGGGCAGCGGCGCAAAGACCAGGCCGGCCACGCCCTCCCCAACGGCGTGCCCTTCGACGTTGATCCAAGGCGACTGTTTGTCAAAAGTACCGGCTTCGCCGGTATCGCCCCAAGCGTTGCGGATCCGGCCGCCATGCACGGCTTCCCAGTGGGGAGGCACACGCAGCCCGATTCCGGCTTCCTTGGTCTGGCCCAGACGCACCATCTGGGTAGGATGCGAGAAGGTGGATTGCCAGGTAACGACCGTAGCCGTCTCCCCGGCGCAAAAGGCCACGGTGCGCGCCTCATGCAAGAGTTCGTCGCCGTCCACGGTGAGCCAGCGGACGTCATGCGCAAAACGCACCCCATCGGCCGATAGCACCGGCTGAAGCTGCTGCAGGGTGGGGATACTTTGCTGGCGGTGGCCTGGTCTCCCGTGCGAGCCTGCATTCCACAGGTCATAGCCGTTTACCTCCAGCCCGACCCACAGGCCCTGATGGTGTGGGTGGTCGGGCGGAGCCTCTTGCAGCACCAGCATCCCCGCCGGGGAGTAAAGTGGAAATACATAGGCGCGCAGTGGATTGGCGGAGTAGCCGCCCAACAGCCGGTCGCCATATTTGGTCCACCAGCGCGCATTGTCATAGAAGGCTGTGTAGGTCAAGGAGCGTATGGGGTCCATTTCACGCACACAGCCGGCGGTTGAGCTGGACGAAGGGGGATGTGCCGTGCCGGACAAGGTAGCCGGCAAACTTGCCGGCTGCCCTACATTCGTCACACAACTGTATCATCACGACTTTCCGCCGTAGTAGATAAGCCGGCCTGAGAGCCGGAAGAGCAGGATGGTAAAGCCAATCACAATCAGGAAGAGCACCCAAGCCTGGGCAGAGGCATAGCCCAACTTGAAGAACTGGAAGGCGGTCTGGTAGAGATAGATCGACATCATCAGCGTCGAGTCGGCAGGCGAGCCGGTGCCGCCGGTCATGACGTGAACTTCGGTAAAGAACTGGAAGGCGGCGATCAGGCCGGTCACCACATTGAACAAGATGACCGGGCTGATCAAGGGCAGGGTGACAAACCAGATCTTCTGCCCGCCGCCGGCGCCGTCAAGCTCGGCGGCCTCCAGCAGTTCACGCGGCACATCCTGGAGCGAAGCCAGGTAAATGACGACTGCGCCGCCCACGCCCCACATGCTCATCAGGATCAACGCCGGCTTTGACCACTGTGGGCTGCCCATCCACCCAGGCCCCTGGATACCGACCAAATCCAGCACATAGTTGATCACGCCGTTGATCGGGTCAAACATCCACAGCCAGACAATGGCCGTGGCAACCACCGGCGTGATGCTGGGCAGAAAGTAGATCGTGCGGAAGAAGGAGAGACCGCGCACCTTGGCATTGAGCAGCATCGCCAGCCCGATCCCGACCACCGTCGCCAACGGCACGCTGCCCAAGGCGTAGTAGGCCGTATTGTAAAGCGACGTCAGAAAGCGCGGGTCCTCTATCAAGTTGCGGAAATTGTCCAGCCCGACCCATTTGGGCCGGTCGAGGATCGGGTAGAAGGTGAAACTGTAGTAGAGCGAGGCCAGAAACGGATAGACGCGGAAGGCCAGAAAGCCGGCGATCCAGGGAGAGACAAATAACAGCCCGGTAGCAAGGGCCTTGCGGTCGCTGCGTGTGAGTCTGCGCATACGCAATGCGGATATCATAGGTCATCCCTTCAGGCCGGTGAGCGCGATGCCTTCGATAAACGTACGCTGGGCAAAGAAGAAGAGCACAATAATGGGCAGCACGCTGAGGCAGGTCGCCGCCATGATCCAGGCGAAATTGGAAAAGCCGTAGCTGGCGCGCATATTGGCGATGCCCAGCGAGATCGTAAAGAGCGCCTTGTCGTTGATGTAGATCAGCGGGCCAAAATAGTCATTCCAGCTCCCGATGAACTGAAAGAGCGCCACGACGGCCAGCGCCGGTCGGGACAGCGGCAGGATGATCTGTGAAAAGATGCGCAGTTCGGAAGCGCCGTCGACGCGGGCGGCGTCGGCCAGTTCCTCAGGCAAACTCAGGAAGAACTGGCGCAGCAGAAAGATAAAGAAGGGATTGCCCAGGAACGTGGGGACAACCAGCGGCAAGTAGGTGTTGATCCAGTTAAGCTGTTTGAAGATCAGATACAGGGGAATAAAGGTGACAAAGCCGGGCAGGATGAGCGTCGCCAGCACCAGGCCAAAGAGCAGATCGCGCCCCGGCCAGCGCACGCGCGCAAACCCATAGGCCACCAGCGAGTTGGAGACGACCGCCCCCAGCACCGACGGCACGGCAACCAGCAGAGTGTTCCCCAGAAAACGCGAAAACTCCGCCCGTTGGAACGCAGCGATGTAATTGTCCCAGCGGATCGGGTCGGGGATCCAGATGATCGGATAGACCGCCAACTCATCGGGGTTTTTGAGCGAGGTCGAGACCATCCAAACCCAGGGTAGGACGAAGAATCCGGCGAACAAGAACAGCAGCGCGTACTTGGCAAGGACACTCATCTTGCGTGCCAGGCGCACGCGCCGTAGGTCCAATTGCTGCGGCGAAGCAGCGGGCGCAACCGCATATTCTGTCGGCGCAGCCATGGCAAACTCCTTGTCTACATCAACGGCCCCTTATAGACAAACGAGAGACAAGGGGTATGGAACCCCACTCCATACCCCTTTTGTGCAGCCAAGGCGGCCTAGGCCTGGTTCTGCTGCAGCCAGGTGTCGAGTTCCTTCTGAGCCTGCTCCTGGACAAAGTCCAGCGCTTCTTGCGGGGTCTTCTCGCCCAGCCGAGCCTTCTCCCACTCCGCGCCAAGCATTGTCTGGTAGGAGTCGCTGGTGGGGAGTTTGGGCGGATAGAGATAATAGTCGGAGTTGAAGAGGTCGTCGAGGAAGATCTCCTCATAGCCGGGGCATTCGCCCATGACTTCGCTCTGGAAGGTCGGCCACTGGGTCATTTCCTGTGAGACCGGCCCATTGACACACAGCCAGGTGGTGAAGAGGCTGGTATAGACGTCGCGGTTGCCGGTGGCGCCGGTCATCGTGCTAATGATCTCCCAGGCTGCCGACGGCTCCTGCGCGCCCGCCGGGATGATCCAGCCGTCGCCATAGGTATACATGCCGCGTTCAGCTTGGCCTGCCGGTCCGGGGAAAGGCCAGACGGTAAACTCGAACCCTTCGGGCTTGAAATTGCGCAGCGTGTTATAGTGCCAAGGGCCGGTGACCAGCGTAGCGCGCAGCCCAGAGAGGAAGGGGTCTTGCCCGGCGGAGCGTTCACCGCGGCCCGCCAACGAAGCATTGTAAGCCGACAGCTTGTCTGGCCCCATCTTCTGCCAGTAGTTGACGACCCATTCCAAGGCGCGCACGTTGTTCGGGTGATTCGCCGTGACGGTCGTGCCATCCTCGGCGACGAACTGGCCGAGAAAACGGCCCGTGATCATGGTCGCCCAGGTGAAATCGCCGCCGAGCACGTCGATGTTGCCGTTTGCGTCATAAGTCGTCAACTGCTCCCAGACGGCCGTCAGTTCGTCCAAATTTTGGGGTGGGGTGTTGACGTCGACCCCCGCTTCTTCAGCCAGCTTGACATTGACAAAACAACCCATACACTGGTTCCACATGCTGGCATAATAGAAGCTGCCGTCATAGACGCCCAACTCCCAGATAGCAGGGACCATCCACTGTTTGAGCGTCTCCACCTGCTCAGGCGATCCCACGGAGTCCAGGGCCACAAGCGCCTTTTGGGCCGCCAGTTGATAGGCGATCTGGGCGCCAAAGACAACAGCCGTGGTCGGCGGATTACCCGCGGAGACAGCAGCCAGCAGCTTCTGGGTCATCGCTTCGGGCACAACGACGTGCTTGGCAACGATCTTGTCTTGCGACTCGTTGTAGCCGTTGAGAATTTTCTCGATATTGGTGGCGGCATCTTCGGTCCAACCGGTCCAGACATCGATCTCGACCGGTCCTTCTGCGGGTGACTCCCCGCCTGTGGCCTGGGGCGCGGCCGGCACACAGCCGGCAAGCGTCACAGCCGTGGTAAGCCCGGCGCCGGCATACAAGAACTGGCGACGCGTCCACTGTTTGTGGCGAAATGTGTCCACGGGAATGCCTCCTGTTGGCTAACAAGTAAGCTTGAAGAACATTTCGGGAGATCCGGTGTGGAGGGAATCAAAGAACAACCTGGGAGCACGCTAACTATAGCATCTTGGACAAAGAGGCGTCAAATAAGCTCAAAATGACAGAAAGGGGGGCGCGATGAAGAAGGCTAAAGTCCTGCACGCAGAACAGCTCGCTAGACAGGTCGAGCGAGCGCACGACGATGTGACATGGCGTGCAGCCAACAGGAGGCAGCAATGAACGCCCGAACCGCGCTTTCTCCTACCCCTGGCGGCGGCGCCGGCTTTCCCCAGGTTTTGTCCATGCGCCGGCGCGCCGCCGTGATCCACCGGCTCCTGAAGGGGCGTCTGGCGACGGCGCTCCCCGCCGCCATGCGCGCCGCCGATCTGGATATGTGGGTCTTGCTCTGCCAGGAAGACAACTTGGACCCCGTCTTTGCCTCGTTGATTCCGATGGATACCTGGTGTCCGATTCTGCAGATGCTAGTCTTTGTGACCCAGCCCGATGGCACAGTGGAGGGGATCAACCTCTGCGGCACGGATACCCACGATCTCTACCGCCATCCCTATACGGGACAGATCGAGCGCGAACAGTGGCCCCTGCTGCAGCAGTTGGTCACGGAGAAGAATCCACGGCGAATTGGGGTGAATATCGGCGCGGTGGCGTGGGCGGGTGGTGGGCTGACCCACAACCTCTATCAACAACTGATGGCACATTTGCCCGATCCGTACGGCGAGCGGCTGGTCTCGGCGGAGCCGGCGGCCGTCCTGCTGCTCTCGACACTAACCGAGGATGAGCTACAGATATACGAACATGTGGTTGAGGTCGCGCACGCCGTGATCGCCGAGATCTACAGCCGCCAAGTGATTGTCCCCGGCGTGACCACCGTGCATGATCTGGTATGGGCCTATTGGCAGCGCTGTACCGATCTGGGCTTTACCCTGGGCTTCAAGCCTTCTTTCCGGCTGTTGCGCAGCGACGCCCAACGCGCGCGCTACGGCGTCGACGACCTCGTCGTGCGGCCGGGCGATGGCATCCACTGCGACGTGGGGCTTACCTATTTGCGTCTGAATTCGGATCACCAGCAGGTTGCCTATGTGCTGTCGCCAGGCGAAGAAGAAGCGCCCGCCGGTTTACAGGTCTTGATGGCAGCGGCGAACCAACTGCAGGACATCTATATGGGTGAGTTTCGTCTGGGGCTGACCGGCAATGAGCTTTTGGCCAACATCCTGGCGCGCGCGCGCCGCGAGGGCGTTCCCAACCCGCGCATCTATTCGCACAATGTGGGTTTCTTTGTCCACGAGCCTGGGCCGCTGATCGGTCTGCCCTGGGAGCAGGAACGGTGTGAAGGCCGCGGCGATGTGATGCTGCGCTACAACCAGTGTTTTACCATGGAACTGTCGGTCACCGCGCCGGCGCCGGAATGGGGAGACCAGGAGGTCCGGCTGGGGCTGGAGGAGGTCGTGGCCTTTACGCAGGAAGGGGTCCGCCCTCTGCACGGGCGGCAGACGAACTTCTATCTGATCTAGCAGCGATCGCCGGCATCTTTTGGACTATTGCGCGGGCGCAGAATCTGGTAGACTATACGCGCAGCGCACCTAACAAGCAGCGCACCTATGTCGGGCCTGTATTCTCCTGGCGCGCAATCCATTATTCATCATTGCATAGAGATTCCATAGAGGAGCAGACCATGAAATTGTCACCGGGCGTGATCGCGGCAATCGCAGCCGTTTTCATCCTGACCGGCGTGGCCGTGGCGCAGACACCCGAACCCGAGGACAGCTATACCGGGTGTCTCAACGAGGAGGGCGCTATCACCAAGGTGGCCGTGGGCGAAGAGCCGCTTGAGGAATGCAGCGCGGGCGAAACCCAGATCACCTGGAATCAGACCGGCCCCGCAGGGCCGCAGGGCGAGCCGGGCAAATCCGGCCCCATCGGCCCGGCAGGGCCGGCCGGCCCTGCCGGTGAGCCGGGAGAGAAGGGCGACCCCGGCACGGCTGGCAAGGCTGGGGCGCAGGGTGAGCCAGGCCCGATTGGCCCGATGGGTCCTGCCGGCCCGCAGGGAGACAAGGGCGCCCCAGGCGGGGCCGGTCCGGCTGGGCCGGCGGGCGAGCAAGGTGAGCCGGGTGCGCAAGGCGAACCAGGCGTCCAGGGTGAGCAGGGCGAGCAGGG
>JADLFO010000200.1 GCA_020845455.1 Caldilineaceae bacterium
GGCATCGGCGAGGCCAGCGCCTACGGCTGGCCGCGCTTGATCCGCGGCTGGGTACACTTTCTCGCCCCCGACCTGATCGGCCAAGACCCCGCCGACCCGACGCTCGCCCCCCACCCCAACGGTCAGAACCGGCCCTATGACGCCGCTGTGGCGGGCATCGACTGCGCCCTATGGGACCTGCGCGGCAAAATCGCAGGCGTGCCCACGGCGCAGCTCATCAACCCCCAGGCCGCCGGGCGCGTGCGGCTCTACGCCTCCAGCGGCTGCCGCTACGACTGGCGCATCCGCCCCGAACAACTGATCGACGAGGCGTTGGACTATATCGCCAAGGGCTACACCGCCATGAAATTCCGCATCGGCACCGAGTGGGCTTGGGACGGCATAACCGCCGACCGTTTCCTGGGGCTGGTGCGCGAACTGGCGCAGGCCGTCGACGGGCGCATGGAGTTGATGCTCGACGGCAACTGTCGCCTGAGCGAAGAACAGGCCCTGCCCATCGCCCTAGAGTTGGACCGGCTGGGCTTCGCCTGGTTCGAAGAGCCGATGCCGCGCGACAACATCGACGGCTATGCGCGTCTCTGCGCTGCGGTCAAGATGCCTATCACCGGCGGCGAGACCTTTACCACCGTCGAACAGTTTCGCCCCTATCTCGAAAAGTGCGCCTATGACATCGTCCAGCCCGACGCCGGGGTCTGCGGCATCAGCGAACTGCTGCGCATCGCCCAAGTCGCGCACCGCTATGGCGTGGACCTCTGTCCGCACAGTTGGCACAACGGGCTGATGTGCATGGCGCACGCCCAGGTTATGGCCGCGCTGCCGCTCCAGCACCGCGCCCACGGCGACGCCGGCCGCAAACACAACGTAGTCGAACTCTGCCTGATCCAAGGGCCGCTGCAGTGGGACATCCTGGCGCAGCCGCCCGCCATCGTGGACGGCTGGCTGCACCTGCCCAGCCGCCCCGGCCTGGGCGTGGAACTAGCCCCGAACCTGGAACAGCGCTTCCCCTATATCGAAGGCCATTACGCCGTCACGGTGGAGCGTTAGCGCCGGCGGCCATTGACCCCACCCTATCAACCGCCCGCATCTCTCCCAACTAGAGGAGCCGTCGCATGAAGATCACCAAAATCGAGACGCTGCTGCTGTCGCGCCTGCATGAACTCGAACGCCAGTGGATCACTGCCCGCTACCGCACGATCAAGGCCGACTGTCCGGTCGTGGTCATTCATACCGACGAAAGGCTGACCGGCATCGGCGAAGCCTGCGCCTATGGGGTGCCGCGCCGCATCGCCGAATGGGTGGATTGGCTGGCCCCCGAGATCGTGGGCAAAGACCCGCGCAACCCCGCCGCCCCCCACCCCAACGGACGCTCGGCAGCGTATGACTGCGCCGTCGCCGGGATCGACTGTGCGCTCTGGGACCTCAAAGGCCAGATCGAAGGCAAGCGCGCCAGCGAACTGCTGACAGATCGCCCGCTCGACCGCGTGCGGCTCTATGCCTCCAGCGGCTGCCGCTATGACTGGCACGACCGGCCCGAACAACTGATCGACGAAGCCCTGGACTATATCGCCCAAGGGTTTACCGCGTTCAAGTTTCGCATCGGCACCGAGTGGAGTTGGGATGGCGTGACCGTCGACCGTTTCCTGGGGCTGGTGCGCGAACTCGCCCAGGCGGTTGATGGGCGCATGGAACTGATGCTCGACGGCAACCAACGGTTGAGCGAAGACCAGGCGTTGACGATTGCCCATGAACTCGACCGGCTGGGCTTTGCCTGGTTTGAAGAGCCGATCCCCCAGACCGATGTGGATGGCTACGCCCGGCTCAATGCCGCCGTGGGGCTGCCCATCACCGGCGGCGAGCAGTACACCACGCTCGAGCAGTTCCGGCCCTATCTCGAAAAGCGTGCCTATAGCATTGTCCAGCCCGACGCCGGTTGGTGCGGCATCAGCGAAGCCATGCGCATCGCCGAAGTCGCCGACCGTTACGGAGTGGCCCTCTGCCCGCATAGCTGGCATAATGGGCTGATGGCGATGGCCAATGCCCATCTCGTCGCCGCGCTCCCCAACCCGCATGTCTTGGAACTGTGCATGATCCAAGGGCCGCTGCAGTGGGGGGTCTTGGCCGAGCCGCCTGCCATCGAAGAGGGGCATCTGCTGCTGCCCGCCCGGCCCGGCCTGGGCGTCACCCTGACCGATGACGTACGCGAGCGTTTCCCCTATGTCGAAGGTCACTACGCCGTCATCGTCGAACGCTGACCTGCCCAAGCAGCCTAGCCTGAAGGAGCGCTTATGCTGGACTTGCATCGGCTTCAACAGGAAATCTACGCCAACAAGGTCGCCCGCGGCTTCAACGTCACCGACGTGGGCAAAGAGATAGTGCTGATGGTGGAGGAGTTAGGCGAATTGGCGCGCGCCTACAAGAACAGTGATAAACAATCCGCTGCCACCATCAACCACAAAGAAGAGATGGTCGACGCTATTGGCGATCTGATGATCTACTGCTTAGGTCTCTGCGAGATGCTGGGCGTTGACAGTGCAGAAGTTTTAACAACTATCGTCAAAAATAATCAAACTCGCACCCACACAGGCTGGATGTAGCCTAAGGAGCAAGAATCATGGCACGGCCAAGCGAAAAATACGACGTCAAACTGCCCATGCCCGACAATGTGCGGCTGCCCATCGTCGGGCCGGCCTATCAACGCTCCGACAGGGCCTTGCTGGAGCAGCTAACCCATGTGAGCAGCGCCACGGCCGGCGCCACGCTACACAGGATGGGCATCCGCCAGACCTTTATCCATGGCCCCCTCCCGCGTATGAAGGGGGCTAAGGTGGTCGGCCCTGCCGTCACGCTCCAGTTTATGCCGCAGCGCGAGGACATCGCTTCCGGCACGGGCCAGGAGCAGTCCGAAAAGGTCAGCGCGCTGTGGAGCGTCTTCGACGCCGTCGAACCGGGCGACGTGTTGGTTGTCCAAGCCTGGGGCGACCCCTACACCGGCTGCATGGGCGACATGCTGACGACCTATTTCAAGGGCCGCGGCGGCGCGGGGGTGGTCGTCGACGGCTGCGTGCGCGACTGGCCCAAGATTCAAGAACTCGGCGTGCCGATGTGGACCAAAGGCGTGACGCCCAACTATGCGTCGCAGTCCACGCTCTTCCCCTGGGCCTACAACGTGCCGATCGCGTGCAGCCGCGTGCTGGTGATGCCCGGCGATATCATCATCGCCGACGACGACGGCGCAGTCATGGTCCCTGCCAAGATGGCCCCGATGGTGGCCGAGGCGACGCTGGCGCATGAGGAGTGGGAGGTCTTCAGCCGTATCAAGCTGCTGGAGGGCGGTTCGATCCGCAAGTATTACCCGCTCAACGACGAAGGCTGGGCCGAATACGAGGAGTGGAAGAAGAACCAGTAACCGCCAAGTACGCCAAGAGCGCAAAGGCCAGAGAAGATAGGGGAGCAGGGAGCGGGTGCGCCCGGTACGGACACGCTATAGCGTGTCCGTACGAGTATAGGCGCTAGATCGAGTGAAGACCTATGCGCGGGCGGCGCGCTGGGCGTACTTGGCGACGGCCCGATCATAGGCCTCGGCGAGCAGTGGCTTCACTGCTTCAAAGGTCGCCGCGCTGGGGTTGAGCACACAGACCCAGTACTGCCGCCCATAGACAGGGTGAGGCAGCAGGCGATCCAAAGCGGTGAAGTCATAGCTAGGGCCGGCGTCACCCTCTGTGCCGCGACGCGGCGGCGCGCCAAACAAGGCGCGGAAGCCGGCCTTGCCGATGCCGATGTTGAGACGAAAGACGGACGGGCGATCTAGATCGGAGAAGCGGTCATAGCCGTCGTCCTTGTTCTTGAGCGTAGCGAAATAGAACTCGTCCGGCTGGGCGCGACCGGGGTTGTAGAAAAAGAAAGTATCCCCCCACGCATCCACCGCATAGACGCCGTCAAAAGTATCCAGGATATATTGGGGGATCGAGGCCTCGTCGACGGGCTTCTCGGCAGAGTTGTCGATAGGGTTCATCAGTTCGGCTCCTAACCATGTAATTGACACCGCGCTCGGCGCTTGCGGCGCGCGGCTATCTTATGGAGACGGGCATCATGACCGCTGCGCCCTATGCAGTGATCCGGCCCGACCACTGGGTCTTTGCGGGCACGGGGCTGGCCGCAGGCGACACCTTCGGCCACAACAGCCAGCACGAACGCATCCCCGGCGGCGCATCGGGGCATGAGACGGACAAAATGAGTCCATCATCGCCGCCCAGCACCGTGCTGCTCGCCAAGGGGCTGAACCCCGAAGATGGCGGCGCACACATGACCTTCTACGACACCGCCGGCGGCGGCGCGGTCTTTTCGGTCGGGTCGATCACCTGGCCCGCCTGCGTGCTGGTGGACAAGCATGTCTCAGCCATCACGGCCAATGTGATTGACCGGTTTCTGGCATAAGCGCCTACCAGTGCATCACAAAGCCGCCGTCTACGTTGACCGTCTGGCCCGTCACGTTCTCGGCCATGGGCGACGCCAGAAAGACGGCCATATGTGCGATGTCCTGCGGCGTCTGCCAGCGATTGAGCGGCACACGGTTCTTGAGTTTGGCCTTGCCCCAAGTGTCAAAGTCCATGCGCTGATCCGCGGGCAGGCCGGCCATCTGCCCCTCCCACACCTTTCGGTTGAGCGGCGTATCCACCATGCCGGGGCAAAGCGTGTTGACACGCACGCTGTACTCTGCGAAGTCGCGCGCCGCGCACTGACTGAAGTTGATCACCCCCGCCTTGGCCGCGCTGTAGGGCGGGTCGGTCTGTGACCCGATCTGCCCCGCCACCGACGAGATAAAGAGGATCGTCCCGCTGCGCTGCGCCGTGAAATTGGGTACAAAAGCATGGGCCGTGTTGACCGCGCCTATCAGGTTGACATCCAGCACGCGCGGCCAGTCGCCCGGTTCCAAATTCCAAAAGGGAAAGCCCCCCTTGCCCGACGCCATGCCCGCGGCATAGACGAGATGATTGACCGCGCCCAGCGTCTCGACGACCTGTGCCGCGGTCTGCTGCATGGCGGCGTAGTCGGTCACATCGGCCACGATCCCCAGCGTGGCCACGGTATACTGGCCGTTGATCTGCGTCGCCACCTCCTGCACCGTCGCCGCGCGGTCGACCAGCGCCACATGCGCCCCCTCCGCCGCAAACTCTTCGGCAATGGCGCGGCCAATGCCGCTGGCCGCGCCGACGACTACCGCCACCTGTCCTGTCAACCCCAAGTCCATAATCCTCTCCTTCCGCTTTGGTCTGATCTTCGTTCTGAGCTTTGTGTTGCAGACAGCCACCGCTCGGCGACGGACAGAGCTAGATAACGGGAACGATGCGCAGCAACCTAGGTACGCGGGAAGCGGAAGCGCAGCGGGAAGCGAAAACGCAACATCTGCCGCTTGGCGCGCATCTGGTTGGGCGTCAACGGAATCTTGACTAATCCCAGGATCAGCCAAGACAGCACGATCAAGATCGTCCCGATGGCAAAGATCGTGGTCTCACCCACCCCCAGCGCCACCAGCGCCACGCCGACAAAGGGCGAGATCAGCCCGCGCAGCCCCAGCACCGTGGCCTGGATGGCGGCGTATTCGACCACTTGGTCCGGCCCTGCCAGTTGAATGCAGGTATTGAGCAGCCCCAGGTCTACCCCGGCAGAGATAATGCCTTGGGCCAAAAAGGCGGGCAGCAGCATCCAGCCATTGCCGGCAAAGATATAGGTGAAGGGAACCAGGAAGGCAATCGCCAGATTGAAACGCAGGACCCACAGCCCGCCGCGGCGGTCAACCGCTTGACCCCAGACCACAAACCCCAGCAGCCAGGCGATTGACTGCGCCGTGCCCAGCAGCCCCAACTCGGTGTACGACAGCCCCAGCCGGTCCACCTGCACCACCGGATAAAGGGCGATGCCGATCAGTGCGCCCAGGCCATAGACCGAAAACGCTGTCAGATGAATGGCGAAATTGCGGTTACGCAGCACCACCGACCACAGGCCGCGCAAGGAGCGCGTCTGGCGCGGCGGCAGATGCCCTTCGTCCACATCCAGCCGGTTGAAATACCAGGTCGCCAACAGCCCCACCGCGCCGCCTAACGGGAAGAGCACGCGATAGCCCCACTGGTCCAGCGCCCATCCCGCCAGCGGCGTCACCAGCACAATCGCCGCCGTCATCCCCAGCCGCACCACTGACATCGCCTGCCCGCGCACGCCTTCGGGGTAGATGGCTTGGACGATGCGCGTGTAGGCCGGGGAGGGAAACGCCTCCAGCACCCAAAAGAGCGCGGTGACCACCAGCATCCACGGCACATCCTCGATAATGGCAAAGAGCAGAAAGAGGCTGCGCGCGATATACCAGCACCAGACGGCAAAGCTCTTGGTGCGCCGCCGCCGCATCAGCACAATGCTGAACGAGGTTAGGATCGAGCCTAGGTAGGTCTGCGCCGTGTAGAGCGCGATCAGGTCTGTGCCGGCCCCCATGCGGCGCAGCACAACCGGGATGAACTGTAGGGCGGCGGCCCAAAAGATGCCATAGAGAACCGTCCCCCACAATTCGGTGAGCATATTGTAGCGCACCGTAGGGGCCAGCGTGTTGACAAAACTTAGCCCCAGCCAAGCAGGAAGGCGCGAAACCGCAGGCGGCGAAGCGGGTGGAGACGAACGCGATTGCACAGAACAGTGTCCAGTCGTCGAAGGCAGCGCGAGGGTAGCCGCCGGAAGATGAATGCTCCCATTGTCCCCGCGGGAAGCATCCGGCAGCAAATCGCCGGGCTGTCATAGTCACAAACAAAACAATGGCATAACGGCCCGGCGAAACAACAACGCCCGCTCAAACGGGCTGCACCCCTGCGGCGGAACCCTCCTGCCGGTTGATGCAGCGTTGAACGGGCGTGCTGATCACGCACCGATGCGCCTGCCGGTCCTCTTGCCGGCCCCAGACCAGGCGCGCCTACCGCTTACTTCGCCGCGCTGACCACATCGCGCAGCGCCTTGCCGTTATTCTTGAGCCATTCATAGAGGATGAACAGATCCGTGCCGATGCTGAAATGGCGCACACCCAGGTCTAGATACCACTTGGCCTGCTCCGGCGTGCCGATCTCGGCGCGCGGCTGCACCCCCTTCTTGAGCGCGGTCTCGATCACCCACTTCTCGGTCTCTTTGATGTCAGGGTCATTGCGGCGGCCTGCCCTGCCGATGTTCATGCTGTAGTCGGCCCCGCCCCACTGGATCATGTCGATGCCGGGCAAGTCGAGGATCGCTTCCAACTCGTCGACCGCGCCCTGCTTTTCGATCATGATCATGACCACCACGTCCTTGATGGCTTGCACATATTGTTCCGTGCCGCCATAGCCCATATAGGTAAAACGCCGCGTCCCCACGCCATAGGAGCCGTGGTCCGCCAGCGTGTCGGGGGTGGATGACGCGATGCAGTGCTTCACTTCCTCGACGTTATGGCAGTCGGCATAGAGCACCGACCCAAACCCTGACCCGATGGCGCGCTGCGAGACGAATTGATGGGTGTCATAGTCTACCTTGATCATCAAGTCTACGCCCACCAGTTCGGCGGCGCGGCCCATGTTGTCCAGGTCGTGCAGGTCATAGGGGCCATATTCGGCCACAAATTCAACATAGTCGTACATGCCCGTGTGACCGATGGCTTCGATCACCGAGGGCCATGTGGAATGGATATGGGTCGAAAAACTCGGTTGGTTGTTGCGCAGCAGTTCGCGCAGTTTGTTGGTACGCATGGGACACTTTCTCGTTCGTGAGTGAGTCAATAGAGATTGAGTGGAAACCCAGGCGCAGAGCGCGCCGGGTGTTGATGGCGCTAATGCATCAGCCGCGTGGTCAGGCCGCCATCTACGACAATGTTGGCCCCGGTGATAAAACCGGCAAAGTCGCTCGCCAGAAAGGTGACTAGATGGCCGATATCCTCCGGTTTGCCGATGCGCCCCAGCGGGTGATAGCCGTTGACGCGCGCCAGCGCCGCCGCCGGGTCGGGTTCACTTGCCAGCCAGCGCGCCAGCAGCGGCGTATCCATAAAGCCGGGGCTAATCGTGTTGACGCGGATGTCAAATGGCCCTAGTTCCTGAGCCAAACTGCGCCCCATGGCGACGACAGCGCCTTTGGCCGCGGCATAGGCCGTAATATTGGCGATCGTCATTTGCGCGTGTACGCTGGCGATGTTGACAATCGATGCGCCGCCCGCCGCCTTGAGCAGCGGCAGCATGGTGCGCGTCACCAGATAGACGCCCGCAGTGTCGACGCTGAAGATCGCGTTCCATTCGTCCAGCGTGGTCTCCTCGATGCCCTTAAACAGATTAAAGCCCGCGTTGTTGACCAGCAGGTGCAGCGCCTGATAGCGGCCTGCCAGTTCCGTAAACATCGCCTCGACCTCGTCGGGGTTCGCCACATCGGCCTGGACAAAGAAACTGCGCCCGCCCCGGTGACGGATCTCGGCGGCGGTCGCCTGGCCGCTCTCGGCGTTCAGGTCGTTGACCGCCACCTCCGCGCCCGCCTCGGCCAGCGCCAGCGCGCAGCCGCGGCCGAGACCTTCCCCCGCGCCGGTGACCAGCGCCACACGACCATCTAAACGAACATTCATGGGGCTGATTTCCTCCAGAGGGCGGCCCCGCGCGGCGGGTCTGCAGGGCATGAGGTACAATAGGGCAGAGGATGGGTACATACGGCGCATTCCACGCGCCCGTCCTCTGCCTCAAGTCTATCATTCTTCCCCAGCCACGCCAACTGGAGGGCTTCGCCTATGCACCCCTTGACCCCAGGCCGCCAGGGCCGCGCCGAGCAGACCGTCACCCCCAGCCGGACCGCTGCGGCCTTGGGCAGCGGCAGCCTGCCCGTCTTAGGCACGCCCGCGCTGTTGGCGCTGATGGAAGCCGCCGCGGTGGATGCGCTCGCGCCGCTGCTGCCCCCAGAGACCACCAGCGTGGGCATCTACGTCGAACTGCGCCACCTGGCGGCGACGCCGGTGGGTGGGCGAGTGCGCGCCGAAGCCACCCTTATCGCGGTCGAGGGACGCACACTGACCTTTGAGATCAGCGCCTATGACACGCAGGAACAGATCGGCCAGGCCCTCCACCGCCGCGCCCTGGTCGAAAGCGCCCGTTTTATGCGGCGTGTGGAGGGCAAAGGGGCGTAGATAGGTGACTGGCACTTCCTAGGAATTGCACAAACTATACAACATCGGCTAGCCCCTGCGTAC
>JADLFO010000201.1 GCA_020845455.1 Caldilineaceae bacterium
CACCCATGTCACCGGCAAGGAGGGGCCATGCGTCTGCAAGGCAAAGTCGCCATTGTCACCGGAGCCGCCAGCGGAATCGGCCGCGCCACCGCGCTGCGTTTTGCCCAGGAAGGGGCCAGAGTCGTAGTCGCCGACATCAACACGGCGGGCGCGTCCGCCTGCGCCGAATTGATCCACCAGCAGGGGGGCACGGCCACCTTTATCGCCACTGACGTAGCGCGTGAAGCCGATATCCACGCCATGATCCAGACCGCGGTGACGCTCTATGGCGGGCTGGATATTCTGCACAACAATGCTTATTGGACCGAGGCGCGCACCGGCTTGGAGACGACGCTTGACAACTGGCAGCGCACAATCGACGTGACGCTGCGCGCCGTCTGGCTGGCCGCCAAAACCGCCACCCCGCACTTGCAGGCGCGCGGCGGGGGCGTGATCCTCAACACGGCCTCGGTACACAGCGTGGTCGGCGTGCCGGGCTATGCGGCCTATCAAGCCGCTAAGGGCGGCGTGCTGTCGTTGACGCGTGCCCTGGCGCTTGAACTGGCCCCGCGCATCCGCGTGGTGGCGATCCTCCCCGGCGCGATCGACACGCCCGCCGTGCGCATCAGTTCGGATTTGACGGTCGACAAACTGATCCAAGACATCCCCTTGCAGCGGCTGGGCAAGCCGGAGGAGATCGCGGCCACCGCCGCCTTTCTCGCCTCCGACGATGCCGCCTATATCACCGGCACAGGCATTGTGGTGGACGGCGGGTATACGACGCCATGAGATGCTAAGAGATTCACCGCAAAGGGCGCAAAGTCCAGAGGAGAAAAGCAAAGAAGCTCGCGCAAAGCACGCCGAGACGCCAAGAAGAGGAATGGCAAAGACGGTAGCGGCGGTATTCCTACCGCCGCTCATGTGTCGCATGGCGCCAGCATCTATCTGTAGACCACTGACTGCTTTCTTTTCTCTTCTTTGCGCCCTTTGCGGCTCTGCGGTGAATCCTTCTGAAAGGGGGAGAGCATGAAAGCAGCCGTGTGGCATGCGCGCAACGACATTCGAGTGGAGGACGTACCGGAGCCGGGCGCGCCGGGGCCGGGCGAGGTGGTGATCTGTGTGGGCGCGGCGGGCATCTGCGGCACTGACCTGGAGGAATATCGCGCCGGGCCGCTCTTTATCCCGGTGGGCGAACCCAACCCGTTGACCGGGCGCATGGCCCCGCTTATCCTCGGCCATGAGTTCGCCGGCGAGGTGATGGAGGTGGGGCGCGGGGTCACAGCCTTTAAGGTAGGCGACCGGTTGGCCCCGGATGTGCTGATCACCTGCGGCGAGTGCTACTGGTGCCAACGCCACCAACTCAGCCTCTGTGACAAACTGGCCGCGTTGGGACTGATGGGCGACGGCGGGCTGGCCGAATATTGCCGCCTGCCCGTGCAGATGGCGGTGAAGCTGCCCAATGGCTTGTCCGACGACCACGCCGCCATGGCCGAGCCGCTTTCGGTGGCGGTGCGCGCCGTGCGCCGCGGGCGCATGTTGGCGGGCGAGACGGTCGCCGTCTTTGGCGGCGGCACGATCGGCCTTTTCTGTCTTCAGGTGGCGCGCGCCGCGGGCGCAGGCGAGGTCTTTGTGGTGGAGCCGCTGCCCAACCGCCGCGAACTGGCGATGCAGTTGGGCGCAAGCGACGTGATCAACCCGCTGACCACCGACCCGGCAGCGGCGCTGCGTCACTGGACGCGTGGCATCGGCCCCGATCTGGTGCTGGAGGCCTCGGGCGCAACGTCGGTGACGCCGGTGGCTGTGGCCGCTGCGCGCAAGGGCGGGCGCATCGTGCTGGTCGGTCTGCCCGTCGCCGCCACCTCGTTCAACTTTTTCCAGGTCGTCGCCGGCGAGAAGGAGATCATCGGCTCGCTCAGCCATATCTACGACGAGGACTATGCTACAGCCATCCGCTGGCTGGGCGACGGGCGCGTGCTGGCCGAACCGTTGATTTCGGCGCGCATCCCCCTGGACGCGCTCTTGGTCGATGGGCTGGCGCGGCTGGAGCAGCGCCCGTCCGAAACCCTCAAGGTCATTATCCATCCCCACGCCTAACCGGCTCACCCATTTAGGAACCTAAAGGAAACGCCATGGATTTTGTCGCTCCCGAAACGATCGGGCTGGACCCCGACCGGCTGGCCCGCGCCTATGCTTTTTTGGATGACGCCGTCGCCGCCGATACGCTGCCCGCCGCGGCGCTGCTCGTGGCCCGTCACGGCCAGGCCGTCGCGCCCCATGTCTGCGGGCGGCAGTACCTCACGCCCGATTCGCCGCCAATCCGCGGCGACACGATCTTCCTGGTGGCGTCGATCACCAAGCCGGTGACGGCCACCGCGGCCATGCTGTTGGTCGAACGCGGCAAGCTGCTGCTCAACGACCGCGTGGCGGACTATCTGCCCGAATTCGCCGCACACGGCAAACAGACGGTGCGCATCCGCCATCTCCTGACGCACACCTCCGGCCTGCCCGATATGCTGCCCGACGACCGCGCCTTGCGCCGCCGGCATGCCCCCTTGGACGAGTTTGTGCGCCGCATCTGTGAATTGGAACTGAGCTTCGAGCCGGGGAACTGCATCCAGTATCAAAGTACGGGGCTGGCGATCTTGGCCGCGATCGTGGAGCGTATCGAAGGGGTGCGCCTGCCGGAATTCTTGCGCCGCGAGCTGTTTGTCCCGCTGGATATGCCCGACACCGGGCTGGGCGCAGCCGGGCTAGATGCCGGCCGGATCGCGCATGTGCGCGTGTCGCAGGAGATGGCCAATGCCGACTGGGGCTGGAACCAGCCCTACTGGTGGAA
>JADLFO010000202.1 GCA_020845455.1 Caldilineaceae bacterium
ACTGCTCGATCAGTTCCTCAGCCGCTTTGGCCAACTTCGCTTTCTTTTGGGCGCGGGTCAGTTTCATCTCCTCACCTCCTTGCGCCCTATCTTACCCCCCGCTGCCCCTAACCTGAAATGCACCCAATAGCTCCTGTCTCAAAGCCAAACAACTGTCATGCAATTGTCATGCCGCCGGCCCGGCGCTGTCGCGGGCGGCGCGCAACAGCGCGGCTGTTCATGGCGCGCCCACATGGATGACCTGCCCGCCGGTCATGGCGACCAGTTCGGCAGGCGTGAGACAAAAGACCGCGTTGGGATGGCCCGCCGCGGCCCAGATTTCGTCATAGCGCAGCAGGTCTTGGTCGATATAGGTGGCAAGCGGCGCGGCGTGGGCCAAGGGCGGAATACCGCCGATGGCATAGCCGGTGGCCGTGTGCACAAACTCGGCGTTGGCTTTCTCCAGCCGTTCGCCGATCTGGGCGGCGGCTCGCCTCTCGTCCACCCGGTTGACGCCGCTGGCGATGATGAGGATCGGGCGGCGGCTTTGCTTGCCGGCGAAGATCAGCGACTTGGCGATTTGGCCCACCGTGCAGCCGATCGCGGCCGCAGCTTCGGCAGAGGTGCGGGTGGATTCGCTCAATTCGACCACTTGGTTGGTATAACCCTGGGCATAGAGGGCATCTTGCACTTTTTGCGCGCTTGGTTTCAAGTTGGCAGACATGGCTATTAGGCAGATCGATATTTTGGCAGATCGAATCGATATGTCGCTGTCGATTGGACGCCCGCAGACCGACAACCGCAGGAGAGCAGGCTATACTCTGAGTAAAGTTTGGGCAAAGTATACCATAGACCGCGCCGGGCGCAGAAAGACTTAGGCGGCGAGGCCGTGGGTGATGCAGCTGTGCGCCTCAGGCAAGACGCCAGGCAAAAATGTCACAAATCATCGGATTTTTTGGACGCTTCCATTTTAATGCTGGTATCATAGGGAAACCTATACCGGCAGACACCTTGCGCCAGGCGTCCTCTCTGGCGATGACGGGAGTATCCCCAGAGAGGGTCTGCGCCTGACGGTCTCACCGTCGCACCGAAAGGAAAAGCTATGGCGAATCAAGATTTCTTTAATGCAAAGGACACGTTCGAGACCGGCAGCGGCCCGGCTGTGATCTATCGGCTGGCCGCGCTGCAACAGCAAGGCATCGCCGACATCACGCGGCTGCCCTTCTCGATCAAGGTCTTGTTGGAGGCCGCACTGCGCCAGGCAGACGGCTTTGAGATCACGCGCGACGCCGTGGAAACCATCGCCAAGTGGAGTCCACAGAGCGCCAGCACAGTCGAGATCCCCTTCAAGCCGGCGCGCGTCGTCTTGCAGGACTTCACCGGCGTGCCCAGCGTGGTGGACTTGGCCGCGCTGCGCAACGCCATGGCGCGCTTAGGCGGCGACCCGAAAAAGGTCAACCCGCTCGTCCCCGTGGATTTGGTGGTCGACCACAGCGTGCAGGTGGACCGCTTCGGCAGCATTTTTGCCCTGCTCTATAACGCCGAGCGTGAGTTCGAGCGCAACCGCGAACGCTATGAATTCCTTAAGTGGGGACAAGAGGCGTTCGACAACTTCCGCGTCGTGCCGCCCGCCACGGGCATTGTCCACCAGGTCAACCTGGAATATTTGGCCAAAGTGGTGCAGCTCGCGCCCCACAACGGCACCCCGGTGGCCTATCCCGATTCGCTGGTCGGCACCGACAGCCATACGACCATGATCAACGGTCTGGGCGTGCTGGGCTGGGGCGTGGGCGGCATCGAAGCCGAGGCCGTCATGCTGGGCCAGCCCATCTATATGCTGTTGCCCGAAGTGGTCGGTTTCAAGCTGACCGGCGAACTGCCCGAAGGCGCCACCGCCACCGACCTGGTGCTGCGCGTTACCGAAATGCTGCGCAAAAAGGGCGTGGTCGACAAGTTTGTCGAGTTCCACGGGCCGGGGCTGTCCAAGTTGAGCCTGCCCGACCGCGCCACCATCGCCAACATGGCCCCCGAATATGGCGCGACCATCGGCTACTTCCCGGTCGATTCCGAGACGCTGCGCTATCTGATCGGCACCGGGCGCAGCGAGGAACTGGTCGACCTGGTAGAGCGCTACTCCAAGGAGCAGGGGCTGTTCCACAGCGAAGACAGCCCGGAAGCGGTCTTCAGCGATACGCTGGAACTGGACATGAGCACCGTCGTGCCCAGCCTGGCCGGCCCCAAGCGCCCCCAGGATCGCATCGAACTGCGCCAGATGAAAAGCACCTGGAACAAGGCGCTTTCCGCACCGGTCGGCCCGCAGGGGTTCGGCCTCAAGCCCGACCAGATCGACACGCGTGTGACGGTCGAACATGCGGAGCGTAATTTCGAACTCACCCACGGTGCGGTCGTGATCGCGGCCATTACCTCCTGCACCAACACCAGCAACCCCAGCGTGATGATCGGCGCGGGGCTGCTGGCCAAGAAAGCCGTCGAGCGCGGGCTGGATGTCAAACCCTGGGTCAAGACCAGCATGGCCCCCGGCAGCAAGGTCGTAACCAAATATATGGAGGCCAGCGGCCTGACCCCCTATCTGGAGGCGCTCAACTTCCACACGGTGGGCTATGGCTGCACAACCTGTATCGGCAACAGCGGCCCGCTGCCCGAACATATCAGCAAGGCGATCAAACAGGGCGACCTGGTGGCGACGGCGGTTCTGAGCGGCAACCGCAACTTTGAAGGGCGCATCAGCCCCGACGCGCGCGCCAACTTCCTGGCCTCCCCGCCTTTGGTGGTCGCCTATGCGATCGCCGGGACGGTGGACATCGACCTGGAAAAGGAGCCGCTGGGCTATGACCCCAACGACGAGCCGGTCTATCTGCGCGATATCTGGCCGAGCCAAGAGGAAGTGCGCTCTGCCATCCGCCAGAGCCTCAACCCCGACATGTATCGCAGCGAATATGCCAACGTCTTCGACGGCAATGAGGAGTTCAACAAGGTCGCGGTGACGGGCGGCGACCTCTTTAACTGGGACCCCAAGAGCGCCTATATCCAAGAGCCGCCGTTCTTCAACATCACCCTGGCCGTACCGCCGGTGCAGCCCGTCTATGGGGCGCGCGTGCTGCTGGTCATGCCCGACAGCACCACCACCGACCATATCAGCCCCGCCGGTTCAATTGCGCCGGGCAGCCCGGCGGCGCGCTATCTGGAAGCGCACGGCGTCGAGCGCTCGGAATGGAACAGCTATGGCAGCCGCCGCGGCAACCATGAGGTGATGATGCGCGGCACCTTTGCCAACATCCGCATCAAGAACCAGATGCTGCCCGGCGTCGAAGGCGGCGTCACCAAATACATCCCCAGCGGCGAGATCATGCCCGTCTGGGATGCGGCAGAGAAGTATCAGCAGGACGGCACGCCCCTGATCATCTTGGCGGGCAAGGAATATGGCTCCGGCTCCAGCCGCGACTGGGCGGCCAAGGGCGTCTTGCTCCAAGGCGTGCGCGCCGTGATCGCCGAAAGCTACGAGCGCATCCACCGCAGCAACTTGGTCGGCATGGGCGTGCTGCCGCTCCAGTTCAAACCGGGGCAGACGATCAAGGGGCTGGGGCTGACGGGGTATGAGCGGTTCGACATCCTTGGCCTGGGCGACGAGATGACGCCAGGACAGGAGTTCACCGTGCGCGTCACAGCAGAGGATGGCCGCGTGACCGAGTTTCAGGTCGTCAGCCGCATCGACACGCCCGTCGAAGTCAACTACTATCGCAACGGCGGCATTCTGCAGACGGTGCTGCGCCGCCTGGCCCAGAGCTAGGTCGCCGGGGAACCGCACAGGTCGAGCAGAACCCTTACCCTTACGAGGGCAGGCGAGGGCAGGCGTAAAGATCAGAGACGACAGTTCCATCGCCGCAGCGGCGGCCGAAAAAAACCGCCGCTGCGGTTCAAAACACGCCGTCTTTTTTGTGGAAACACATGGAAAGTAGACGATGAGCACCGCAATCCATGATCAACCCTATGAGTATGAAATCTCCGGCTGGGACTTGTCGGAACTGCTGCCCGACACCCAAGAGGCGACCATCACCGCGCGCCTGGCTGCGCTCGAAAAGAACGTCCAAACGTTTGAGGCGCGCCGCCCACATCTAAACGCCGAGATGGAACCAAGCGACCTGATCGACGCCATGCAACAGTATGAATCGCTGGTCGAACAGATCTACACGCTGAGCGCCTACGGCAGCCTCTGGTTTTCGGCAGATACCCAGTCCTCGGCGGCGCTGACCTACCGCAACCGCATGCAGCAGGCGCTGACCAATATCCAGAACCGCACGCTCTTTTTTGAACTGTGGTGGAAGGGGCTGAGCGACGACGAGGCGGCGGCGCTGCTGCCCAGCGCCGGCCAATACCCCGACTACCGGCACTATCTGGAAGACCTGCGCCGCACCAAACCCTATACGCTCGACGAGAAGTCGGAGCAGTTGATCAACACCAAGGATGCCAACGGCATCGACGCCGTGCTGACTCTCTACTCGATGCTCACCAGCCGGCTGGAATTCACCATCGAGGTGGACGGCGAGACCAAGACGCTGACGCGCGACGCGCTGATGGGCTATGTCCATTCGCCGCGGCCCGAACTGCGCGCCGCCGCCTATCAAGAACTCTACCGGGTTTATGAAAAAGAGGCCTCGCTCCTGGCGCAGATGTACGCCAATGTGGTGCGCGACTGGCACGCCGAGGATGTGGAACTGCGCGGCTATGCGTCGCCGATTGCGGTGCGCAATGTCGCCAACGACATCCCCAACGAAGCCGTCGACGCGCTCCTGACCGTCTGCCGGCGCAACGCCTCGCTCTTCCAGCGCTACTTCAAGTTAAAGGCGGGCTGGCTGGGCCAGGAGAAGCTGCGCCGCTATGACATCTATGCCCCGCTCACCGCCTCCGACAAGGAGATCGCCTATGGCGACGCCGTGCGTATGGTGCTGGGGACCTTCGCCGCCTTCGACAGCCGCGTGGCCGAACAGGCCGAGCGCGTCTTTGCCCAAAATCACATCGACAGCGAAGTGCGCAAGGGCAAACGCGGCGGCGCGTTCTGTGCCACCGTGCTGCCCAGCCAAACGCCCTGGGTGTTGATGAACTACACCGGCAAGGTGCGCGACGTGGCGACGCTGGCGCATGAACTGGGCCATGCCATCCACAGCATGATGGCCGACCATCACCCGGTGCTGACACAGCATTCGACACTGCCCTTGGCCGAGACCGCCTCGGTCTTTGCCGAGATGCTGCTCACCGACCGGCTGCTCGCCGCCGAGCAGGACCCCTTGGTGCGCCGCGACATCCTGGCCAGCGCCGTGGACGACATGTATGCCACGGTCATGCGCCAAGCCTTCTTTGTGATCTTTGAGCGCGATGCCCATGCCGGCATCCTCGCCAACAAATCGGCGGATGAGTTGTACGACCTCTATCTGGAGAACTTGGCCGAGCAGTTTGGCGACAGCGTGGAGGTCGCGCCGGAGTTCCGCTATGAGTGGGTGAGCATCCCGCACATCTTCCACACGCCGTTTTACTGCTATGCCTACAGCTTCGGCCAACTGCTGGTGCTGGCGCTCTACCGTCGCTATCAGCAAGAGGGAGAGGCGTTCAAGCCGGGCTATCTGCGCATGCTGGCGCACGGCGGCGCGGCGCGTCCGGCCCAGATTTTGTATGAAGCGGGCATCGACATGGCCGACCCGGCCTTTTGGCAGGGCGGCTTCGACGTGATTGCCGAGATGATCGACCAGCTAGAGGCGATCCAACTCTAGCGCACAACCGAACTCGACACGGCTGCGGCGCGCCGAACTGGCGCGCCGCAGCCTTTTCCAGAGGCCCCAAGGCCCCAAGCGTGGGATTGCGCGGCGTATGGGCCGCGGGTATAATCAATCGTAGAAATCACCCCAGGTACACCAGCGCAGCATGGATGAACGCGGCACGGCCAACACGCCGGCCCACCCGGCGATGTCTAGCCCAACGCCGCCTAGAGAAGACCAGACACGCATGGACGCAGCGACGAATAGCCAGCAAGCGGGCACGCCGCCCTGCCTGCTGTTCTTGGGTGGGCGCGCTGCGGCCCAACGCCTAGCCTCTATCTTGCAGCGCGCCCGCGACCAGGGCCATACTGTCTGGGAAATGGCGGCCTATACCAACCAGAAGAGCGCGCTGCAAGCGATCCGGCTCCTGCCGCCGCAGGCGATTGTGGCCGAAGTGAACGGCAAACCCGACAGCCGGGCGCGCTTCTGTGAGATGGTGCGCTATCGGCTGCCCGTCGTGCCGCTGATCGCGCTGGGCCAACCATCCACGCCCAACGCAGTTCCCTGGTCAGATGCTCTCTCCCTGCCCCTTATGCCCGACACCTTGCTGGCGCTGCTGGCCGAGATCGGCCGGCCCGCAGGCGCGCCCGTGCTGCAGCGTGGCCCTATCCGGCTGAATGTGGCGACGCGCACCGTCTTTTCGATCAACGGGCAGCACCACATGACGCCCAAACAGTGCGCCCTGCTCCACCTGTTGATGACCCGCCCCGACACCGTCGTCAGCCGCAGCGAGATCATGCAGGCCATCTGGGAGACCTCCTATATGGAGGATACGCGCACGCTGGACGTGCATATCCGCTGGCTGCGTGAACGGATCGAGCCGGACCCCTCGAACCCGGTCTATCTGGTCACTGTGCGCGGCCAGGGCTACCGGCTGAATGTGTCCGCATAGCACTCACAAGCCGCTGCCCGCCGAAGTCGCGCCCCCTTGCAGTTTAGCATAGACCTCCATCAGCCGTGCCGCCAGTTTCTTGGCGTCGTGCCGCCAGGGGCGTGCCGCATCCACCAGGTCACCCGTAAAGAGCGTGTAATCCAGCGGCTCATCCGCTGCCGGCAGCCGCACCCATTCACCCACAAAGGGCGCGGCTTCTTCTCTGCCGGTGTTGGCGTTGGCCAGCACCGTGGTAAAGGCGTCGCCGACATGCAGCCGCAACTGGCGCATATGCTCGCTCACGCTGTAGCCGTCTGTCTCGCCTGGCTGCGTCGCCACATTGCAGATATAGATGCGCGGGGCCGCCGACGCGCGGATGGCATCACGGATCGCAGGCACCAACAAATTGGGCATCACGCTCGTAAAAAAGCTGCCCGGCCCGGCCACGATCAGGTCGGCCTGCAAAATGGCCTGAATAGTCGCCGGGTAGGCGCGGGCATTCTCCGGGTTGAGAAAGACCCGCATGATCCGCCCCCGTGCTTGGGGGATCTTGCTCTCCCCCTCGACCATGAGCCACTCCTCGCCGCCGTCCGGCGCAAGGCGGCAGACCTCGGCGCACAGCGCCACGTTTTCTAGGGTGCTGGGCAACACGCGCCCACGCACCGCCAGCACGCGGCTGCTCTCGGCGATGCCGCTTTCAAAGCTGCCCGTGACCGCGGCCATCGTGGCAATAAAGAGGTTGCCAAAGCTGTGGCCCGCCAGCGGGCTGGGCGCGTCCTCTTCGCCGCTGGTTTCATCTTTGGCGAACTCATCCTCGGCAAAGCGGTATTGAAAGAGACGCGTCATTAGGTCTTCGGCTTCGCTGAGCGCGGCGATGTTGTTGCGAAAATCGCCCGGCGGCAGCAGCCCCATCTGGCGGCGCAGCCGCCCGCTGCTGCCGCCGTCATCCGCTACCGTCACCACAGCGGTAATGTGGTCGGTATAGTTGCGCAGCCCGCGCAGCAGTTGAGGCATGCCTGTGCCGCCGCCGATGGCAACCACACGCGGCCCGTAGCGGCGCGCCTGGCGCTGGAACAACGCGCTGACCACCTCCAAGTTTTTGGGCGGATGGTGGCCCGGCAGCAGCGCGGCCATGATCGACCGGTTGAGATACCAGACGGCCACGCCTGTGATCAGCAGCCCGCCGCCGATCAAGAGCAGCCCGCGCAGCCAGTCAGACAGCCCGCTCAGCGCCATGAGATAGACGATGGGCGGGAAGCGCGAGGTGATATACAGTTCGCGGATCACAAAGGCCAGCCCCAACCCCGCGGTCGTAACCCCAACCAGGATCAGCAGCAGCCAGCGTTTGATGTGCAGCCCGGGCAGCAGCGCCTGCGACCAGTGAGACCGCAGCAGTGTGGCAAACAAAGGACGTGTTGAGTTCGGCATAAGCTCTCTGGTCAACCGGCCGGCGTTGTGTCGTCGCCCTATCCTACGCGCAACTCTGGCCGCGCGTCAATCGCCGGTGGGGTCGGCCGCGTCAAGCCCGCTTGAGCGGGCGTCGTTGTTGAGCCAGGTCGTAAACGACCTGGCGCTGACGACCTGGCATTGCGGCCTGGCGACCCACAACCCGCGCCCTCACCCACGGGCGGCTGGGGCGGCCCGTTTGGCCTCGTCCGGCGGCTGCGTTACAATCCCAAAGGGGCGCATCCCCCGGCGAGCTATGCGACCAGCTTTGAGGAATTGCCCATGATCCGGCGATTGCAGCGCACCATCACCGACGACGAACTCTTTCATACCCTAGACGCTGGGCCGGCGGACCGGGTCGCCTTTCTGCCGGCACGCACCTCCACACGCAGCCTGGCCGAGACCTTGGTGGCGCTGGCCAATGCCAACGGCGGCATGGCCCTGGTCGGGGTCAGCGCCAAAGGCCAGGTGCAAAAAGACCTGGACATCACCGCGCTGCGTGAGGCCGTGCTGGAGGCCGGTCTGCTCACCGACCCGCCGCTCGTCCTGCCCAGCGCCCAAGTGCTGGAGAGCAGCCGGGGAACAGTGCTGGTGGTGCAGGTCCCGTCGGGCCTGCCCCATATCTACAGCCTGCAGGGCATGTACCTCACGCGCACCGCCGGCCAAAACCGCCCGCTCACCACACCCGAACTGCGCCGCCTGCTGCTGGAGCGAGGTGACGCCGGCTTCGAAGCGCAGCCCATCGCCGGCGCAATCTTGGCCGACCTCGACGAGCAGCGCATCCTGCGCTATCTGGACCGCGTCGCCTTCTCGCCCACCGAGGACATCCCCCAGGCGCTGCTGGCGCGCGGCTGCGTCACCTTTGCCCAAGCGGCAGAGGTGACAGCCTCGCCTACGTTAACCCCGGCTGTGCTGACCCCTACAGCCGCAGGCATCTTGCTTTTTGGCCGCAACCCGCAGCAGTTTCTGCGCAGCGCCGAGATCATCTGCGTGCGCTATGCGGGCGACAGCATGGGCGACGAGTTTGTGCGCCAAGACCTGGGCGGCCCGCTGCCCGACCAGATTCGCCAGGCCGAAGCCTTTGTCTCAAGCAACATGCGTCGCGGCATGAAGATCCGCGGCATGCAGCGTGAAGAAAGCACCGAATATCCGCCGGCGGTGGTGCGCGAAGCCATCGTCAACGCCATCGCCCACCGCGATTACAGCATCCGCGGCGAAGGCATTCGCCTGCTCATCTTCAACAGCCGCATGGAAATCTACAGCCCCGGACGGCTGCCCGGCCATGTGACGCTGGAAAACCTCAAGGATGAACGCTACAGCCGCAACGAAGCCATCGTCGCCATCCTCAGCGACCTGGGCTATATCGAACGCCTCGGCTACGGCATCGACCGCATGATCGCCACCATGACCGATGCCGGGTTGCCCACGCCGGTCTTTGAAGAGACGCCCGCCGGCTTCAAGGTCACGCTGCAATCGAGCGGCGTCGAACTGGTCAGCAGCCACCCGACCGAACAGCCCTGGGGCCATCTCTTCTTGAACGAACGGCAGGAAGCCGCGCTGGCCTATGTGCAGCAGAACGGGCGCATCACCAACAGCGAATTTCAATCGCTGGCCCCGGATGTCAGCGCCGAGACCATCCGCCGCGACCTGGCCGACCTGGTCGAGCGCAACCTGCTCCTGCGCATCGGCGAGAAACGCGCGACGTATTACATATTCAAATAGCACTTGCGCGATAATCGATTGTACAATCGCGGTGCGTTATCTTGGGTCACGCTGCTCGGTGCAGCGGGATATTCGCGCGGGCAACAGCACGCCCCTGGAGGATGTATGCGGAGTGTTTCGATCATCGGCATCGGCCAATCGCCCGTGGGCGAACTGTGGGATCAGTCGGCCCGGCAGATCGCCTATACCGCCGTTTCCGCGGCCATGGCCGACGCGGGCATTGCGCGCGCCGACGCGCTCTTTGTGGGCAACATGCTCAGCGGCAGCCTGCTCGACCAAGAGCATCTTGCTACGCTCGTAGCCGACTACTGCGGGCTACACGGCATCGAGGCTGCCAAAGTCGAGGCCGCCTGTGCCGGCGGCGGCGCAGCGCTGCGTGTCGGCGCGATGGCCGTCGCCAGCGGCTTTCATGATGTCGTCATCGTGGCCGGGCTGGAAAAGATGACTGACACTGTGGGCAAGGACACCACCGCCGGGCTGGCTACCGCGGCCGACGCCGAACATGAGTCGCTGCACGGGGTCAGCTTTGTCGGGCTAAACGCGCTGATCATGCAGCGCTATATGCATGAGTTTGACGTGCCGCTCGACGCCTTTGCCGGCTTCAGCATCAACGCCCACCGCAACGGGGCCAACAACCCCAACGCCATGTTCCGAGACCCGATCGACCTGAAGACCTATCTGCGTGCGCCGGTCATCGCCACGCCCATTAACATGATGGACAGCAGCCCGGTCTGCGACGGCGCGGCTGCCGTGGTGCTGGTCCCCACCGAGCGCGTGCCTGAGTTCACCACCGGCCGGCACTGGGGGTCGGTTGAGATTGTAGCCGGGTCAAGCGCTAACGACACCCTGGCCGTGCATGACCGGCGGGACCCGCTCTTTCTGGAGGCGGCGGCCATCGGCAGCCAGAAGGCGCTGCGCCAGGCCGGTCTGCGGCCTCAAGACCTCGACCTCTTTGAACTGCACGACGCCTTTACGATCATGGCCGCGCTCAGCCTGGAGGCAGCCGGGTTTGCCGAACGCGGCCAGGGCTGGCGGCTGGCGTATGAAGGGTCCA
This sequence comes from Caldilineaceae bacterium, assembly GCA_020845455.1. Lineage (GTDB taxonomy): Bacteria > Chloroflexota > Anaerolineae > Caldilineales > Caldilineaceae > QEUY01. The sequence continues at coordinate 10,901 of JADLFO010000202.1, forward strand.
TTGGGGTGGATGGCGACATCCCCATCAGCACGATGGGCGGGCTAAAGAGCCGCGGTCATCCCGTAGGCGCGACGGGCATCTACCAGGTGATCGAGGTCATACAGCAGTTGACCGGCCGCGCCGGGGCCAATCAGGTCAAGGGCGCGCGGCTGGGCATGGCGCAAAACATCGGCGGCAGCGGCGCCACCATCGTCACGCATATCTTGGGCGTCTAGACGGCGCAGACAGCCGGGCCGGAGCGCGTTCGTTCATTTGACGTAGCGCGCTCCGGTCTTTTTTCACTCGCCCTTGGGCGCAGAGCCGGTTAACCTTTTCCATAGGCTGAGTTTGGCAGCGGCAAACGTCCTAGGCCGGCTCTCAAAAGCTCTCAAAACCTATCAACGTTCACCTGCACACAGGGCAGATCTCCCAAACCGGATATCGGGGGTGACGTACTGATCACGGAAGTGGCGAGACCTGCCAAAAGCTATCAGGAATCATATCCGGCCAAACCGATAGCAAATGGCAACATTCGTTTGATACACTGCAAACATCAAACACGACGCTGTATCAAAGCGGTCGTATCAAGAGGGTTGTCAGAATAGTGTAGATCAGCCGCACACGGTGCGGCCCGGCTCCGGAACATTGCAGCCGGCAACGAACACAAGGAGAACGTTTTCAGTATGCCAATTCCAAGCCTATGGCGTAACAAGAAAGCGCGCTATAGTCTGCAAGGCGAGATGTGCCCCGCCTGCGAGCGCCTAGTCTTTCCGCCGCGCCGTCTCTGCCCCTATTGTGGCCGCGAGGCAGAAGCGCACAGCCGCTGTGACGAGCCGGCGCCCCGCCGCGAGTTTGTCTTTCGGTTGCCCCAGCCGGCCGAATGGGCCGCAGTGGGAGATGACTGAGATGGCGCTGCCCAAGCAGACCGAACTGGCCGGCTTGAAGCACAACCTCAGTGGTCACGGCGAGGTCTACACCTTTAGTACCATGTACAACGTGCCCAAAGGCTTTGAAGACCAGGCCCCCTATACGGTCGCCATCATCCAGCTTGACGAGGGGCCGAGGGTCACCGCCCAGTTGACCGACGTCAACCACGACCAAGTACGGATCGGGATGCGGGTGGAGATGGTCACCCGCAAGCTCAAGGAGGATGGGGCGGAGGGCCAGATCATCTACGGCTACAAATTCCGGCCCGTCATAGTCCCCAGCTAACCCGCCCTCACCCAAATGATCTCTGCGCTGCCTATAAAGGCGGCGCAGTTTTTTGACGGCTTTCGCCACGCGATCCAGGGTCGACAGATCGACGGCGACCTGTTATAATCAGCGGGCAACAGCGTATTATCTTCTATCATCTAGATTGAATCATTTGGAAAGGGGCGCGTATGTCCATTTCGTATCCCGTGGGCCGCCGCTTTGGGTGGGCGCTGCTGGCTGCCCTGCTGCTGGTCGGCGTCACCGTGTCGAGCGCGCTGGCCGGCGCAGACTCCGGCGAGGAGGATGCCCTAGAGGCCCCGGCGCTCACGATCAAACCTGTGGTCGCCCCGCGCCGTTCGCCGCCGCCCATCCCGCACTCGTCGGTGCTGGACCCTGAAACGATCGAGAACTTTATCCAGTCGGAGGGGCTGCGCCAGCAGTCGGAAGAGGCCGCCGAAGCCGCCGAAGAACAGGATGTAGCCGGCGAGCCGGGCGTGCTCGACACAGTCACCTCGATTGCCAACGGCATCACCCTTTTTGAGTCGGAAGATGTCTGCAACGACTTTGACCGCAACAGCCGGTGGCAGGACGAGGTCTGGACCAGCTACTATTCGGGGTGGGGTCCATTCGCCGCCGACGACGGCTACTTCCAGGCCAAGAACGTCACCTTTGACCGCGAGCGCGTCGTAGGGCCGGGCAGCGAATATGGCTCAGACCATGCCTCGATGAAGATCGCCAGCAACCAACCCTATGACGCCGGGGTCATGAGTCCGGCCATCGACGTCGACCCAGGCGACACCGTGCGCGTGCGCGTGGCCTATCTGATCTACAACCACGATACCGAGGACCGCAACTGGGACTATGCCTCCATGGGCATCATCCCCAAGCTGGGCGAAACAGCCTCCTATGTCCAGGGCTATCATCGCGGTGCGTGGGCCATCTTGGAGCAGGAGATCGTCGCCGAAGGCGATCAGGTTGTGGTGATGCTGCAGGGCCACAGCCCCGCCGCCATCAACTCCAACATCTATTTCGACAACGTCGAAATCTACGTCAACGGCAAGGCCAAGAGCAACTGCCAGTAACCCAACTGTAGATCACGCCTCAACTGGGGGCGAGACGCGCGTCTCGCCCCCGTTACTTCCTGCCTGCCGCCCCGCGTGTCCTGCAAGATATCCACTTTGACGCATTGCTTTGCCCATGGTATCCTGCGGGCGTGATCTCTCGTCTATACTTACCGGCGCGCCGCCGGAACTACGCGCTCGTCCAGCATCTATGAACATAACGACTCAACGCGCGCGCGTGGCTTGGGCGCCGGCCCTTGCCCTGGCGATATTTGGCGTTCTCACCTGGCCCGTCTGGCGCTGGCTCTGGGGCGAATGGATGGGCAACGAATATTACAGCCACGGGGTTCTGATCCCGCCGGTCTCGCTCTACCTGGCCTACCAGCGCTTCCGCAACGACAAGGCCCTGGTATGGACGCCGGGCATGGGCAGCAACAACGGGTTGGCGTTGACCGCGGCGGGGCTGGCGCTCTACCTCTGGTTTCTCAACAATCGCGCCTTCTACCTCGCCGCCTTTGCCATGATCCTCATGCTGGGGGGGCTGGTGTGGACCTTTGGCGGCAGCAATGTAGCGCGCCGCCTGCTCTTTCCGGTGGCCTATCTGGCGCTCATGGTCCCCCTGCCTTTTGTAGATCGCTATACCCTGCCGCTCGCCATGTTCACCGGCGTCTGTTCGGGGGGATTAGCCCGCCTCCTGGGGTTGGATGTAACCATCGTCGGCAATGCCGTGACGCTTCCCAACGCAGACTTGGTGATCGGCGCGCAGTGCAGCGGCGTCAATTCGCTGATCGCGCTGACCGCGCTCATGGTGCTGGCGGCCTATCTGGTACAGGGGCCGCGCTGGGGCCGTCTCTTGCTGGTGGTGTTGGCTGTGCCGCTGGCGCTGTTGGGCAATATCCTGCGTGTCACATCACTGCTCTTTGTGGCGCGCACCTGGGGAGCGCAGGCCGGGTTTGTCTTCTATCATGACTATTCCGGCATCGCCTTCTTTGTGATCGTCCTTTTGCTGATGCTGCCGATCACGCGGCTGCTGCGCTGCAATCAACTGCGCCCTGATGTGATCTGAATTGCGCTCTAACCTGCCGGGTATCCTATGCGCTCGATGGATGTCGATTCCAAGCCCAAACCCATGGCTGTGACCTCACGCAGTGCCACGGCGGCGCTGATCCTGGTCGTGGGGCTGCTGGCAGTCTACGTCCCCCGCCTGACCCCTATCCTGTCGGGGCAGTCTGGCGCAGCGAACGATGGCTATACCTATGTCGCCGATCTCGACTTTTGGCAGCGCACCGACCGCGAGGTGACGGTCACCGCCAAGGCCCGCTTCGACCTCGACAGCGACCTGACCCAAGTGCCTCTGGTCCTGGGCGGTTGGACGGGCGAAGAAGTGCCGGAGACCAACCAGGAAGTCATGATCCTGTTGGACCCAGAACAATATGTGCAGCGGCTCTATACCAACAGTCAGGGCCAACATATGTGGCTGAGCATGATCGGCGGGCGCAGTTCACAGCCCTTCCATGCCCCCGACATCTGCTACGACGCCGACGGCTGGCAATATGACCTCAGCTCCGCCTCGGTCCCACTGGACAACGGCGGCGAAATCCACGGGCTGTGGATGAAGGCGCGCAAACGTTTCCCCGGCGACAGCGTCGACGCCGAGCATATCGTCTTCTATTTCTACCTGTTTCCCAACAAAGCGCGCGAACTGAAAGACGGCATCGTACTCTTTAAGCTGACCTCCGGGCGCTACGGTACGCCCGAAGAGACGCTCGCCATCCATGCCGACTTTGTGCGCCAACTGTTCAGCAGCGCCCAATGAGTCTCCGCACGCCCAACATGCGTCTCCGGCCCATGCACATCTGGCCTATCTCGCTCTTGCTTAGCCTGGCGCTTCTATTCGGCTGTCGCGCGCCGGCGGCGGACCCGACGACGGCCGCGCCCGCGGCGGCAGATGCAGCGGGGGGGTCGTGCAGCCTGGGGCTGGAGGGCGCAGGCGACGACGAAGCGATCCGCGCCGTCCTCACCGCCGAAGGGGAACTGGTCGTCGCCCAAGACATCACCCGGCTGATGGCGCTGTGGGCACGCGACAGCCACGTCACCGACGCCAAGAACACGCCCGACGATACCGCCGACGACCAGCGCTGGGAAGGCAAAGATGCCATCCGCCACCGCTATGTACGCACGGTCTTTCCCGGCGCGCCCGGCGCGGCCCACCCCGCCGACCTGGAGATCAGCCTGGCGGGCGACCGCGCCGCCGTGCGCGCCACCACCCAGATCGGCAGCGAAGTCTCGCCCGCCGGGGATCGGTGGGAATTGGTGAAACAGGAGAACTGCTGGTATATCGCCGGCCTGACCTATAACCTCGAACCCGCACCCTAGCCGGGCGGCGTGCATGACCGAACCCTCTGCTACGCTATGGCTGTTGGCCGGCTTTGTCCTCACACTGCTGGGGCTGGCCTGGCTCAGCCGCCAGATCAGCCAATCCATCCAACTGGCTGCCTATCTCCTCACACGCTCCAAAGACGCGCCCGCGCTCGCCATCTTCCTGATCTTTCTGCCCGGTGTCGTGGTGCATGAGGCGGCGCATTGGGGAATGGCGCGGCTGTTGGGGCTGCGGACAGGTAAGTTTCGCGTCTGGCCCAAACGCCAGGGCCGCCATATCGGTCTGGGCAGTGTCAGCGTGGAAAGCAAGGGCGCGCTGCCCGACAGCCTCGTCGGGATGGCCCCGCTGGTCGTGGGGTCCGCGATCGTGGCGCTGATCGGCAACCACATCTTCAGCGCCTATACCGCCGCCGAGACGCTGGCCCAGGGCCGGCTGGTCGAAGGCTTCCAGACCTTCTGGCGCGCCCTAGGCGAACCGGACGGCGCGCTCTGGGCCTACCTGCTCTTTGCCATTGCCAACGCCATGATGCCCAGCGCCAGCGACCGCGAACCGGTGGGGCCGGTGCTGCTCTATGCGGGCGTGGCTGTCGTGCTCTATATCCTGCTGGGCATGCCGCTCAACCCGCCGACGACGCTCATGCAGTGGGTGACGCCTGCGTTGCAGAACCTGAGCAGCGCCTTCCTTTTCGTCATCGTGCTGGATGTCGCCGCGCTGGCCGTGCTTTCTCTCTTCCGGCTCGTCGCCGCGCGCTAGAAGAAAGTAGTCAGCAGAGAAGATTCACCGCAAAGTTACAGAGGGCGCAAAGGCCAGAGCAGAGGAAATAGGAAAGGGCAAACAGAAAATAGCGCAGAGAGAGCAACCTGCGCTATTTTCTGTTTGCTGTCTTCTCTCTTCTCCTCTTTGCGTTCTTTGCGGTGAATATCTCCTACGCCACCTGCGGCAGATGCGCCAAGCTTTCCTGCATCTCGGCTTCGGGGAACTCATAGTCGCTGAGACTGCCGGCCATATAGTTCTCATACGCGCCCAGGTCAAAATGGCCGTGCCCCGACAGGTTGAAGACAATCGTCTTGGCCTCGCCGCTCTCCTTGCAGGCCAACGCCTCCTGCATCGCCTGGCAGATGGCATGGGCCGCTTCCGGCGCGGGCAGAATGCCTTCACTCTTGGTAAAGCTCAACGCCGCGTCGAAGATCTTCGTCTGCTTCAGTGCGACCGCCTCGATCAGCCCGGCATCCTTGAGCGCGCTCACCTGGGCGCTCATGCCGTGATAGCGCAGCCCGCCGGCGTGGATCGGCGCAGGCACAAACGCGCTGCCCAGCGTGTGCATCTTGACCAGCGGCGCCATCCCTGCCGTATCGCCAAAGTCATAGGCATAGACGCCGCGCGTCAGGCTGGGCGCGGCCGCAGGCTCCACCGCCACGATGCGCGCCTGCTTGCCGCCCACAATATTCTCGCGCACAAAGGGGAACGCCAACCCGCCAAAGTTGCTGCCGCCGCCCGCACAGGCGATCACCACGTCAGGCCAGTCTGCGCCGAACAACTCCAACTGCTTGATCGTCTCCTGACCGATCACCGTCTGATGCAGCAGCACATGGTTGAGCACGCTGCCCAGCGCATATTTGGTGTCGTCGCGCGTCGCCGCTTCCTCCACCGCCTCGGAGATGGCGATCCCCAAGCTGCCGGGGCTGTCGGGGCGGGCCGCCAAAATGCTGCGCCCGGCGTTGGTCTGGTCGCTGGGGCTGGGGATCACGGTCGCACCCCACGTTTGCATCAGCGCCCGGCGATAGGGCTTCTGCTGATAGCTGACCTTGACCATATAGACCTTGCATTCGATGCCAAACATCTGGCAGGCAAACGCGAGCGCGCTGCCCCACTGGCCCGCGCCCGTCTCGGTGGAAAGCCGGGTGACGCCCTCCTGTTTGTTGTAATAGGCCTGCGGCACCGCCGTATTGGGCTTGTGGCTGCCCGCGGGGCTGCCCCCCTCATATTTGTAATAGATGCGCGCCGGCGTATCCAAGGCCTGTTCCCAGCGGTGCGCCCGATAGAGCGGCGAAGGCCGCCACAGCGTATAGATCTGCTGCACCTCGTCGGGGATCTCGATGTAGCGATCGGCGCTGACTTCCTGCATGATCAGCGCCATGGGGAAGAGCGGCGCCAGGTCGGCAGGGCCGATCGGCTGCTTGGTGCCGGGGTGCAGGGGCGGCGGCAACTCGATCCCCGCCACGGGCAGGTCGGCGTTAATGTTATACCAGTGGGTGGGCATATCCTGTTCAGACAGGACGATCTTCGTCAGTTCGCGCATGGCTGGTCTCCTTGGCGTGCTCAATGGCAGTTCTCCGTGGCGGGAGCCACAGGGGTCAACGGATGAGAAAGAATGGAGCAGTTGACCCCTATTATACCAGCCTTACTTCGTCAGCCATATCTCCATACCGATTGTATCCAAATCGATGTCGCATGTGCCAAACTCGGTTTGGGCAACCATGCGCCGCATCTCTTCGGCGGTATAGGCGTTCTTCAACAGCGTTGTGCGAAAGGTCCACTTGGTAAGCCACTCGTTCACGCGCCCCAGCCCCATTGTGTCCACATGGGCGTCGACTTCGGCGCGTGACGCATCTCGGCGCAGATCGGCGATCAACGCCTTGCCGCCGGGCTTGAGCACACGATACATCTCGCGAATGGCCTGCACAGGCTCGGTGAAGTTCTTGAAGGCCGCCCGGCAGACCGTGAAATCGAAGGTGTTATCCTCAAACGGCATGGCCGACGCATTGCCAAGTTGGAAGTCCACCGTCACGCCCGCCTCGCGCGCCTTGGCGTGCGCGATCTCTACAAACGTGCGGCTGATATCCAAGCCGACGACCCGATAGCCCGACAGTTTGGCGATCTCAATGGCCAGATAGCCCGGCCCCGGCGCAATCTCCAGCACAGACCCGCCTGCAGGCAGCATATCCCTGACCTGCTGCAGCGAACGGGCCATCTCCTCGTCTTGTGTCCTGATCTTAGCATACCACTTGGCAATCATGCCCTCCATCGCCAGGCCCTTATAGGGCTTGACGGCTTTGGCCGAGACTGGCTCACCCCGAGTCTGCTCCACGGTCATCCGGTGTCTCCTTTCTGTGCTGTGCGCCGGGTGCGCCGGCCCCTTCCAGACGAAGGGTCACCTCGCGCAGCCACGCTTCATTCCAGGTTATGCTGCCCATATGCAGTTCGGCGACAATCGCCCGCACCCATTGCAGCTCTGCAACAACAAGACTGCGTAGGTACTCCGATTCCAACAAGAAAAGTCTGGGGATAGTCTCTGCTGCGCTGTGCAGTTCCCCATCCAACCGGCTCAGTTCCTGCTCAAGCCGGGCCGCGCGTTTTTCCAGATAGAGCAGCGCGTCCGCAGGCGTGAGGAGGGCGAGAAACGCCAGCGCCGCCGGAAACTCGGGGAACTCCTGGGCCGGCGTGGAGAGCATTTCACGCAGCCAGCGCTGCATCGTGGCGCGGCCCTGCTCGGTGATCGCATAGATGGTGCGCTCAGGCCGGCGCTCCTCGCGCTGGGTCTCGCGCACCTCGATCAACCTGGCGCGGTCGAGCCGTTCGATGGTCTGGTAGAGACTGGCCCGCTGTCGAACATTGATCACCTCCTCCTTGCCTCTCTGCTTGATCATCTGCTGCATCCGATAGGGGTGCATGGGCGCCTCATAGAGAAGGGCAAGAACGGCCAGAGCGATAGGAGAGCGACGCGTGGTCATAACTTAGTCATACTCCATATAGTTGTAATAATACTATTATGATTGCATCTATGTCAAGCCCCAATTTTACAGATTTGGCGCATGTTGGGCAACATGACCTCATCCATTCGTTCGGGCGCGGCTCACTCGGCAGCACCCACTATACAAAAAAACCGGGGCGACGCTGCAGCGTCGCCCCGGTTTGGTCACTTTCTATTCACTCGTACCCCGCCGCACAGCGCAAGCGCCGCGCCTGGCGGGAGCCTTAGCTCAAATGCTGTTTGATCTTGCCCAGCAACTGCGCCTTGGGCTGGAAGCCCACGATGCGCTCCACCGGCTCGCCGTCCTTGAAGAGCAGCAGCGTCGGAATGCTGAAGATGCCATAGGCCATGGCCGTGTTCTGGTTCTCGTCCACGTCCAGCTTGCCGATCGTCAGCTTGCCGTCCAACTCAGTTGCCAGTTCTTCCAGAACCGGCGCGATCATCTTGCACGGGCCGCACCACTCGGCCCAAAAATCCACCAAGACGGGTGTTTCGGAATCAATTACCTTGGCGTCAAAGTCGTTGTCTGTTACCTGTACGGGCTTGCTCATGGTCACTCCTTCAATGTGTGCAATTTCAATGTGTGCAATGTCAATGCGTACACGGGCCTTGAGCGGGCGCTCCCCGGCAGGAGGACCCGCAGCTGCTCTGGCTTACGTTGCGCCGCGGCTACTCTAACATTTGGGAGTAGCCCCTGCGGCCATTGCCACTACAAAAAACATAGCAGGAGTCCATCCTACTGTAGAGCTGCCCTTTTGTCAAAATCGGCCACTGCGGAACGTGCGAAATCCCACTTTCTCCGCCCCCATCCACACGCTATAATGGAAATATCAAAGGACGACTCTGCAATGCTATGAGGGGAAGCACACAAGATGAACCGTATTCAGCAACTACATGCTCTAGGCCAAAGCGTCTGGCTAGACTATATCGAGCGCAGCATAATCCACAGCGGCGAACTGAAGGCGCTGGTCGAAGATGGGCTGCGCGGCGTCACCTCCAACCCGACCATCTTCCAACACGCGATCTCCAAAAGCGACGCCTACAAGGCCGACCTGACCCAGCTTGCCAAGCAAGACCTGGACCCCAAGGCGATCTTCGAGGCGTTGGAGATCGCCGACATCCAAGCCGCAGCCGGCGTTTTGCGCCCCGCCTATGACGCAAGCAACGGGCGCGACGGCTTTGTCAGCATCGAGGTCGCCCCCGACCTCGCCTATGAGACAGAGCAGACCATCGCCGAAGCGCGGCGGCTGCACGCCGCCATCGACCGGCCCAACCTGATGGTCAAAGTCCCCGCCACCGAGGCGGGCATCCCTGCCATCCGCCAACTGACCGCCGGCGGCATCAACGTCAACATCACGCTGATCTTTGGGCTGGAACGCTATGCCGAAGTCAAGGATGCCTATCTCACCGGGCTGGAAGAACGGCTGGAGGCCGGCCAACCGCTGGAGCGCATCGCCTCGGTCGCCAGCTTTTTTGTCAGCCGCGTGGACAGCAACGTCGACGAACGGCTGGAGAAGCTTGCCGAGCGCCATCCCGACCAGGCGCAGACGATACACGGGCTGCAGGGCAAGATCGCGGTCGCCAACGCCAAGCTGGCCTATCGCCAGTTCCAGCAGGTCTTCAGCGGGTCGCGCTGGGAACGGTTGGCCGAGGCCGGAGCGCATCTGCAGCGCCCGCTCTGGGCCAGCACCAGCACCAAAAACCCCCACTATTCCGACCTGCTCTATGTAAACAACCTGATCGGGCCGCATACGGTCAACACCATGACGCCCAAGACGATCGAGGCCTTTCGCGACCACGGCGTCGTGGCCTACACCATAGACCAGCATGTCGACGAGGCGGAACAGGAGATCCTGCAACTGCCCAAGCTGGGCATCTCGATGCGCGAGGTCACCGACGAACTGGAGCGCGAGGGCGTCAAGAAGTTTTCCGACTCCTTCGACGAACTGCTGGCGGCCATCGCCCAGCGCCGCGCCGAACTAGTCGCCGCCTGAACCAACTCCCGTTCTTGATCACAACGAGACCGGCCGCGCGATGGGCCGGTCTCGCCGTTTTTGGGTTCGCAATTGGGTGGAGGGTCGCTCCCTAGCCGATGTATTTCTCCGCTCGGCGCAGCATATCGTTGACCGCGGCCAGGTCAAACGCCTGCGGGTCAAACTCCCCGCCTACCCACTCCAACCATTCCTCATGCCCAGGGTGCGCGGGGTCGCCGATCGCGTCCAAAAATTCGTCGTAGCCCCAAATGCCCCCCACATCCTCCGGCGGGGCGGCACGCCGCCCCGTCAGACAGACCGGATAACTCACCGCCGGGTCTACGGACAGAATCTTCTCTACCTGGATCAGATGCTCCCAACTGTCGCCAAAGTCATACTCATATTTGAGGCGCGCCCCCTCGTCGGGTGCGACCTCCTCCAGCCGCACGCCGGTCTCGTCGATCACCTGCGGCCCCCAGCCCGCAAACGGGCTGTCAAAGTCCGGCTCGCCGTAGTGGACGCCGCGCACCACAAACTCATGCAGGTGCGAATTACTCCACCCCATCGCCACCTGCACGACAATATGCAGGTCCAAGAGCGTGTAGCTGCCGCGCACCTGAACCCTGCGCCAAATCGGCGGTTTGCTGCTCTTCAGCGTCACCTTCAGTTGATAGACCTGGCTTGTGTCCTGACGAACCTTTTTGGTTGCACGCCGCGGCATAGAGACCTCCTTTTTGGAAACCTGCGGACGAGCAGATCAATCGCTCAGTCGTTCGCGCTCTCCTCGCGCCGTCGCTGCAAAAACGCCGCGAACTCGCCCGCGTCCAACCCACGCGCCGGCTTCTTTTCAGGCACGGCCATATCTTCGGCAGCACCTGCTTCATCACCTAACGTACCGGCCG
>JADLFO010000203.1 GCA_020845455.1 Caldilineaceae bacterium
GCGCCGCTCCAAACCAGTTGGCAGGAGGGTTCTGTTGTGCCATAATTGGGCGCGGGCAGAGCGGTGTGGAGTTTTACAGCTTGTTCGAGTAAAGCATGGCCCTAAGGAGCCGGACGATTCGTATCGCCTCTGCCCCAAGGTCTGAGGTAGGAAGGAACCAAACATGTCTGGACATTCAAAGTGGTCGACGATCAAACGCAAAAAGGGCGCAGCCGACGCCGCCCGCGGCAAGATCTTCACCCGGCTGGCGCGTGAAATTCAGATCGCGGCGCGCAGCGGCGCCGACCCTAACGCCAATTTCGCGCTGCGCATCGCCGTCGACCGGGCGCGCGCCGAAAACATGCCCAAGGAGAACATCGACCGCGCCATCCGCCGCGGGGCCGGGCTGGAAAAAGACGCCGCCGAGATCGAGGAAGTGGGCTATGAGGGCTACGGCCCGCACGGCGTCGCCATTATCGTGCAGTGCCTCACCGACAACCGCAACCGCACCATCTCAGAGGTGCGACGCGCCTTTACGCGCGCCAATGGCAACCTGGGCGAGCCTGGCTCGGTCGCCTGGCAGTTTACGGAAAGCGGCTATCTGCTCTTCAACCTGGTCGACGAGGACGGCAAAGCCAAAAAGCTCGACCCGGAAGAGATCTTTATGGCCGCGCTGGAGGCGGGCGCCGAAGATGTGGTGACCAGTGACGATGCCGTGGAAGTCTACACGGCGCGCGCCGACCTGGCCCAGGTGAGCCAGGCGCTGGCCGACGCCGGCTTTACAGCGGACGAGTCCAAGCTGATCCTCAAGCCCAACACCACCCTCGCGCTCGACGCCGAGGAGGCGGGCGCGGTCTTGAATTTGCTCGAATCGCTTGACGAGTTGGACGACGTAAGCAACGTCTATCACAACCTGGAACTGACCGACGAGCTGGTCGCACAGTTCGCCTAAACCAAGGACAAATCGACGGTGCCGGTTGCGCGCCCGCACGCATCGCACGCCGGGGAGCAGCCGCTCCCTACACTGGAATATGTCGTGCTGGGCATCGACCCCGGCACTGCGACGACCGGATACGGCGTCGTGGGTCTGACGCTGAAAGGGGAATTTCAACTGCTGGCCTGCGGCGTGATCCGCACCGATGCCGGGATGCCCATGCACCTGCGGCTGCGCGAACTGTTTGAAGACCTCCAGCGTCTCATCGCCGAGTTCCGGCCCCAGGGCGTGGCAGTGGAGAAGCTCTTCTTTGGCCGGAACGTCACCACCGCTATTTCGGTGGGCCAAGCGCGCGGCGCGGTGCTCTTGGCGGCGGCGCTGACCGGTCTGGAAGTGGCAGAATATACGCCCGCCGAGGTTAAACAGGCAATTGCCGGCTATGGCAACGCCGAAAAACGCCAAGTCCAAGAGATGGTGCAGCGGCTCTTGGACTTGGACTTTATTCCCAGACCCGACGATGCCGCCGACGGCGTCGCCATTGGCGTTTGTCATCTTCAGTCGCTGATCTACCACCGGCGGATTGCAGACGCCTGACCTGCACTCCGTCCGGGTCTTATCGTGCAGGCTATTGCCGGACAGACAAGCATGCCCCAATGATGTCATCCAGCCCTTTGCCCCCCACCTCTGATGGCACGGCAAAGCACCGGGTGCATATCCTTGTCGTCGAAGACGAGCTGACACTGCAAAAACTGCTCCACACCTCGTTGGAACGCCAGGGGCACACGGTGACGATTGCCGGAACAGGCGCAGACGCGCTGACGCAAGTGCGCGCACAGCCCATCGAACTGGTCTTGTTGGACATTTTGCTGCCCGACATGAGCGGTTTTGATGTTTGCCGCGAGATCCGCGGCTTTTCGCATGTTCCCATCGTCATGTTGACTTCGCTCAACCGGCCCGACGACATTGTCCAGGGCTTTGACCTGGGGGCCGACGACTACATCACCAAGCCGTTTCGCATTCGCGAAGTGCAGGTACGCATCGAGGCAATTATGCGCCGCATGCAGTGGCGCGAGACCTATCAAAACACCGACCACCTGCATGCAAGCGGCGTCAGCGTCAACGAGCGCGCCCAAGAGGTACGCGTGCGCGGCGCGGTGGTCTATCTAACGCCAATCGAATACCGGCTGCTCCGCTATCTGATGGAACGCGCCAACCGGCCCGTCAGTAAGAAAGAGTTGTTCGAGCAGGTGTGGGGCTATGATCTGGCCGGTGGAACCAACCTGGTTGAGGTGGCTGTGCGGCGGCTGCGCAACAAGATCGAAGAAGCGCCCTCCCACCCCCTGATCATCGTCACCGTCCACGCCATCGGCTATAAGTTTGTTTCCGAATCGTCCGGTCGCCCGACCGGTTAGGGTCTTGGCCCCGCGGGCAGCATAGCCAATGATACGAATGGTGCGCGGGACAGTGATCGCCCGCAGCAAAGATGCTTTGGTGATCGACGTGGGCAGTGTTGGCCTCAAGGTCGCCGTGACCGATGCCGTGGCCATGGAAACCGACCTGGGCGCGACGATCACGCTGCACACTTATCTGCAGGTGCGCGAAGATGCGCTCAACCTCTATGGCTTTGCCGGCGAGGATGAACTGGCCACCTTTGAACTGCTGTTGGGGGTCAGCGGCGTGGGGCCGAAAGTGGCGCTCGCCACGCTGGGCGTGCTCAGCCCAGACGCCCTGCGCATGGCCGTCTCCGGCGAAGAACCGGGGCTGATCGCGCGCGTGCCCGGTGTGGGCAAGCGCACCGCTGAAAAGATTGTGCTGGAACTGCGCGACAAGATCAAACAGGCGGTGGGGCTGCAAGCCCTGGCCGGCGCCACCGACGCCGACACCGAAGTCATCGAAGCGCTGATCGCCCTCGGCTACAGCGTGGTCGAGGCGCAGCGCGCCGTCCAGAAGATCCCCAAAGACGCCGTGGGCGTCGAGGAACGGCTGCGGCTGGCGCTCAGCCAATTTACCGCGTAGAATTCCCTCAGACGCTTTGACACAACCGGGTCGCGCCCGTATAATCTACGCGTTTAGGACCTGTTACCCGTAAAGCAAACAAAGCATTAGGAAAACTTGCATGGCTGAAGTACAAACATTGCGTAAAGGCAACATCTACGAAGAAGACAACCAGCTCTGGCGTGTGTTGGATTACCAACACATCAAAGTCGCGCGCGGCGGCGCCACCATTCGCCTCAGGGTGCGCAACGTCCGCACCGGTTCTACAGTAGAAAAAACCTATAACAACGGCTCACGCGTCAAAGACGTGCGCCTGGAGAACCGCCAGGTACAGTATCTTTACAACGACGGCGAGTTCTATCATTTTATGGACACCGATACCTTCGAGCAGATCATGCTGGGGCCGGATACGCTGGAAGGCATCACCGACTATCTGCTCGACAACATGGTCGTCGAGCTAGAGTCCTATGAAGGCGAGCCGCTCAACGTCAGCCTGCCCACCACTGTCGACCTCAAGGTTGTCTGGGCCGAAGCTGCCGTGGCGGGCGATACCGCCAACTCCCCTTCCAAGCAAGTAGAGTTGGAGACCGGGCTGAAGATGCAGGTGCCCATGTTCGTCAACGAAGGCGACGTCATTCGCGTGGATACCCGCGACGGCGGCTACGTTACCCGGGTCCAGAAATAGCGTTGTCATAGCGTGGGCCGCAGCGTAGGCGGTGGGTCCCCAGCCGGAAGGCTGACTCTATCGCCTGCGCCGGCGGCGGGCGGTCACAGCCCGCGCTTGGCGCAAGACATTGCAGCCACATCCCCACCCCGAAAAGTTGCCTGAACAGGGCAAATTGGCTATACTATGCAGACTGCAATGCACGCAGTTGCGCCGTTGTAGCTCAGTCGGTAGAGCAGCGCCCTCGTAATGCGCAGGTCATCGGTTCAAGTCCGATCAACGGCTCCAAACACAGACGCCTTCCCACGTTGGGAAGGCGTCTTTTTGCAGATTTCTGTGATTGCTTAGGTCAGTTAGGCAAGCCAATCGGCCATCAGCGCCTCGCCCGCCATCACCTCACGGCAGAAGGTCGCCGCGTCCAGGTTCGCGCCGCAGACCACCAGCCCCACGCGCCGGCCCGCCAGCCGGGCGCGCAGCGGCCCGCACAGCGCGGCGGTGGCTGCCGCGCCCGCCGGCTCTACCGCCAGCTTCATCGAACGGAAGAGCAGCGCCATGCCGCGGCGCATCTCGTCGTCGTTGATCAACACGATCTCGTCGACATAGCGGCGGGCGACGGCAAAGCTGAAGGGCGCAGCGTGGGGCGCGCCCAAGCTGTCGGCGATCGTGCGCACCTGGTCCAACGCCTGCGGGCTGCCCGCCTGAAAGCTGCGATACATCGTATCCGCGCCGCGCGGCTCCACGCCGATCACCTGGCAGCTTGGCTGAAGCTGCTTGATCGCCGCGGCCATGCCCGCCGCCAGCCCGCCGCCGCCCACCGGGATCAACACCGCATCCAGCGTTCCGGCCTGCGCCATCATCTCCAACCCCAACGTGGCCGGGCCAAGCAGCGTGCGCAGCCCCTCGAAGGGATGGATCAAGGTGCGCCCCTCCGCCGCTTGAATCTGGCGCACGCGCTCAAAGGCCTGCGTCACGTCGTCCACCAGCACCACCCCAGCGCCATAGCCGCGGCAGCGCTCCACACGAAAGGGATTGGCCGTCTTGGGCATCACCACCTTGGCCGACGTGCCCACCAGCCGCGCCGCATAGGCCACGGCGATGGCATGGTTGCCCGCGCTCACCGCGGTGACCCCCCTGGCGCGCGCCGCCTCGTCCAGCCCCAAGATCGCCGACAGCGCACCGCGCAGCTTAAAGGTTCCCGTGTGCTGGAACAACTCCAGCTTGAGCAGCACTTGCGTCTGCGCCCCGACAATGGCGGCCAGGTCGCCTGCCTGCCAATGCCAGAGCGGCGTCTCGACGATCAACTCGCCCAGCTTGGCGCGCGCGGCGCGGATTGCGTCCAGCCCCAACTGCTCGATCTCGGCCCCGTCTATTGCATCCATCCTCACCGTCACCGCCTACTGTCGCCGCCTACTGTCGCCGCTCGCGATCACCAGTTCAACATGCCGCGCTCATACATGGTATACAGCCCGTAGAGCAGATAAAAGATCACCGCCCCCACCAGCACGCCCAACACATAGTTGCTGCGCTCGCGCAGATGCTGCACCTGCGCCCACACCGCCCGCGGGCGCGAGAGCACCAGGATGATCACGATCAGCAGCAGCAGCAAAATGCGTAGGCCCTTCATGCTCCTTACCTCTGGCGGCGCCGGCGTCTGTCTTCGCCCCTCATGCCGGGTTCACGGCCCCGGCCACACATCTGGTACAATCACAGCCTGGTATAATCACAGCGCCCGTCTGCGCTGCATATTTGCATCAAGCACGGTTCACACCAGACACTGTCATGACATTCGCCTGGCTCGGCCTGCAATTTAGCCCCCAAGCGCCCGGCTTTTGGCTGCTGATCAGCCTGTTGGTCACGGCGCTGCTCATCTCGGCGCGCCCCTATCTGTCCGTCCGGCAGTACCGGCTGCTGTGGTTCGGCCATTGGCTGCTGATCCCCTATCTGGGGATGCTGCTGGGCAGCCTCTCGCCGCGGCTGATGGGCTTGGTAGGCATCGACTGGTTCGCCAGCTTAAGCTTGGGGCTGGGGCTTTTCTTTGCGGTCGTCGTGATCTTGGTCTTGGTGCGCGCTACAGTGGACCTCTCCGACGACCCCGCTGCGCCCATAGCCGGAACAACGGCCACGGCCCGCAGCGGCTGGCGTGCGGTTGGCGTCGCATTGGTGACCGGCGGCGCTACCGAGTTTCACTGGGCCTTTCTGCGCGGCGCGCTCTGGGAGATCTTCCTCTCCCGGCCCGAAGCGCTAACCCTGCCCGGCTATTGGGCGGTCTGGGTCGCAGCGCTGATCGCGGCCGCCGAGGTGCAGGCGGCGCGGCCCCGCTTCATCCCCTGGCTTCTCCAGATGGCGACGCTGCTGGTCACCAGCATTCTGTTCTTCTATACGCGCAACTTCTGGCTCTGCTGGCTCACGCACACTACGGTGCAGTTGATCGGCAGCCCCAGCACCCCGCTGCCGCGGCGCTGGTCGGCGCGCCTCTACGGCGAGCGGCGCTAGAGTAAAAAGCCGGTCACCAGCAGCAGCACAAAGAGCAAAGCCGAGACGATCCCCAACTGGCGCAGGTCTTTGAGGATATAGTGATACTCCTCGTCCCAGTTCACCGCGGGCGCGGCGGGCACGGCAGCCGTCTCGCCGCCGGGTGCGGGGTAAATCTTGACTGCGGTGGTGCGCGGCCCGGCAGCGCGGCTGCTGCGAGTGCTGCGAGTAGTACGTCGGCGGTTGGTTGCCATGCGCTTGCTCTCCTCAAACATCGTTCATACCGGCATTCTTGCCGCCGGCGCTCTTTGCTCCAAAACAGATTCAGCCCCGCATTATACTGCCCCCGCGGACGGGGCGACAAACTCCTGCCGGCCTGCGTCCGGCCTATCCAGGCGGCAGCGGGGCGCGGCGCAGCAGACGCCGCACCAGCGCGGCCACGCTGGCCGCTTCGGGCATGGCCGCGCGGCCCAGCAGCCCTGCGTAGACCGCCAGCCCGCCGCCGCCGGCCGCGCCCAGCATCACCAGGTCGCGGCCCAGACCGGGGGCGATCCAATGGGCTGCCGCCGCCGCCAGCCCCCAGGCCACCCCGGCCATCACCGACGCCGACGCCAGGATCGTGAGCAGCCCGCGCCCCAATTGCATGTGCAGCCGCCCAATCTGGTGCGCCAGCAGCGCGGCCATGATCAGCGCATGGCTCGCCTGCTTGGCCGTGTCGGCCCAGGCCAAGCCCAGATAGCCCAGGTCATGCACCAGGCGTAAGGCCGCCGCCACATAGACGCCCACGCTTACCACCCCGACCAGCGCCGGCAGCCAGGTGTTGCCGCGCGCATAGAACGCAAAGTTGAGCGGATAGTCGACCGCCGCAAACAGCATCCCCACGACATAGATATTGAGCGCTGCGACGACATGGGCAGTATCCTGGGGGGTAAAGCGGCTGCGCTCAAACAGCAGCCGCGTGAGCGGTTCACCCAGCACCCAGAGCAGCACCGCCGCCGGCACGACCAAAAGCAGCACCAGCCGCAGCCCGCGGCCCAGGGTTTGGCGATAGGCCGTGTCCTCCCTTGCGGCGTAATACCGGCTCAGGCGCGGCAGCGCCGCCAGCGAGATCGCCACGCTGGTCAGCCCCAGCGGCATCTGCTGCAGCGTCGTGGCGTTGCTCATCCAGGCGATGCTCTGCGGGCCGGTGGCGCTCGCCAGCCGCCGGTCGAGCATCACCTGCAGTACGCTTACCACCAGCCCGGCGGCGATCGGCGCATACAGGCGCAGGATGCGGCCCACGGCGGGATGCGAAAAGCGCGGACGCTGGATCAAACGCACCCCGGCGCGCTGCAGATCCCATGCCATGATCACGACCTGGGCCGCGGCCCCCGCCAACATGCCTACCACCAGGCTGGTGATGCCCAAGGTGCGCGCCAACAGCGGCGCAGCCAGCACGATCCCCAGGTTGTAGACGGCCGTCGCCAGCGCGGGGACGCTAAAACGCTGCAAGGCATAGAGCATGGCGGTGAGCAGCCCCGCCATGCTAAACAGCCAGACGGCGGGCGACGAGAACCGGATCAGCCGGGCCGTCAAGTCGAGCAGGGCCGGGTCGGACTCGGCGAATCCGGCGGCCAGCAGCCAGGCCACCTGCGGCGCGGCCAGTTCCAACACCAGCACCAGCAGCGCCAACCCCAGCCCGCCCAGCGTCAACAGGGTCGCGATCAGGTGAGTAAAGAGGGCGCGGCGCTGCTGGGCATACTCGCTCAAGACCGGGACCAGCGCCGCGCTCAACATGCCGCCGATCAGGAAGTCATAGAGCAGCACCGGCACTTGCGCCGCCACACGAAACGCGCTCACTTCGCCGGTCGCGCCAAAATAGGCCGTGATCACCATCTCGCGCGCCAGCCCCAGCACGCGGCTGGCGGCGCTGCCCAGCGACAGCATCCCGGCGCTGCGCGCCAGCCCGCCTGCATCCGGCGCCGGGATCGCGATCCTGCTCTCTTCTGACTGCACATTGCTGCCCATGCGGGCATTGTAACATAGGGGCGCAGACAAGCGCGGAAACACCCAGGGCGCGGCTTGGCCGCGCCCTGGGTAGAGGGTCGATCAACTGTCCATCAACAACCCATCAAAACAGGCTCAAACAGGAACGGCCACCCGCTGCCGGAAGACGCGCGGGTCGGCGAAGCCGGGATAGGGGTGGTCTTCCAACTCGGCCAGCCATTTCTCGGTCTGCATGGCCGCGGCGCAGCCCTGCCCTACGCTGGTCGCCACCTGCTTAAAGACCTTGTCCATGATCTCGCCTGCGGCAAAGATGCCCGGCACATTGGTGCGCATCTTATCATCGGTGACCAGGTGGCCGTCCTCGTCCAATTCCAGCTTGCCCTTGAACAGCTCGTTGTTGGGCAGATGGCCGACAAAGATAAAGACCCCCTCAGTCTCCAACTGGCCTGTTTCGCCGGTCACCGTGTTGAGCGTCTTGACGCCCGCCACCTTGCCCTCGGCGTCGGCCACGATCTCGCTCGCGACCGTGTTCCAGACAAATTCGATCTTGGGGTTGGCGAAGGCGCGCTCCTGCAGAATCTTGCTGGCGCGCAGTTCATCGCGCCGGTGCAGGATACGCACACGCGTGGCGAACTTGGTCAGAAACAGCCCTTCCTCCACGGCGCTGTCGCCGCCGCCCACCACGATCACATCCTTGCCGCGGAAAAAGAAGCCGTCGCAGGTGGCGCAGTAGCTGACGCCCCGGCCCATCAACTCCTTCTCGCCGGGGATCTCGAGATAGCGCGGGCGCGCCCCTGTGCAGGCGATGATCGCCTTGGCCGCCACCTCGCGGCCATTGGCCGTCCGCACCAAGAACGGATGCCGGTCGACGACGATCTCGCCGACGTAGTCGAACTCGACGCGCGTGCCGAACTTCTCGGCCTGCTGCTTCATCCTTTCGACCAACTCCGGCCCGCTCAGCGCTTCGGGAAAGCCGGGGTAGTTCTCCACCTCATAGGTGATGCTCACCTGGCCGCCGTAGTCGTTGCCGGTGAACAACAGCGGGTTCAGATTGGCCCGCGCCGTATACAGCCCCGCTGTGAACCCGGCCGGCCCGCTGCCGATGATCACCACATCTTCCACCGTGCCCTCGACCTGGTTCCCATTGCTGGGCACGTCCGAATTCGCCATATATCGCTCTCCTCCACTTACAGGATTCTTTACAGAATAGTGTGCCCGGTTATCTTGTTCTCGGCGCAACGCGCCAGACGGTGCGTTCGGCTACCGGCCGAACGCCGCTATGCTGTGATGACGCTATAATTTGTGTAGCGGCATTATACGCCCATAGTAACGAGGCGTCAATTCAGGGCGCTGTAGTCGGCACTACACACCCCGAATCGCGCATCCCACCTCATGCGGACGGGCCGAACTCACCCGCCGCCTGCATCACCAGCGTCAGCGCGGCCAGCGCCGCCGTCTCGGCGCGCAAAATGCGCGGCCCCAGCGTCACCACCTGCCAGCCCGCGTCGGCGGCAGTCTCCACCTCGTCCGCATCCAGCCCGCCCTCGGGGCCGATCAGCAGGCTCACCGCCGCCGGCTGTGTCTGCGCCAGCGCCGCGCCGATCCCCGGACAGTCGCCCGCCGTCTCCCAGGACAGCAGCCGCACCCCCTGCGCCGTACGCATCGCCTCATCAAAGCTCATGGGGGGCAGCAGTTCGGGGAGCGCGCCGCGGTGGGACTGTTCGGCGGCCTCGCGCACGATTGCGGCCCAGCGTTCCTGCCTCTTGGCCAGCGCTTCGACAGGCCGCACCACCGCGCGCCGGCTCACCACCGGCGCCAGCCGCGCCACGCCCAGCTCCGTGGCCTTTTGCCAGACCCACTCCAGTTTGTCGGCCTTGAGCGCACACTGATAGAGCGTCACCTGCACGGTGGGTTCGGGCGGCGCGGGCAGCAGCGCCACCACCCGGCCTGCGGCGCGCTGCCGGTCGATCTGTCCCACCTCGGCTAGACAGGCGCGGCCCTGACCGTCGAGCAGCACGATCCGCGTTCCCGGCTGGGCGCGCAGCACGCGCGCCAACTGGTGATGCAGCGGCGTCAGGTCCAGCACGCTGCCCACCCCCGTCCAGGCCGTATCGAGGAAAAATCGCTGCAAGCCCACGGTCGCGCCCATGCCGGCTAATCCTCTGGCTTGCGCACCACCAGCGCCACCCAGTCCGCCTCCTGATAGCGGTTCACCAGGGCCAAGCCATGACGCCGGGCCGCGTCGATCACCAGATGGGCGCGCTCTTCGATGATGCCGGCCAAGATCATGTGGCCGCCGGGGGCCAGCGGTTCGGCCAGCGGCACATTGCCGTAATCGCCGTCAAACAATTTCGCCAGCACTTCGGCCAGGATGTTGGTGACCACCACCTGAAAACGCCCAGCCATGCCCGCGGGCACGCTCTCTTGGCGCACCTCCACCGGCCCGGGAGGGGCAAGCGCCAGCCCGTTGGCGCGCAGATTCTCCTGGGCCACGCGCACGGCGATGAGGTCAATATCGGTGGCGACCAGCCGGCGCGCGCCCAGTTTGGCGGCGGCGATGGTCAGCACGCCGCTGCCCGTCCCCACATCCAACACCATATCTCCCGGCTGCACAATCTCTTCCAACGCGGTTAAACAGAGGCGCGTGCTGGGGTGCAGCCCGGTGCCAAAGGCCATGCCTGGGTCCAACTCGATCACCAGGTCGCCGGGCGCGGCCTCGGCGCTCTCCCAACTGGGTTTGAGCAGCAGCCGCTTGCCCACGCGCATTGGCTTATAGAACTGCTTCCAGGCGTGCGCCCAATCCTCCTCGCGCACGGTGCGCACGGTCGGTTCCGCGATGGGGTAGATGCGCCCTAGGAACCACAGCCCCTCCTCGATCTGGCGGCGGATCGTCTCCCCGCGCGCGCCGGGCTTGATGTAGGTCTTGACCACCAGCCGGTATTCGCCGTCGATGGGCTGCTCAAAATCGTCAAAGCCGGTGGCCTCGATCACAGCGCCGCCGCCGCTCGCCTCGCCCGCGGCGCTGTCGTCGTCATAGCCGCCGCCGTTATAGCGGTTAAACAACTCGCTCACCGCCTCGGCGGCTTCCGAATCGACCACGACCGCGATCTCGACAATCCCGTCTTCTTGCATAAGTTCTTGTGTGGGTTCTTGCATTGGCCCCTGCTTCCGGCAAAAAACGGAGACCGGGACGCGCTCCCGATCTCCGTATTCGACCGACATGGTTTGTCCCGGATATTGGACGTCGTCCGCTATGACCTGCTTGCGGGCCTGATCTCCGGCCTAATCCATGCCAAAGATGCGGTCGAAAAAGCCCTTTTGCGGCTCCAAGTTTTGGTCGCCCAGCGATTTGGCTAGCTCGCGCAGCAAGCTCTTCTGCTCGTTGGTCAGGTTGGTGGGCGTCACCACGCGCACGCTGACGATCATATCGCCGCGGCCCGTGCGCTGCAGCCGTGGGATGCCCTGCCCGCGCAGGCGGAAAGTGCGCCCGGTCTGGGTCCCAGCGGGGATCTCCAGGTCGTGCTGGTCGCCTTCCAGCGTCGGCACTTTGAGCGTCGTGCCCAGGGCAGCCTGGGCAATGTTGACGGGCATATCTAAATGGATATCAAACTGGTCGCGCTGGAAGATCGGGTGTGGTTCCACGCCGACCACCACATAGAGATTGCCCGGCGGCCCGCCCAACTGCCCCGACTCGCCTTCGCCCGCCAGCCGGATGCGCGTGCCTTCGTCCACGCCGGCAGGGATCTTGACGCTGATCTTGCGTGTCACACGCACGCGCTTGGCCCCGTTGCATTTGGTGCAGGGGGAGGGGATGACCTCGCCCGTGCCGTTGCAGGTGGGGCAGGGCGCGGCGGTGATGACCGCGCCAAAGAGCGGGCTTTGTTGGCGGCGGCGCACTTCGCCTGTGCCGTTGCAGGTTGAACAGGTGACCGGCGCGGTGGGCGGCTCGGCGCCGCTGCCCTTACAGCGGTCGCACGTCTCCAGGCGCGGAACGTCCAGTTCACGATCGACGCCAAAGGCGGCTTCTTCAAAGGTGAGATGGATATCGGCGCGCAAGTCGGCGCCGCTGCGCGGCTGGCGGCGGCTGCGCGTAGACGTCCCGCCGAAGCCGCCAAAGAGTTCCTCAAAGATACTGCTGAGGTCGCCAAAGCCGCCGCTAAAGTCATTGAAGCTCGCGCCTTGCAGCCCCTCATGGCCGAAACGGTCATAGGCGGCGCGCTTCTGGTCGTCGTTCAAGACCTGATAGGCCTCGTTGATCTCCTTAAAACGCACCTCAGCCTCGGGGGATTTATTGACATCGGGGTGATATTGTTGGGCAAGCTTGCGGAAGGCCTTTTTCAGCGTATCTTTGTCGGCGCTGCGCTCCACCCCCAGCACTTCGTAATAGTCACGCTTGCTCATTGTCGTCTATTTCTATTCCCAACTAATAATCCACGCACACAACCCGGCCAAGACCACCGTCGCCCCGATCAGCGCCGCCCACTGCCCCGGCAAAAAGCCGACATGGCGTGCGCTGAAATAGAGGATGATCACCATCCCAATCGCCAAGATGGTCCAGTTGGACAAGACCGGATGCTCGTTCCAGAACCGTTTCATGGGTTGCATCAATTCGCCGCCAACGCTCCTTTCACAGCCGCCATGACTGACCGCGGCTAGACGGCCAGCTCCGCCATACGGCACGGGTAGCTGCGCTTGAGCGCCTCCCACGCCTCGTCCAACTGGGTATAGAGTTCTTCCAGCGTGCCGCTGTTGCCGATCACGCGGTCGGCCTGGTTGATCTTGGCGGCCTGCGGCGACTGCATGCCCATGCGCTGCTGCGCCTGCGCCGCGCTCATGCCCCGTTTTTCCATCAACCGCTGCAGTTGGACTTCGGGCTGGGCGGCGACGACCCAGACCTCATCGCAGAGCGACACCATTGTACCCGCTTCCAGGAGCTTGACCGCCTCGAGCACCACCACCGGCGAAGGGCTGGCGTCGACCTCTTGGCGGGTGAGGGCAAAGACCGCAGGATGGACAATCTGCTCTAAACGCCCCAAACGTTCCGCATCGGCGAACACAATAGCGCCCAGCGCACGGCGGTTCACCGTCTGATCAGGGTTCAAAATCTCCGGCCCGAACTCGGCGACGATGGCCTCATAGGCTGGGCCGCCGGGGGCCATTGCCTGGTGCGCCAGCTTGTCGGCGTCGATGATATGTGCGCCCTTACGGGCCAAATAGTTCAGCACCGTGCTTTTGCCTGTGGCAATATTGCCGGTCAAGCCAATAATCAATGAATGTTCAGCCATATGTTGCTCA
>JADLFO010000204.1 GCA_020845455.1 Caldilineaceae bacterium
ACCGCGCCGCCGGTGACGAAATGGGCCGCATCGGCCCAGGTAGTGAAGCAGTGGGTCTTCACATGAGTTTCGCCGGGGTCGGGCTGGAAGGCCTCGTCCATGGGCGGATGGCCCAGGTAGCCGACGCTGCCGTCGCTGTGGCGAATCTCCTCATAGCAGTGGACAAACTGCTCTCCTTGCGCGGCAAGGCGCGGGGACGCAAAGAAATAGACACCGGCGAATGCGGCTGCTACGAACACGAATCCGAGCAGCAGTGCCATTCTGGTTCGAGTTTGATTCATCTGTAGCTGCATGACTGCTCCTATCTTCAGCATATCATCTCAATGTCAACACCGCGGTTCAGCACCATAGTTCTAACACATACAGTTGTCAGTTGAAGGAGAGTTTATAGGAACTCACTTGGTTGTTCAGCACACCAAAGGTGCTGCAGTATGGGCTACATGTCAGAACAGCCCCGCCATGGTTGATATGAAGGAACGTCCCTGTGTTACTGATGGTAGTATACTTGGATAATCCTCAACCGTCATCAGGGTATCTCCCTGATCTTTTGCTTCTCGTCAACGTCGCAGCAGCAGTGCATGTGTCTGCTGCGCCCAGGCAATCACTTCACGACGAGAAGCCAACTGCAATTTGCCAATCACCTGGCTGACGTGTGATTCCACCGTTTTCGTGGAAATTACGAGCGCCTCTGCGATCTCTACGTTGGTATAGCCCGCCACCAACATCTCCAATACTTCGTGCTGGCGCAGCGTCAGGCGCTGCAATTTCTTCCCTACCGCTTGCTGCCAGCTCTCGATGCGTTGACACTGCTCTGGGGTAAAGAAGCGATCTCCAGCGGCGACAAGCTGGAGCACTTGGGTGAGTTCATCGGTCGTAGCCGTTTTCGCCACAAAGGCAGCGGCGTTACAAATCCAGGCGCTGACCAAGTATACATCCCAGCCATAGCCGCTGAGCAAGATGACCTTTGTAGCTGGAACGTGGGAGTAAATCTCTTGACAAGCTTGGAGGCCATCACCGGGCAGTTCAATGTCAACCAAAGCAATCTGAGGCTTAGTTTGCCGGGCTGCAATCACCGCTTCATCTGCCGATAGCGCCTCGGCGACAACAGCGAAATCACTTGTGCTCTCCAGATATTGGGACAACGATTGGCGAACCAGCAGATGGTCATCGGCCAGCAGGATGGTGAGAGGATTCATGCAAGTTCCTTTGGGGGCCGGTACTTTGCATAAAGAAGGGATCGGCAAGCTCACAGCTTATAACGCCTTACCTCTTCCCGGCGTTCCTTCACCCTCAAATCAGAACGACCTGTCTCCACGCGAAAGTGTGAAACGCAAAGGAAAGGCCCTGGCGGGTTGTGTCAGGGCCTTTTACGATGCAATCTTGCGCTGCCGCGCGCCCGGCTACGGCACGACCTCGTTCCACAGCCACAGCCAGAATCCACCCCACCCGCCGCTTGATTCCTCAGCAGCCGGGGAATCGGGCGTTGCCAGCGGCGAGACCGGCGCGGGCGGTTCGGTCGGTGCGCCGACAGTGGTCACGCGCACCCCGCCCTGCTCCGGCAGCACCACTACCATCTCCGGCCCAACCGACAGCCATGCGGCGACCGCCGCATCCTGCGCTAGGTTGAAGTACTCATCGCTGCCAAACAGCACCGTGCGCAGCGTCATGTCACTGGTATAGGCGGCATCGACCCAGAAGGGAAGCGTGTCACCCGTCGCGCCGGTCACAGTCCCTTGGCGCACAAAGGTCTTCCCTGCCACATGCAGCATCGCTTCTGCGCCCGCCACGGTGGACGCGGTCTGCAGCTCGTTCTGCGCTTGGCTGGCCGTCACCGCCGGCGCGCCGCTGGCCGGCATCTCCGCCATGCGCGCTGCCTCGCCCGCCGCGTACGCTTCCGCTGCCTGCCGTGCATCGGCCGGTGCGCCGCCGCCATCCATTCCAGGCAGCACCGGCAAATCGGGCCGGACGGCTCCGCCACCCACCTGGGACTGCGGCTCCTCGGCCAGATAGGCCGTATACGGCGTCACGATCCCATATTGCAGGCTCAGGTCGACAATGGCATCGACCAGTTCGGGGCTAGGCCCGTTGCGCCGAACCTCCGCCATCAGCACGCCGATCTTGCGGCTGGCCCACAGCCGGGCCACAAACGGCTCGCCGCCCCGTTCCACCAACTCCTGGTTCGGGTACTCAAACACATACGGCACGCCGTTAACCGTCCCGCGCAGCGTCACCGGCAGCGTTCCCCCGGCGCGATAGCGGCCCGCGACCACCAACTGCTCGCCGGCAAACAGGTCCGGCAGCGGATACGGATAGACCTCGTCCACCGTCACGCCGTCGCCAAAGTCGATCTCGACCTCGGTCAGCACCGGCGTCTGAATGCCCTGATAGAAGGCGCTCACCGCCTCGTCGATCCGCTCTTCGGGCAGCACATAGCTGCTGCGCCCGCCCAGTTCGGCGCTCAGCGTGTCGAGCAACTGCGTATCGACATCATAGCCCACGCCAAAGGTGAACAGCCGCAGCGTCCGACCTTCCGGTTTATTCAACTGCGCGTTGTCCAAAATCCGCCAAGGATCGGTTTCGCCCTGCGTCGGCAGCCCGTCCGTCATAAACAGCACATAGGCGGGCCGCGCCGCCGCTTCAGCCTGTGCCCCCGACAACTGGGCCAGCGCTTCCAGCAGAGCGCGGTTGATATCCGTCGACCCGCCTGCATCCAACCGCGTCACCCAGGCGTGCGCCTCGTCGATGGCGTCGGCGCTCACCGCCTGCAGATCGCCGCTCCACAGGTGGACGCCCGTGCTAAAGGCCACGATGTTAAAGCGGTCGTCAGGGTTGAGTTGGTCCAGCACAAAATCCGCCGCGCGGCGCGCCTGGTCGATCTTCTCGCCCTCCATGCTGCCCGACACATCCAACACCAACACCATGTCGCGCGCCACCACCTCGGTCTCTGCGCTTTCCAGCGCGGGCGAGGCCAGCAGCACAAAGAACCCATCCTCGCCTGTAGGCCGGTAGCTCAACAGGTTGACGCCGATCGCCTCGTCCGCCACGCCCCAATACAGGTCAAAGGCCGGGTCCATTTTGCTCAGGTCGCCCGCCAGCCGCACCGTCGCCGCATCAGACGCGCCCCGTTCGATCTGCGCCTCTCGGTTTGGGCTGTAGAGCGTACGTAGCCCCGGCTGGTTCGTCAATTCCAGCGTCAACTCGAACTGCGCGCCGCCCTGCGCCTGCCCGCGCAGCGGATAGCGGAAATGGAACAGCCCATCGCGCTGCTCCACCAGTTGCGTATATTGAAACTGCACCTGGCGCGTCTCCCCCGGCGGAATTGGGAAGACGTTTGTTTGGAACAGCCCCTGCCCTAAATACTGCAACAGGGCCGGGTCCCGCTGTTGGCGCACGATCTGCTCATAGATGGCGCGCGCCTCGTCGCTGGGAAGCAGCCGCCCCTCCAACACCTGGTCGTTCACCTTCAATTGCAGATCACTTACCACGGCGTTAGCGGGCAGCGGAAAGACAAAGCGTCCTTCGACTGTCTGCCCCGACCGGTTGTGAAAAACCTGCGTCACACGCACGTGCGCCGCCGGGCCGTCGACCTCTGCCGCCACCAGAACCTCGTCGATCTGGATTGGTCCAGGCGACCCCATCTCAGGAACCGGCGGCGGGAACGGCGGAAAGGGCGGCTCAATGATGATCCGCTGCGCCATCGCCGGGGATGCCGCCAGAACCCAGATCAGCACGGCTAGTATCGCCCACCACATCGTGTATCGTCTTGTTGTACGCATTGTTGCCACCTCTAGCCTCCGGATACATGCCGATCCGGGCCACATGAGTCGTCAAGGGATCCGTTGTCTTCCGCTCGGAGAACTACGATTGGGTACCCACCCATGGGACGCAGCACCCCGCGCGAATGTTCCCACAGCCGGATCGCCGTGCTGATCCAGCCTTTAGCCTTTATCCTCGACTTGACAGCGTGTGGCTCTCCAGATATACTGAAGGCTGCCTGCGGGCGTGGTGTAGTGGTAACATGCGTGCTTCCCAAGCACTCGTCACGGGTTCGAGTCCCGTCGCCCGCTCTACTCGAGTCGTACCTCATCGTGGATGCATCGCCAGGCTCGGGTAGCTGCACGGGTTGGACCGCAGATTTCAGCTTATGCCGGCAATGTGCGCCACCGTGTGCAGTCGACCCCTAAATCAGGGATCGAAAACGGCCCGCTCGTAGTGAGCGGGCCGTTTTCTTTGCCGCGTCAAACTTGCTCCGGTCGCCCGGGCCGGCGACCGATCGCGCCTGGACCCTGACCTCAACCTCTGATCTCAGGCGGTCGCGGTCACCTCGGCGGCCATCTCTCCTCCGGCGCTCGCCGGCGGCTCCGCCGTCGCCACCATGACCGGCGCAGTCGGGCCGCTGACAACGGCAGACGGCAAACTGCTCGCCTCAGCAGCCGCAGGCTGCGCAGACAGCATCGAGCGTATCTCCGCCCGTTTGGACATGGCGCGGCCCAGCTCGTGCATCAACATCAGCGTACGCCGGCCATTGTCGGGCAGCGAAAAGCGCGCCTGATAGGCTTGCTCTAGCCAGCGTTTCGCTTCAGCATACTGCTGCTTTTGCATCAAGACCGACCCCAGATTCGAGGCGATCAGGGCGGAATCCGGAAATTCCTTCAGCTTGCGGCGCAGACGGTCCTCACGCGCATCGAGTATCGAATCCCCACGCAGCCGCACGCCGATATCAAAGACGATCTCCGGCAGCACTTCCGGCTCATAGCGCTCAGCGCGGTGGCGCACGATGCAGCGCGACCGCGGCACGATCATATCCAGTTCACGCACCACATTGACGTTGATTTTGGCTTGCTCGAACGCCTCCTCTGGGTGCAGATCGATCGTCTCATTGCCGTCCACCACAACGTTGAGCAATTCTTCCTCGTCGTCCGTCACAAGCGAGCGCACCAGCAGCGGCTGCGATGTATGATTGGTCACACGAATCATGCTGTCGGCAAAGACTGCGGTCATACTCTTGGCGTTCACGGGCTTCGAAGGGCTAATATCCACCGACTTGCCCTCCGGATATTGAACATCCAGCAACTCGATAAAATCAGGGGAGTAGTTCTTAAAGATCCCTACATGTTCGTGAACTACCTCCCCTTCCAGCAGGTCGAACACCACCTTCTGCCCGACCAGCCGCTCGAGCAAGGGATCAAACGTGCTGCCCACGCTTCCGACCACCGTAGAGCTAAAACGCTTCAGATATTCGTCGCTGGCGTCGGTGATGTAGCGGCCCGCCGGTTTACGCAGGGTTCCCATGATCATACCCAACACTTCCGACATCGAATCCGAAGCGAGAGAAAAAAAATGCTGCGTGGCGCGCGCCAGCCGCACGATCGGGCCTGGGTGAAAATAGCGGTGCAACTGCCGCTCGCGCCGCCGCTTGTCCTCTTCGTCCAATTCGTCCACATACCGGTAGATGGCTTGCAGGTCGCCAAACTCCGACCCATAGAGCAGATAACTGGATTCGACATGGTTGGCGTCTTGCACCGTGTCCAGATAGCGCAGTTCCAGCCCCGTGGACTCCAGCTCCAGCACCCCCCAGATCACCCGGCCATCACACCGCTCCGCCGTCACAGGGTACCCCTGAAACGCCTTGAGACACGCGTCGCGCCTGCGTGACCGAATGTACGCCCCCAGCAGCGTAAGAAAGAAGATCAGCCCAACCGTGGCAAGCAGCGAGATATCAAAGATCTGTCCTAGGCTCTCCATCAGCGCCCCCATTCCTGCGGTCCCTCAATCCGCTCTCCGGTCCAAGGATCAAAAGCGCCGCCAACAGCGCACCGCGGCAGCCCCCGTGTCTATGCAACACGCGTCTATACAGCCTATCGATGGATATATCTATGAATCTAGTGCCTCAAGCGATGGACGACGCCAATCCGGCGCTGCTGAGCATCAACTACTGGGCATCAAACGGAGCAATGCAGTCGACGCCCTCGTTGAAAGGGCTGTTAACATAGACGCCGATCGGACGCGCCGCCATCAACTCCGCAGGGTAGGGGCGCAGGAGGTCCACCAAACTGCCAAGCTGCTCCTTGGGAGTGTCCCCGCCTGTCCCTAGCCACAGCGCATAATCCTCCGGGGCTACAATCACAGGCATCCGGTCGTGGATAGGTTCCATCAGTCGATTGGCGACGGTGGTCAAGATCGTACAGCTGTCGATCGCCGTCCCGTCCGGGCCAACCCAGGCCTCCCACAGCCCGGCAAACGCAAACGGGTCGCCCTCTCTCAACGTGATGTAATAGGGCTGCTTGCGCTTCTCCACGCGCTGCCATTCATAAAACCCATCGGCAGGGACCAGACACCGCCGCCTGCGGAACGCCGCGCGGAACGACGGCTTCTCTTCAACCGTCTCGGCGCGGGCATTGATCAGGCGTGCGCCAATGCTGGGGTCCTTGCTCCACGAGGGGATCAAACCCCAATGCACCAAGGTCCATTCTCGGCCCGCGTCTGCGCCCTGCGTGCGCACAATAGCCACAGGCTGGGTCGGCGCGATGTTGTAGCGCGGGGCCAGATACGGCTCCGCCGGCAGGTCAAACAACTCGGCTAGCAAACTCGGCGAAGTATGAAGCGTGAATCGTCCGCACATAGGCAACTCGATAGGGTACACATGAGGAAAACGCAACAGGCCGGCGCAACTGGGGAGCATACGCCGCGGGCGCTGTACGCGCCAGACAGGTTTCCAACTCCAACCGCTGTCTATGATATACTTAGCGGCGATTTCTGACAACCTGCCAATGACAATAACGGCATTATGGTCGATCTGTCAACCCCTGGGAGAGTGAATTTCCGAGGAAGTGCGCTTCATCCGCAAACCGTTCAATGAGAGGCAGCTTATGCGAAAACTTGGTACAAGCCTAATCCTGGCCGCGCTCCTAATTGCTACCTTGGCCTTCACGGTCTACAGCCAGCGCAGCGACAGCGCCGGCCTTGAAGGCGTGCGTATTCTCGAAGGCGGCGTCAGCCACCAGCTCCCGGTCGACATCACGCTCGTCTTGCCGACCGAGTCCGGCCCACAAACGGTCACCGTCCCCATCCTGCTTAATCTCAACCTAACGGTCGGCCCCATCGACGCCATCAACTTGGATGTGCAGGCCGAATCGGGGGTGCAGTTCATCTCGCCGCTGCGTATCGTCGAGCCGCTCACCTCCCCGCTGATCACATCCACGCTTGACATCACCAGTTCTGCCGAGATCACCGGCGGCGACGCCGTCACCGACTAGAGCGCAAGCCCGCCGCACACCATGCCGACCACGCCCAGCCTGCGCCCAACCGTACACACGCCATCGTCACCGCCCTTCACCCGCCAGGGCGAAATCCCGCGCGGCGTCGCCGACTACTTCTGGACCGAGGCCTATACGCGCCGCCAGTTGGAAGGGACACTCCTCCGGCTCTTTCGCACTTGGGGCTATCAGGATGTCATCCCCCCCATGTTCGAATATGCCGACACCTTTCAGGGCCGCTCCGGGCGCGAGCTTCAGACCGAAATGTATCGTTTTCTCGACCGCGACGGCAGCACCCTTGCCCTGCGCGCCGATATGACCATCCCGGTGGCGCGCCTGGTCGGCGTCCGCCTCCACGACCGGCCCATGCCGCAGCGCCACTGCTACGCAGGCAGCGTCTTTCGCTACACTGAACTGCAGGCGGGCCGCCAGCGCGAATTCGGCCAGGCGGGCTGCGAACTGATCGGCGCAGGCGCACCCGAGGCCGACGCCGAGATCATCGCGCTCACCGTGCGCGCGCTCGCCGCCGCCGGCCTGCGCGATTTCCGCATCGTGGTAGGGCAGATCCAATACTTCCATGGGCTGCTCCAAGACCTCAACCTGGATGCCATCCAGACGGCCAGGCTGCAACAGGCCATCGACCGCAACAGTGAAGCCCAGCTTGCCGAATTTCTGCACACGGCTGCGCTGGCCCCCGCCCAGCGCCGGGCCGTGGAGGAACTGCCCCATCTCAGCGGCAGCAACGCCCAAGCGATCATCGACCGAGCCGACCGCCACTGTCTCAACTCAGCCATGCATGGAGCGCTGGACAACCTGCGCGCCGTCCATGCCATGTTGGTCGCCTATGGCGTGGACAATGCGGTCTATCTCGACCTCGCCGAGATCAACAATCTCGGCTACTACACCGGCATCACGTTTGAAGTCCTGACCCACCAACTGGGCTTTCCGGTCGGGAGCGGCGGTCGCTACGATAACCTGCTGGCGACCTTCGGCCCATCGCTGCCTGCGGTCGGGGTGGCGCTTGGCCTCGACCGCATCCTGCTGGCGCGCCAGATCCAAGATCAGACACAGGACCCCACCCGGCCCATCGGTCCCGACCTGCTCGTCGCCCCGACGAACAGCGCGGCCTGCCTGCAGATCGTCGAGCAGTGGCGTCAGGCCGGGCTGCGCGTGGCCGTCGACCTGGCCGGCACAGAACAACCAGACGACACCGGCGCATACGGCGACCTGCGCCGCCGCGCCCAACAAGCGGGGGCGCGCTTCGCCGCCGTATGGACCGGCGCGGGATTCGACCTCATCGATTCCGGCGACCCGCTCGCCCAGATCCAAACGATTTCCGCCGCGGCCGGCGGCCAGGTCATCGCCCTGATCCAGCCGGGCGGCGCACAGCCCGTTGCCATGCGCTGATTTCCATGCGCGAAGAGGATATCCCATGTCCAGCCCTACACGCAGCCTCGTCGTGGCGCTTGCCAAAGGCCGCCTGACCGATGACATTCTCGGCTATCTGGGCCGCGCCGGCATCCCGCTGCCTGCCGGCGACCCTGGCCGCAAATTGATCCTGGAGAGCGCCGATAGCTCCATGCGCTATGTCATGGCCAAGCCCGCCGACGTCCCCACCTATGTCGAGTATGGCGCGGCGGATTTGGGCGTCTGTGGCCTCGATGTGCTGCGCGAGGCCAAGCGCGATGTCTACGAACCGCTCTTGTTGCCCTTCGGCTACTGCCGCTTGAGCCTGGCCGGCCTTGGCACGCGACCCGATACGCCGCTGCGCTATGAAAGCCAGCCGCGCGTCGCCACAAGCTTTCCCAACCTCACCGCCGAATTCTTCCGCCGGCGCGGCGTCAACGCCGAAATCATCACCCTCAAAGGCTCCGTCGAGCTTGCCCCCCTGGTCGGGCTGGCCGACCTCATCGTGGACTTGGTCGAGAGCGGCAGCACCCTGCGCGCCAACGGGCTGGTCGAATTCCGCACCATTCTCGAAAGTCAGGCCGTCCTGATCGCCAACCGGGCCGCCTATCGTCTGCAGTCCGACGCCATCCGCAGTATCATCGCCCGGCTGCGCCAGGCCAATCAAGAACCTACACCGGCAGCAACCCTATCATGACCCAGATTATCGAATCATCCGCCATCCCAGGTGTCAAGCTCGTCAAATTCCGTGTTTTTTCCGACTCACGCGGGCAGTTTATGGAGACCTTCCGCAAAGATTGGTTTCCCGAACGCTCTTGGGAGATCATCCAGAGCAACCGCAGCGAAAGCGCCGCCGGCGTCCTGCGCGGGCTGCACTTCCACCACCATCAGGTCGACTACTGGCAGGTGGTCAACGGCTCGATCCGCGTCGCCTTGGCGGACCTGCGCCGCCAGTCGCCGACCTACGGCCAAGTAGAGACCATCGACCTCGACGCAGCCAACCCCATGGGGCTATTTATCCCGGTCGGCGTCGCGCACGGCTTTCTGGCATGCACGGCTGCGACCCTGCTCTATTTGGTCGACAACTACTACGACGGCAGCGATGAACACGGGATCGCCTGGAATGACCCAGACCTGGCAATCCCCTGGGGAATCCAAACCCCCACTCTCTCCGACCGTGACTGCGCCAACCCAACGCTGCGCGCCATCGGCCCGGAACGATTGCCCTAGCCATTTCGCCTCAATGCCCCCAAACACACACAGCGAAGGACCCTCACCATGCCCCAATCTACCCGCATTGGCGTCATCGGCGGCACAGGCGTCTATCAGATCGAGGCGCTTTCCGACACCCAGGAAATCACACTCGACACGCCCTTTGGCGCACCCTCCGACAGCTACTTGGTCGGAACTCTCCACGGCCAACAGGTCGCCTTTCTGGCCCGCCATGGCCGCGGCCATCGCATCAGCCCGACACGGCTCAACCATCGCGCCAACATCTACGGCTTCAAACAGCTCGGCGTCGAATACCTGATCAGCCTCAGCGCCTGCGGCAGCCTGCAAGAGCACATCCACCCCGGCGACATCGTCATCCCGGACCAACTCTTCGACCGCACCGTCAACCGCGCCCTCTCGTTCTTCGATGACCCCGACGCCGGCACTGCCGGTCTCGTCGTCCACATCGGCCTGGCCGACCCCTTCTGCCCCGTACTCAGCCACATCTGCTACGAAGCGGCGCTCACCACCGGAGCAAGCGTCCATCAGGGCGGCGGCTTTGTCACTATCGAAGGGCCGCGCTTTTCCACCAAAGCCGAGAGCCAAGTCTTCCGCAGTTGGGGCATGGACATCATCGGCATGACCACCACGCCGGAGGCCCAACTGGCGCGTGAGGCTGAAATGAGCTATGCCGTCATGGCGCACGTCACCGACTACGACGTCTGGCACACCAGCGCAGAAGCCGTCACCGTCGATGCCGTGGTGCGTATGCTGCACCGCAACGCCGAGATCGCCAAGCAAGCCGTGGTCAACGCCATCGCCGCCTTGGCCCAGGCAGGGCCGTCGCCCCAGGCCAACGCCCTGCAAGACGCCATCATCACCAACCGCTCCGCGGTTCCCGCATCCGTGGTCGAGCGGCTCCACTTGCTCGTGGGCAGATATTTTACCTGATGCGTTCTCAGCCGGATAGTATTCTGCCCCCTCTCGCATTTGGGTTTGCAGAACACATGCACTATAATGCACAAAAATGGCGATTGTACCGTCTGGCAAGGAGATGAAAAATGGCCAAAAAGGGACCGCGTGTCTTGATCAAGATGCGCAGCACAGAAAGCTCGCACATGTATTTGACCGAAAAGAATCGCCGCAACGATTCTGGCCGGCTTGAGCTCAAGAAGTATGACCCGGTTGTGCGCCGGCATGTGATCTACCGCGAAGCCAAGTAAGCGCTCGACCTAACCTAGCACCTACGAGACGCAGTGGACACCCGCTGCGTCTTTGTTTTATGCTTTGTTTTGTGCGAATTTGCCCTGGCCGGCTCGGACAGCGCTGACCCAAAGCGCGCCCTTAGAACATCGCACAACGTATGATCGTTGGTCACTCGACATCCGTAGTCGAAACGTACTCCGGAAGTAGGTGAATCAAGTTAGCATCTACACCGGTTGTGGTGTAAGATCGCCTGTGGTGGCCGTGCATGGTGTATCTGCAGGTCGCGGTCCAGTTACCATGGCCTTGCATCGGCCACAGGTTGCTCCCTGGCGCATGATATTGAGCTCCAGGGTCGCTCACAACAATACTCGGCGGACAACCCACCCCTGAGGACGACCGCACGCCGTAGTATTCTAGGATGGTAATTTCATGGATCGACTGTTTCGTATCTTGATATTGATCTTCGTTACGGTTCTCGCAGCCGCCATCTCCGCCTCGCCGGCCTACGCCGCACCCGGAGATCGCGCAAGCACCGGCGAATTGGCCCAGATCGGGCAGCTCGGCACGCCGACCACCGCCGCGGCCACTGCGACGCCGACCGTACCCCCCCAACCGACACAAACACCGCCCCCGCCGCCTACCGCGACTTCGGTTCCAACCGTGCCCCCGTCGCCCACGGTGGCCTCGTCCGCCTCCGCCGCGGTCGGCATCACCACAACCGCCCCCCCCACGACGGGCGCCGAGATCACGGTGAGCGCCGGCACGCCGGTGACCGCAACCGAGCAGACCCCCGCCGGGCCGCTGGAAGGCACGATCATCGCCAACCGCAGCGACAACAACGCGCGCTTTTTCGTCGAGGGAATCACCTACGATCTGGCCGCGGGCCGCTCGCTCGGCCTAGTTCTGCCGCGCGCCAGCAGCGTATTGAACCTCTACAACTGTGATGCCGCCGCGCCCGAAAATCAGGCGACCTGTTTCTGGGATCCCTATCTGATCACCCTCGACGGCTTCTACGAGATTTACAAGGCGCCCGACCCGGTCGTCGAGGCGCGGCTGCTCCTGCGCCAAGCGGGCACCCCCCCGACCGACCAGGTCTGGGTCCAGAACCGCTCCGGCCAGACCGAGCAGATCGTGTATAAGAACGAGACCTTCGACATCGCGCCGACGACAGTGCGCGAATTCCCGGTGGCGTCGGGCGTGCCCGCCATCCTCTATGTGCGCAGTTGTCTTACGCTGTCGGGGCAAACCGTCTGTGAATGGGCGCCCAAGACGCTCGACGCCGGCGTCTACTACGCCATGGTCGCGGTCAACACTGCGGGCGGCGAGCCAAACAGTCAGATCACAACCTTGGATCTGCGCCCCATCGTCGCCGGCGTCGAGGTCACCCCCACGCCGGAGGCCACCGCCGCAGGACAGGACCAGACCGCCGTGCCTGCGGAGACCGCGGCCCCCGCGCCGCTGGCGGGCCAACTGACCTGCCGCCTCTTGGTCCCCACGCTCAACGTCCGCAGCGGCCCAGGGCTATACTACGAGATCATCGACAAAGTCCGCAGCGGCGATCAACCGGCCACCGTGGTCGTCAACGGCCGCAGCGTGGATGGCGAGTGGCTCACCGTGATTCCGGCAGTCACCGGCAACGGCTGGATCACCGCCAGCCCCAGTTTCATCACCTGCGACGGCGATCTCATGGGGTTGCCTATGGTCGAGGCCCCAGCGCCACCGCCCACCCCCGAACCGGCGCCGGTCGCTGAATCCCCTGCCGTCGATGCGTCCAACCCTGAATCGCAGACAGTCGAGACTGCCCCCGAGACAAGCGCAGGCGCTACGCCGGCGCCGCCCGACCAACCTGTTGTGCCGGCTGGGCAGGCGCTCCTGGTGGTGAACAACGGCTTCCAGCATGAGATGCGCTTCACCCTCGACCAGCGCTATCGCGCCAACGAAGGGCCAAGCGAGTTTGACCTTGCGCCGGGCGAATCCGTTGCCATCGTCGTCTTCCCCGGCCAGGTCGATTTCAGCGCCAGCAGCCCGTGGAGCGGGCTTTCCGGTAACGCCTCGCTGCATGTCGAAGCGGATCAATCGCTGACGCTCTGGCTGCGCTTTGAACCCGACGCCGACAACTCCTGGCGGCTTGTCTGGCAATAGAATAGACAAGTTGCGGCCTCTGCAACCTAAGAGCGCCCCAAAAAAGAGCGGAGGTAGACCTGGTGTCCGCCTCCGCTCTTTCGTATGCCTGCACCGCCTGCGGCGCAAGGCTATTGCTGTCGGTAGCGCACATACAGTTCGCGCGTTTCCTCGTCTGCCGTCAGCTCAAACTCCGCAGGCGGCCCGACCGGCGTACCTCCCGCATCCACCAACTGCACTACCCAACTGCCGGCCTGCGCCTCCACAAAGATCACGTTCATGTTCGTAAAGCGCGAATAGGGTCCCGGTTCGGTGCGTGTCACTTCGGGCAGCCCGCCGCCCGACACCTGGTCCACCGGCAGTTCCGCGCCGTTATGCGTCACCTGCAGCGAGTACCCTTCCAGCGCAAACGACTGGTCGGAATAGACATACAAAAAGACGCGCACCACATTCGGCGCCAGCGACTCGGTGGGATACTTGTTCGCCTCTTCCAATTCAAACACATAGCTCGGCGTAGGGCTGGGTGTCGGCGTGGCGCTCGGCTCTGGGCTGGCCGTGGGGGTCGAAGTCTGCGTCGGCTCCGGCGTAGCGGTTGCAGTCGAGGTCGGCGGCAGCGGGGTGGGCGTCTCAGTCGGCGTGGGTGGCTCGATCGTGACCACCGGGGTCAAGTTCTGTTGCGGTGCAGGCGTGTTGGTCGGCGGCGCATCCACTGCGACCCCCACCGATGTCGGCGTAAAGGTCGGCACCGGGGTGCGCGTGGGCTGCTCCCCCCCAAACAGGCTGCACCCGGCAGCCGTCCACGCCGCCGTGGCCACCACCAGGACCCAAGCCATTTGCCGGGATCGCAGCCGCCTAGAGACCCGTTCGGTCGATAATACGCCCCCTGAGCCACGCGGGCGATAGCGCTGTCCCAAAGTTGTGCTGCCCCTCGCTAGAAGCGTTCAGGTTTACCAGCCGTCCATACTACCCGATCTGCCGGTCAGACGCAAAGAGCACCGTGATCGGGCATTCCCCTGTCCGCGCAATTTCCCCGCCGGGCTGCCCGCACTTCTGGAGCCTAAAGTGGAAGCGCCAGGACGAAAGTCGCGCCGTGGCCCAGCCCTTGGCTTTCGGCCCACAGTCTGCCGCCGTGCGCCAGGGCAAAGTGGCGTGCGATCGTCAGCCCGATCCCATTGCCCCCGCTGCTGCGGGCACGCGACTTATCAACCCGGTAAAACCGCTCAAAGATGCGTGTCAACTCTTCCGGCGGGATGCCGATCCCCGTGTCACGGATGCGTACCGTGACATCTGACCCTTCATGCGCTACGCGAATATGCACCTGCCCGCCGGCGGGCGTCGCCTGCAGCGCATTGCCCAACAAATTGATCAGCACCTGCGTGATACGGTCTGGGTCCACCTCCAGCATCGGCAGATCCGGCGCTAAGTCATAGCCCAATTGCACGCCCTTATCGTCATACTGCGGCGCCAAACGTCCTCCCACATCCCGAACCAACGGGCGCAGATCCACCCGCCGTTTTCTCAGCGTCACTTGGCCGCTCTCGGCCAGCGAAAGCTCCTCCAACTGGAAGACCAGCCGCTGCAGCCGGCTCACCTCATGTTGCACGCCGAGAAAGGCGCCCTGATCCGGCTGCAATACCCCGTCGACCAACCCCTCCATCGTGGCGCGGATGTTGGTAAGCGGCGTGCGCAGCTCATGCGCCACATTGCCGATCAATTCCACGCGCCGCTGCTCAGTGGCCGCGATCGTCGCTGCCATCTGGTTAAACGCCTGCGCCAGTTCGTTCAATTCGATATTGCTGTAGTGCGGCAGACGCTCATGATAGTTGCCCGCCGCAATGTACAGGCTTGCCTGTTTCATCGCCTGGATCGGCTGGATGATCTGCTGGCGGATCAAAAGCAGGCTGCCCAACACCACCCCGACAAAGACCACATAGCGGATCACATTGGCTTCAGGCGTGCCGCCGATACTGCGCAAGATCAGCAGTTCCACCAAGATGATGACCACATACGAAAAGAGGTGCAGCCATTCAATCCGGCGATAGAACGTGAGCAGACCTCTCATCCAGCCTCCCCATCAAAGCGATAGCCCGCACCGCGCACAGTCACGATCAGCGCAGGGTGATCGGCGTCATGCTCGATCTTGCGCCGGATGCGCCGCATATGCACGTCGATCACCCGCTCATCGCCAAAATAGTCGTAGCCCCACACCTGTTCGATCAGTTGGCTGCGGCTCAGCACCACCCCCGCGTGGCGCGCCAGCACATACAGCAGTTCATATTCGAGCGGCGTCAACTCGATCTCTGTCTCCGCCTTCCAAACCCGCCGCGCCTCTGGCTCGATGCGCAGGCGGCCAAAGGTTAACGGCGCGTCCCCTGCGGGCGCACCCCGTCCTCGGCGCAAGATCGCCTTGACGCGCGAAACCAGTTCACGCGGGCTAAACGGCTTGGTCAAATAGTCGTCCGCGCCCATCTCCAGCCCGACGACCTTGTCAATTTCACCCGCCTTAGCTGTGAGCATCAGCACATAGACTTCTGAATCGCGGCGCAGCTCGCGCAACACCGCCAAACCATCCAACTGCGGCAGCATGATGTCGAGGATCACCAGTTCCGGGCGAAACGCGCGCGCCGCGGCCAGCGCCGCCGGCCCATCGGCTGCCGTCTGCACTGCATAGCCCTCGCGCTCTAAATAGGCCTGCACCGCGGTCCGCACCGCCGCTTCGTCGTCCACCACCAGGATTCGCTGTTGCATAGCGCCCAGTATACCGCCGATGGCTTGTGCGCCGAAAGCCTCCCGCGCCGCCGGCGG
Source organism: Caldilineaceae bacterium (assembly GCA_020845455.1). GTDB lineage: Bacteria > Chloroflexota > Anaerolineae > Caldilineales > Caldilineaceae > QEUY01. The sequence goes on from JADLFO010000204.1 coordinate 16,008, forward strand.
TTTTCGTCATCAAACCTTCATACAACCTTCATCGCGCCGCAACCCGCCCCTGTCAAACTGCCAATCATGGCAGCGCAGGGCCGTCTCATGGCCCAGCCCCTGCGCCGCCATGACCAACCTCGTTACATGGGCCACACACTATATGCTCACACAATGAATGGAGTGTTCGATGATTGATGCGATCTTTGTCCCGCCCACCGTCCACCTGACCACCGGCACGCTGGTCCTAATCACCGGTTTGCTGGCGCTTGTGGCGACGGGCCGTGCCGCATGGCGCAAATGGCCTTTCTCGCGCGGCGTCCATGCGCTCTTTATCCTTTTTCAAATCGCGCTGATGGTGCAGGCGCTGATCGGCGTCAAGCTGCTGGACCAAGGGCTTGGCCCGCTGCAGCTCTACATCCACTATGTCGGCGGCCTCGCACCGCTCGGCTTTGTCTTCCTTTTCTATTGGTTCCCCGGCGCCGACAGCGTCGCCAAGAGCCGGCGCGCCGTCCTGGTCACGGCGCTGTCATTTGTGTTTGTGCTCATGACCTTCGCCGTGGGCAGCATGTATGTAGCGGGAACAGCGTGATCCGATGGCGCTCACGACATTCGACGGCCAATCGCACACCGGCACAGTCCACACCCGCCGCACAGGCCAACTCGCCTTCTGGGGCGCGGTCGCCTTCAGCCTGATCTTCACCCTGCTGATCGCCGTGGCCGGCAGGCGGCCGGCAGATATCGGCTTGCTGCCCGACCAGGGGAGCGCCTGGTATTACTGGCAGTTGCCCACGCCAACCTTTTGGACACAGGCCACCGCCTGGGGTGGCTATCTGCTGCACCAAGCGTTCCTGTGGGCCACCATCGCCTATGCCCAAAAGAATGTGCGGGGCTACACGCCGGGGCTGCACCCGATCAACCTGGTAGCCTTGGCGGGCAATGCGCTCTTCGTCCTGCTCCACTTCGTACAGACACAGCTCTGGTATGATGGGCTGGCGCAGAACGTCTCACTGCAGAGCAGCGAAGCTTCTGTCGTTTTGCTCTTGGTCGTAGTCTTGATCATGGAAAATAGACGCCGCGGGCTGTTCTTTGGCCGCAAAGCGCCGCTGGGGGAGGCGGTCGGGGCGTTCTTCCGCCGCTATCATGGCTACCTCTTTGCCTGGGCTGTGGTCTACACCTTCTGGTTCCACCCTATGGTCGCCACGCCGGGCCACCTGGTCGGCTTCTTCTATGTGTTTCTGCTCTTGGTCCAGGCGAGCCTATTTTTCACGCGGATGCATCTCAACCGCTGGTGGACGGTCACGCTCGAAGTGCTGGTGCTGGCGCATGGCGCGCTGGTCGTCGCCATGTTGCGCGGCTCCGGCGTCTGGGCCTTTGTGCTGGGCTTCCTGGGCATCTTCCTCATCACCCAAATGCATGGACTGAAGCTGCCCACCTGGGGAAAATGGGCTACGGTGTTCGCCTATCTGATTGCGGTCGCGGCGGCTGTATCGGCGCGCGGCATCCTGGTCTGGCGCGACGTCGCCTTGATCCCCGCGCTGGAATATGCGCTGGTCTTTGTGTTGGCGCTGCTTGTCGGCGGCGGCCTTTGGGTACGACGCCGCCTAGCAGGCGCGGCCACACCGGGCGCGGCGGCTAGGCAATAACCCAACTGGAGCGGTTCGGCATCCGCAGCAGACCATAGGCCGTCAACCGCTCCAAATGCCCGATCAACGGCTGTGACAGCGCCGCGTTTGCCTCCACCGGCCACTCCCCCAAGCGCGGCCCTAAGGCCGCCACCAGTTGCCGGAGGGTACGCGGCGCGGCCGCCTGGCGCAGTTCGGCCAGCAGCACCGCGTCCACCCGCTCCACAAACGCGCGGCTCTCGGCCAGAAAAGCCTGCGCCTCCTGCGCCGCATAGACCGGGTAGTGGCTGGTCAGCAGCAGACTGGGGGCCGCGGCCTGCAAACGCTGCAGCGTGGATAGGTAGCTTTCCACATAGCGGTAGGTCGGCGGAAAGGCAGGGCCGCCGTCCTTGCGCAGCACGGCGTAATAGAGCGCCGCGTCACAGATAATCAGGCTGTGGCTGCGCAGGTCATGTACCGTCACATGGCCGCGGCTGTGCCCCGGCGTATGCCACACCGCCACGCGCCAATCGGCCCCTAGACGGATCTCCTCCCCCCCGCTGAGCGCAATGTCTGCCGGCATTGTGCGCGACGTGGCGCGCATGGCCGCTTTGCCTTCCTCGCCCTCATAGAAACCGTGATCCGGCCCCAGTTCTTCATAGCGTTCGCGGATGATACGCTCCAGATCTTCGACCAGAGGCCGGTCAAGTAGATGGCACATCAACACGGCCTGCGGGGCCAGTTCGGCCAACGAGCGATTGCCCGCCACATGGTCATAGTCGGCGTGGCTGGTGAGCACATAGCGGATGCGCCCCGGCTCGACCCCAATCTTGGCCAGATAAGGGGCGATGTAGTCGCGCGGTGTGCTGTCGATCCCTGTATCCACCACCAACACGGACTCATCCCCCACCAGCAGATAGACGCAAACAAAGCGGTCGCCCAAGGGCGCTTCGATGCGATGGATACCCGGCGCAACTTCCATGTGCTCCCCCTTGCGTGCTTATTCGCGCGCGTATTGTGACGTGACAGGCGCTTGGTACTGCACCGCCAGATGCGGCGTCTCCAAGCGCCGGTGATCCTCCAGCCGTGAGGTCAGACAGCTTTCCAATATGCCGCTGACCAGCATCGTGCGCTCAACCGGATAGGGCGCGACACCGCTCAGGATCATCTCCTCGATCTTAGAGACCAGACAGGCCGAATAGGTCACGTTGGGGCCGGGCGTCAGGAAGAACTGCGTCGAGATCGGCTCCGGCCGGCCCGCGATCTGGGCGGCAAAACAGAAATCGTGCAGCGCGCCGTTGAGCATCAGCAGCGTGGCCTTCAGCCCGTCCGCGTACTCGACGAAATAGGCCGCCGGGTTCTCGACCAGACGCCGCAGTTCGCCGCTGCCCAGCAAATCCTGCGTCCTGCCGTCCACCTCGGTCAGCCCCAAGGGCGAATCGCTGCGCGACAGCGCCGCCTCCAACAGCCGTTTGGACCAACGCCCATCCTCGCCCGCCTGCCAGACCGCATCGCCTTCGACTATCTGCACCGCGGCCACGCCGCTTTCGCCGCCGCGCCGCCGCTCGACCATGCACTGCATCGCCTCCAGCGCGTGATAGTCCATCGGGTCCGACCCGCCGACCCCCACCATCAGCGCGCCCTCGATGTCGCTGCCCAGCGGCAGTTCTACATCCGGCAGCCGCCACGTCACCGGCAGCGACGACCCGGCCAAAAAGGGAAAGCCCAACCGGCGGCTGTCGCCCACCATCTCCTTGGCCTTGGCAAAGCTGTAGGAGAGATGCTTGTCGTTGTAGACCGGCACGGCGCGCCCGTCCTGCTCAAAGACCTGTACGCACGCCTTGAACCAGTCATAGCGCGGGTAAAGGATCTGCCCCTTCTCGTTGCGCGGATAATCGCCGTGCTCGGCCATGATCAGCACGGCGTCGACGGCCAACCGGTCGCCGCCGCAGCGCAATGCCTCCGCCACGCCCGGATAGATGTCAAACCCGAACTCGCGCGCCCGGTCCACGCTCTGGTCATTCACCGGATGCTGGTCTACATAGAGCGAGACGATCTCAGTGTTGGGCCGGCGCCAGCTTCCTTGATAGGGATAGCCCATGACAAACCGGTCACAGAAATGCTGGGCGTGCGAGCGCGCCCGATAGACAGTCGCCAAGACAGCTAGCCGCTTTGGCGCAGATTGCAGAGCCATAAACCACACTCCTTGCTGGGTGGAGAGTTACGCAATGGAAGACGGTGTGCGACACCCCTGCGTCTAGCTGCGCCAGAACGTAGGCGCCGGGTCTGGTATATAGCGCACCGCCAAATGCGGTGTCTCGATCCGCCGTTGGTCTTGATCGAGGCTATCGACCCCGGCCTCGACCAAGCCGCCGGTCAGCAGCGTGCGTTCGACCGGATAGGGCGACCGTCCCGTCAAAAATAACTGCTCTATGTTGTTAACCAGCGGCGAAAAGAAGTTTGCCAGCGTCGTGCGCGCAGGCGGCATCGGCAGATACATCTGGGTTGAAAACGGCGCCTCACGCCCCTTCAGCCGCGCCGCAAAGTTGAAGTCCTGGATCAGCCCGTTGAGCAAGATCATGCTGCAGCGCAGCCCATCCTCATGCTCATAGACATAGGCAATCGGGTCTTTGACCAATTCGGCCATCTCATCGCGCGTCGGGAAAATGTTATTAAACCCGGCGCGCGCCGGAGTCAGCGTATGGCTGCGGCTCAACGCCGTCTCAAACAGATCGCGCGACCATACGCCCGCGGCGTGCGCCTCCCAAAACTGCTCACCCCGATACGCCTGCAGCCACCGGACCCCGGTCTCGCCGCCGCGCCGCCGCTCCACCATACACTGCAGCGTCTCCAGCGCATGAAAGTCATAGCTGTCCACGCCGCCATAGGCCAGACAGACCGCTTCCTCCACCTCGGCTTGCCACGGCAAATCCAGCGATGGAATACGCCATGTGACCGGAAGCGACGATCCCGCCATCAACGCAAACCCAATCTGCTGCGCCGTCTCGACCATCTCTGTCGCCCAGTCCCAGCGCCAAGAGAGATGCTTGTCGTTGAAGACCGGCGCGCTCTTGCCCGTCGTACGATAGACCGCCACAATCTCGCGGAAGAGTTCATAGCGCGGGTAAAGCTTCTGCCCCTTGGCGTTCTTGGGGTAGTCGCCATGCTCGCCGATCAGCAGCACCCCCTCCACCGCCAGGTCGGACCTGCCCAGCGTGAGCGCGTCGGCAACGGTCGGATAGAGGGTCATGCTGGGAAAGCGCGCAGCGCGCTCGCGGCTCAGATCGTTCTCCGGCGTCTGGTGTACATAGAGCGACACCAGGTCCATGGCGGGCCGATGATGGCGGCCCTCCCAACCATATCCCTCCAGAAAACGGTCGACGATGTGCTGCGCGTGCGAAAACTTGCGATACTCAGTCACGATCGCAGCGATCTTGGGACGTGTGGACATAGGCTCCTCGATTGCAAATGATTGGGATGGCTTGGGGGCGGCTGAGGATCGGTCAGGTTGGTGAAAGGTTTACTCTCTCAAACGAATCAGACCGGCCAGGGTAGGCACAAAACCACATTGTCTATAGAACTCATCCAGTTCAGAGTCATAGTCAACATGCAGCCATTCTAGATCATGCGCTGCCGCCTGCCTGCGCGCCTCGGCCACCAAGGCCGTGCCAAGACCGCGACGGCGGTAATCCGGGTGTACCGTCGGATCGAGCAGAAAGCCGTGTACGCCGCCATCCCACGCGACCTTGACATAGCCGATCAAACGCTCGCCCGCATAGGCGCAGACATAGACCAGCGCATGTTCCAGCTCGCGCCTGAAATCATAGGGGCGATGGCGCGGCCATGACGCGGCAAACAGGTCGTTGAGGGTCTGGTTATCGACCGCAGGGTTGACACACAAGACGATCTCAGATTGGGTTTCAGGTTGAGACATGGCACAGGCTCGGCGAAGGCGGCTTTGTCGGCAATGCGGCTAGGAGAGGCCCAGGGTGACAGGTCGATGGTCTGCACTCTACCGCAGCGGCTGCCGCCTGTCAAACCGATTCAGGTTCTCCCCGGCCTCTGGCTTTGTTGCTGCCTTACGCTCTTTGCGTCCTTTGCAGTTCATCCCAATGCACCCGTTTGCGCGCCCATGCCAAATTGAGCATTCAGCGCACGGCGGCTATACTATGTTCATCAGCCACCAGCACCCAGAGAAGAAACCATGAGACTCAAAGACAAAGTAGCCATCGTAGCAGGCGCGGCCTGGGGCGGCATCGGCGCGGCGACCGCGCTGCGCTTTGCCCAAGAAGGCGCGCATCTCGTCATCAACACGCGCAACCGCGCCGAAAAGCTCGAAGAAACCGCTGCCCATATCCGCGCAGCGGGCGGTCGCGTCACCACGGTCATGGGCGATGTCGCCGACGCTTCGGCTTGGGAGGCGATGACCGCCGCAGCCCTGACCGAGTTCGGCAAGATCGACATCCTCGTCCACAACGCCGCCCAGAGTTTCCTAAAACGTGCCGTCGAGTTTACCCAGGAAGAATGGGATCGCGGGCTGGCCGTCACCCTGGGCGGGCCATGGCTGGGGGCCAAGCACTGCATCCCCCACATGCAGCAGCAGGGCGGCGGCTCGATCGTCTTCATCTCCACCGTCAACGCCACGATCACCAACCCGCTCTTTGGCCTCTACGGCGCGGCCAAGGGCGGGCTGAATGCCCTGACACGCAGCATCGCCCTGGACTATGGCCGCGATGGCATCCGCTGCAACGCCATCGCCCCCGGACAGATCGTCGGCGAACGCGAGCGAGAACGCATCGCCCGCGACCCGCTGGAGGACGCGCTCTCGCGCGACTGTTATCCGCTGGGCCGCTATGGCGCGCCGGAGGAGATCGCCAACGTCGCCCTCTTCCTCGCTTCGGACGAAGCTTCCTTTGTCACCGGCATCGTGCTTACGGCGGATGGAGGCCTCACGCTGCAATCGCCTGAAGCGCTGGTGCGGCCCTCTTTCCGCAAACGCTGGCGCGATGATATCCTCGTCCCCCAGCCGCGCGACGAAGTGGATCTGCAATATTGAGCCTGTGGCTGACCACACTATCTCTGATCCCGAAGGAGTCTGCCGTGATCGACGCCCATATTCACTACGGCGATGACAGCCCCGAATTCCTCGCCCTGCTGGCCGAATTCGACCTCAAACTGCTCAACATCAGCTTTGTACATGGGCCGGATGACCCCTAGCGTAACCAGGCTGAACGCTACCGCAGCCTAGCGCACACGCACCCCGCACGCTTTGCCTGGTGTACCAGTATCGACCTGCCCCGCTTCGACGACCCTGCCTACACCGCCGATGCCATCCGCGGGCTAGAAGAAGATTTCGCCGCCGGCGCAGTGGCGTGCAAGGTCTGGAAAAACATCGGCATGGAGGAAAAGCGGCCCGACAGCAGCTACTTGACCATCGACGACCCGATCTTTGACCCTATCTTTGACGCCGTAGCCTCGGCCAATCGCGCGCTGCTGCTGCACATCGCCGACCCGCTGGCCTGCTGGCAGCCGCTCGACCCATCCGGCCCGCATTACAACTATTACAGCCAGAACCCACAGTGGCATATGTACAACCGCCCCGAAGCCCCGTCGCACGCCGCGCTGATCGCGGCGCGTGACCGCGTGATGGAAAAACACCCGGCGCTGCGTGTCGTCGGCGCACACCTGGGCAGCCTCGAACATAACGTGGACGAAGTGGCGGCCCGGTTCGACCGCTACCCCAACTTCGCCGTGGATATCTCCGCCCGCCTGGGCAACCTGGCACGCCAGCCGGCGGACAAAGTGCGCGCCTTCTTCGACCGCTACCAGGATCGCATCCTCTTCGGCACCGATGTCGTGATGCGTGCTGCGCCCGCGACCCTGCCACCCGACGAGCGCGCCGCCGCGCTCGCCCCGCTGGCCGAGACCTACCGCACTCACTTCGCCTATCTCGAAGGTACGACCGAGGTCGCGGTGCGCGGCCATACCACAGCCGGGCTGGGGCTGTCGCCCACCGTGCTCGACAAACTCTATACCGCCAATGCCCAGGCCTGGTATCCCGGCATCTAGGCGGGCAGTCCCTGTCTATTACGCCTGAGTGCGTCAATCTACCCGCCCGACGGCCAGCGTGTGCAGCGCCAGCAGCAGATATTCTCTGCGCCTGGCGCCGCCGCGCTGCATCCGCCAAGCGGCCTCCTGCAGCACCTCACACCCCACCGCCCCATAGCGCGCCCACTCGGCTTCACCCAGCCACAGGCCCAATGCTTGGGCGCCCGCGTCCAGTTGATCGCGCGCCAGCGCCTCCTCAATCGCGAGCAGACCCGCATCTATGCCAGGGCTGCGGCCCTGCGCCTTCGCCAACTGCCGCCGCGCCGCCGCCAGCGCCTGCGCCGATGCCGTCCCCGGCTGGTCACGCATACTGCGCGCCAACTGTACAAAATGGCGTTCGTCGCCCACCAGCCGCGCCAGGGCCAGCGCCAGTTCCATGCGGATCGCCTCATCCTGGCTGCCGCGCAAGATCTCCAGCAGCGGCCGCGCCGCGGCGTGGACACCGAGCCGCCCCAGCGCCGACGCATAGGCGAGCCGCAGGTCCTCGTCTTGCTCCTGCTGCACGCGCGTCAAAAGTTCGGGAGCCATTTCCACATCGCCCAGCGTCCCCAAGGCGCGTGCGCTGTGGGCGCGCACCGAACGGTAGTTTGAACAGAGCGCCGCGCGCAGCGGCTCCAGCGCAGCCCTGTCGCCGATGCGCCCCAAGGCCCAGGCTGCGACCACCGTCAGCGCAGGAGATTTGCCCTGCAAGACGCCGATCAAAGCCGCGGTCAGCCGCGGGTCGGCAGGCATGCGCGCCATCGCCAAGATCGCCTCAAAGCGCACATTAAAGCGCGGGTCAGACAGCGCGTCGAGCAACTCGTCCACCGTGATCCGGCTGCGGATCTCGCCCATGCGCTCGGTCATCCGCACGGCGTCGTGCTCGTCCTTGGCGCGGTAAAACCGCACCATCGAGGTCGCGGCCAACACCGGATTGCCGCGCAAAAAGATTGAGGCGAACTGGCTGGTCGTCACCGCACTGTCCCCCTGCATCGTGCGGAAGAGCAGCACTGACACCAGCGGCAGCGCTACCGCCGCCACGAACAGCGGCACATAGGGGTTGAGCATCACTCCGCCGATACTGCCGGAGATGCCGCGCGCCAGGTCGAGCGCGCTGCCGCCGATGAACTGGCTGACGCCGCTCACCATGCCCACCCAGGCAAAATAGACCGCCATATAGTCCAGCTTCTTGTCGACCGGCACGACGCTGACATAAAACAGCCGCCCCGCGCCGATCCCCCAACCCAGGTTCGCCACACCCTGGACAAAGGAAACCGCCAGCGCCGCAGCCAGACTCCACGCCACGCCGCGCGGCACCAGCCACCACAGCACAGGCATCAGCACCAGCGCCAGCGCGCCGATCAGCATCACCGGCTTGCTGCCATAGCGGTCGGCGGCCCATCCCCACAGATAGCTCGACAGCAGCGCGCCGGCCAACCCGCCCAACTGTAGCCGCACCACCTCGCCCGACGCCAGCCCGACATATTCTTCCATGAAGAGCGGCAAGAAAGAGGCCAGCGGCACCGTGCCCAGCGTGATCAGCGCCACGCCCACCGAATACTTGCGAAACTCCCCATCAAACAGCGCATCCTTGAGGTTGCGCCGGGTCGCCGCCACTTCGGGCTGCGGCGCGCCGCCTGGAATGTGCGTCGACGCCCACACCGATACAAAGCCGGCGACCACGCCCGCCGCAAACAAAAGCAGAAACCCCGTCTGTCCCGTATACCATTGCAGCACAGCGCCGGCCACCCACACTGCTACAAACCCGGTCAGCGCCGTGAAAATGTTGCTCATCGCCGAATACTTGCCGCGCACCGAGTTGGGCACAAACTCCTGCACCCAAGGAAAGTAGGCCGTCTCCTCCACCGAGCGCACCACCGAAAAGATCGCCACCACCCCCGCCACAAAGACCAAGGTCGCGTGTTGGCCCCAGACCGCCTGCACCCACGGCGTCAGCAGCAAAAATGCGATCATCACTTTGCGTAAGGCATAGAACCACACAAAGACCCGCTTGTAGCCCACGCGCGCCGTAAAAGGCGCGACCAGCGGCGCAATCACCGCCGAAAAGGGGATCAGCGCCAGCACAAAACCGATCGCCGTCTTGCTCATGCCCAACGTGTTGAGAAAGAGGACAAAGACCGACCCAAACACGGTAAAATGCGAGAAGATCGTATTGGCGGCATTGGTCGCCACACTCCACGGCAGGCCGCGCAACTTCTCAACAGTCGTCGGCTCAGCCGCCACCCCAGCCGCTGATTGGCTCATCGGTTCAGACGTCATACCAGTCCACTTTCCGCAGACGCATGGCAAAAAAGCTCACCGGGTGGGCGCTTCTGGGGCTGCACCCACCCGGCTTATTCAACCTCAAAGTATATCAATCTGCATGTGCGCGCGGGCCGCGCCGATACACACGCCCTAGACGGCAGCCACCGTACGCGCCTGATAGGCTTTGATCACGTCGATGATCAGCGCAATATCGTCGCGCGCCGACGCCACCGGCGTGCGACACGGCACTCCCTCGGCAATACACCCATGGAAGTGGCGCAGCTCGCGCACAAAGGCCCCTTCCCATGCAATCGCCGGCTCCTGGCGATAGCTCACCCCCTGCCCGCCGATCCCCTGCACCGTCACCGTCGATAGAATCCCGCGCGCAAAGCCCGTCGGATAGGCCACGACGACCCGCTTGTCGTCGCCATAGACCTCCAGCGTCTCCTTGAAATCCCACAGATCGGGCAGGTCGACCCAGCTTGCCACACAGCGCGCCCCGTTGGGGTAGGCCAGCGTCATGCTAAAGGCGCGGCCGTCAAACCAGATTTCGCTGCACACGATCTGGCTCGGCATCCCCAGCATGGTACGCATGCCATAGAGGTCGTGGATCATGCTGCCCGACAGCAGATGAAACGCCTGCGCCACGGCGGGCGGCGTCTCGCCGATCGCCTCATTCACCGCCGCTTTGCGCGCCGTCTCGGTAGCGGCGCGCGCCGCTTCAGGCACATCGCCAAAGCGCCGCACGTCAAACTGGCGCATATGCAGGTCATTGTTGGGGTGCAGATGGTTGACCTGCACAAACCGGATCGAGTTCATGCCTCGCACCTCACTCAAGCCAAACTCATAGGCGGGGTCATAGACCTTCATATAGCCGACCTGCCCCACCGTGCCCGCCTGGCGACAGGCGTCGATGATGCGATCCGCCTCTTGCAGCGAAAAGCACATCGGTTTCTCAATAAACACATGCTTACCCGCCGCAAACGCATCGACCGCGGCCTGGGTTTTGGGGTCGCTTTGGCAGAGCAGCACCGCCTCCACATCCGTCTCCAACAGTTCCCGATAGTCGGTGAGAGCATAGGGTACATGAAACTTGCGCGCCGCGTACTCCGCTGCGCCGCGCGATAGGTCACAGACGCCCACCACCGTAAAGAGGTCGGGCAGATCGACCAGGTTGGGCAGGTGATGCACCTGGGCAATCGCCCCGCACCCGACAACTCCGATCCGGATCGGATCCATCGCCGTCTCCTATATGTCCTGGGCCGCGCGCGGGGCGACCTCGTTCCAGATAGCGTCGAATTCATAGAGCCGCATGTGCAGCCCGTAGACTGCCTGCCACATGGCATCACGCGCCGCGCACGCTGCCGCTTCATCGCCGGCAGCACGCGCCGCATCAAGCCGCGCCGCCTGGGTCTGCTGGGCCGCCAGGTTGGCCTCCGCCGCGGCCAGCAGCGCCTCCGCCGCCTGGACCTGGCGCGCCAACAACTCCTCCAGCGTTCCCGCAATCGCCTGCTCGACATGATAGCTGGCGTTAGGTTGAAAGCGCGGCGGCAGCTTGGCATCGTCGTCGCCGCGGCCCGTGTGCGTGGGCTGCACATGCGGCGTCACCGACAAGTACATGATCGTCGGCTGGTCGGGCAGCAGATTACGCACCTGGTGGATCTCGTCGGCGCGCGCAACACACAGCTCCCCCGGCCCCAACTGGCGCGTGACCCCGCCAATATTGAACTCGGCCTGGCCCTCGAGGATCAGAAAAACCTCATGGCCCAAGTCGTGGCTGTGCCGCCCATCCACCTGCCCCGGCGCCATATGATAGAGCCGGGCGCGTATCTCCGGCGTCACCAGCACATTGCGGTTGACGCTGCGATAGTCATAGACCTCAAAGCTCATCCCGTGTTCGCTTTCCGATGATTCTGCTCGCGCACGCACTGCGTGAGCGGCTTCGACCCTCAGCCCACGGCCGCGGCCACGCGCGCCGCCACGCCTTCGGCATCCAAGCCGTAATGCTGATAGAGATAATAGGGTGCGGCGATCGCCGAGTACTCATCCGGCGGGAAGCCGATGCGGTGCAGCTTGACGCCCGCCACGCCCGCATCGACCATAGCGTCGGCCACCGCAGTGGCGACCCCCGTGCGCGTGTTGTGTTCCTCGGCCACAAAGACATGCCGCGCGCCTTCGATCAACGAGAGCACGCCTTCCACGTCAAGCGGCTGGATCGTGTGCAGGTCGGCCACCGTCAATTCAATGCCCTTTTGCGCCAGCGCCTCGGCCGCGCCACGCGCCGCCGCTACCATGATGCCGTTGGCAAACAGCACGCCGTCGCTGCCATGGCGCAGCACACTCACCTTGCCGAACTCCCAAGGCTCCCCCTCATGATAGGCGTCCGCCTCGCGCCCGCGGCCCATCCGGAAATAGACCGGCCCCTCCACCTCCACTGTCTGGCGCAGGGCATGTTCCAGGCTGTAGGCATCCGCCGGACAGACGATCTTGAGATTGGCGATGGCGCGCATGATCCCGATATCCTCGGTGGCATGGTGCGACGTGCCATAGTAGCCCAGCGAGATCCCGGCATGGTGGCCTAGCAGCCGCACCGGCAGATTGGGATAGGCCAGGTCGGTGCGGATATGCTCGCAGCAGAGCAGCCCCAGGAAGGACGCAAAGGTCGCCACATAGGGAAGATAGCCCACAGTCGCCAACCCGGCGGCCACGCTGACCATGTTCTGCTCGGCGATCCCCATATTGAAAAATCGGTCGGGATGGCGATAGGAGAACTCCACAGTGCGGTTGCTAAAGCCCAGATCGGCGGTCAGCACCGCGATGCGCTCATCCTGGTCCGCCAAGTCGGACAGCACGCGTGCCGCGATCGCCGAATGCGCCTGTGTGCGCAGCATCCCCAAATGCCACGATTCTTGCTCGCTCAGGACAGGTTCAGGCCGGCTCATGGTACAGAATCTCCTGAATGGTCGCTTCGGCGTCGGCCCCGGCCAGGTGGCCCAGATGCCACAGCCGCGATTCCTCCATGAACTTCACGCCCTTCCCCTTGACCGTATGCGCGATGATCATATGCGGGCGGTCGCCATCGGGCGGCAGGCTGTCAAAGAGCGCGGCCAGCGCGGCCACGTCATGCCCGTCCACCTCATGCACCGTCCAGTTGAAGGCGCGCCATTTGTCGGCCAGCGGCTCAATGCTCATCGTCTCTTCAGTGCGCCCGTCCAGCCCCATACCGTTGCGGTCGACGATGCCGATCAAATTGCCCAGCCGGTAGTGCGCGCCCGCCTGCGCCGCCTCCCAGTTCTGCCCCTCGTTCAACTCGCCGTCGCCCAGCAGCACAAAGACCCGCCCCGACGATTTACGCGTGCGCAGCCCCAGCGCCATCCCCACCCCGATCGACAGCCCATGCCCCAGCGAGCCGGAACTGAAGTCGATCCCCGGCACTTTGCGCATATCGGGATGATCGCCCAGCGGTGAGCCGAGCCGCGCATAGCTATCCAGCCATACAGCCGGAAAAAAGCCCTTATCGGCCAGGATCGGGTAGACCCCCACGGCCACATGCCCCTTGGAGAGGATCAGCCGGTCGCGATCCATCCAGCGCGGGTCATCCGCCAACCGCATCGTATGATAGTAGAGCGTCGCCAAAATCTCCGCCGCCGAGAAGACCGACGTATAGTGCCCGCTTTTGGCAATTGCGATCAGCCGCACCGTCTCGGTGCGGATCCAGCGCGCGCGCTCTTGGATGCGCGCCAATTGTGCAGATTCCATACTGTCTCGCCACTATCTCGCCGTAGGTAGGCCGGGGGCTAGGCGCACACGGGCGCCTTGCCGTCCCAGCGGTTAAAGGGTTTGTCGAAATTCTCCTCGGCCATGCGCCGCCGTGTGGCATACCACAGCTCGGCCCAGGCCTCTGGATCGTGCAGCTCCTGCTCCGGATGCGCCTGGCTGCGCGCCACAAAACCGGGGAATGCGCCGCGACCGGTCGCCTGGCCGATCGGGTTGTAGCGCAGGTCAAAACTCCAGCGGATATTCTCGCTCACATTCGAAAGCGACGCATGGCAGGTGCGCCGGTGCAGAAAGAGCACATCGCCGCGCTTCAGCGGGATCGGCAGTGTCTGATCCATCTCCAGCAGCGGTGCGGGGATCGCCAGCCCGCCCGGCAGCCCTGGGCAGTGGGTGCGCAGCCCGTCACGGTGGCTGTAGGGGATCACTTGCAGCGGCCCCGCCTCCACCGGCGCATCCAGCAGCGGAAACCAGACGGTTAGCATCTGCGTCTCGTCCGCCTCCGGCAAGACCACGCCGTTGTCCTGGTGCCAGGGCGTCGCGCCCAGTTGCACGTTGCCCTGATCATCCTTGGGTGTCAGATGTTCCGGCGGCTTGATGCGCACATGCTGCACCGGGTTTGAATAAATCTCCGGCCCGATCAGCGACTCCACCGCGTCGAGCAGCCGAGGATTGGTCATCGCCCGAAAGACCGCCGGCCCAACCCACATCGGCGTCTCCTCGGTCACGCCCCCCTGCGGCAGCGAGAAGTCGAAATATTGGGCGTGGACCTTGCCGCTCTCCTGGTAAATCTGGATCAGCCGTTTGCCAAAGGGCAGGTCGTCATAGATGGACGCAGTCTGCCCGGCGGCGACCAGGTCATGCGCCAAGCGATCCAGCACACCCTTGTACTCCTCGATGATCGGGTCCAGGTCCGCCGCCGGGTCAAGCAGCCCCTCGACGACAAGATAACCTTGCTCCTCAAACTGCGCTACCTGCGTGGAAGTCAAGCGGGCCATCGGGTTCCTCCTTCGTCCCCTTGGTCAGATTGGGTTGCTGCCTTCCTACTTCACCATTTCACATAGTCTTCACATAAGCTACCGTCTGCGGGCCTTCCGGCAGTACACAGATGCGCGGGGCCGCGCCCAGTTCTTCATGCAACATCGAAACGGTCGCCTCGATATTGCGGCACGGGCGCAGCAGCGCGCCTTCGATCTGGCGGTCGGTCAGCCCATCGCTGTAAACATAGACCTTGGCGTGCTCTTGGATCAGCGCCTGAATCTGCACCTGCCACTGATCCTGCGCCTCAAAGTCCGGCTGCGACACCATCTCCAGCACGCCGCGGGGGGAGCCTGCGGCGTGCAAGAGTTCGGCGTAGCGGCCATGATTGGGCAGCCCATCCTGGCACGCGCCCGCCAGGATGATTGCGCCGTCCTGCCGCACGATCTGGCCGGCCGCGCTCATGCCCTTGACACATTGATAGAGATTCTGGTCGAGCGGATAGCCGCTGTTGGTCGTCACCACAATGTCATAGGGCGCGTCCACCGCCACCATCGCCTGCTTGCGCACAAAACGACAGCCGGCGCGGTGCGCCTCCAGCAGATCCCCGGCAAAGACGCCGGTGATCTGCTTCTGCGCGTTGAGCGTCACATTGAGCAGGAAGGTGGGCCGCGTCATCAGCGCCACCTCGTGCATCTCTTCCCAAATCGGGTTGCCCTCGGTCACCCCCCAGGTCGCCTGGGGATGGCCGATCATGGTATAGCCGTGGTTACTGGCTACGCTCTCGGCCCCGGCCAATGCGGGGAGAACGCCCTTGGGGCCGCCGCTGAAGCCGGCGAAGAAGTGCGGCTCGATAAAACCGGTGAGGATCTTGACATCCGCCTCCAGATAGTGCCGGTTGATGCGCACCGGGTTGCCGCGCGCCGTGACTCCCAGCGGCAGGAGGCTCGCATCGTCAAAGGCATCGTGTTGTAGACAGCAGTAGTTGTCCACCACCGCGCTGCCCAGCATGGCGCGCAGTTCGGCTTCGGTCTGGGGCCGGTGTGTGCCCAAGGCGTTGAGCAGCCGGATATTCTGGCGCGCCACCCCTGCTGCCTCCAGTTCGGCCAGCAGCACGGGTAAGATGCGGTCGTTGGGCGTGGCGCGCGTGATGTCGCTGTGTACGATCACCACGCGATCGCCGGGCCGCACCTTCTCCATCAGCGGCGCGGACCCGATCGGCGCGGCCAGCGCCGCACGCAGCGCCGCCGCCTCATCCGCCAGCCCTGCCGCATAGCGCGACGTGACCACCTCGGCGCACTCCGGCAGCGTCACATTCAGACCATGCCGTCCATAGGCCAGATGCACTTGCATGCTCACTCTCCTCGCCGCTCGTAACCTCGGCTAGCGAATGCGCGACGGGAACTCCGGCAAACCCTGGATGCCCAGGCGCAGCCGGAAGAGCGCACCCGCGCCCGGCCCATTCTCGACCTTGTTGTTGCCGCCCGCCGTCGTCACATACATATCCATATAGTCCGGCCCACCAAAGGTCACGCTCGAGACCTTCTTGGCGGGGAAGAGCACACGGCGCTCTTCGCTCCCGTCCGGCGCATAACGCGTCAGCCGATAACCATCCCAGCGCGCCGACCAGACATAACCCTCGGCGTCGACCGTCATCCCGTCGGGAACGCCCTCTTCATCGCCGGAATCGACAAAAACCCGCTGGTTGCTGATCGCCCCGCTGCCCCGGTCATAGTCGAACAGATAGATCTTTTTGGCGCTCGAGTCGGTGTAGTAAAGCTGTTTGTGGTCGAGCGTCAGCCCCATGCCGTTGGAGGTCCCGATCCCCTCCAACAACAGCGTCAGCTTGCGGTCGGGGTCCAGCCGGTAAAGCCTCCCCAGCCGTTCCTTAGTCGGCATCGTGCCGCAGAAGACGCGCCCCTCCGGGTCGGCAAAAACATCGTTAAAGCGCGTCTCGCGCTCGTCAGGGATCTCTTCGAGGATTGTCTCTAGCTGACCGTCGCGCCAGATCTTGACCGCGCCACGCGCCATGAACAGCAGCAGCGCGCCGTCGTCCTGGATCGTAAACCCGCCGACCACCTCGCCGGAATAGCACTGCTCGTGCGCTCCGGTCTTAGGGTCATAGCGAAAGAGACGGCCCTGCGGGATGTCCGCCCAGTAGACGCGTTGCTCGGTCGGATGCCACAGCGGACCTTCACCGGTCACACATTGATAATCGGCTATCAGTTCGGGTTCCATCGCTGCCTCATTGATACTGTAGTACAAACATGGATAAGATCAGGGTGGGTAGCCTGGGCCGGGGACTCGGCGTGTTGGAGCCTGCTGTTGAACTCTACTTGGTTCCCCCCGCTTTGTCAATTGACCGGTCAATGGGCTGCCGCAGGCAGCCTCACCAAAGCGGTTTGACACCGTGCAAAGCGCCATGCTATACTCGCCGCGCAATCAGGAACCAAAGCTCCCAGCGCAATAGCATACGCGTTCACATCTGTCCGAGTTTGCGATCAAATCTAGCTTGAAAGGACGAAGCTCCATGGGCGTCCGCTCCCTGGCCCTCCGCCGCCCGCTTGGCTTGCGTACACGCGAGGCGCTGGCCGGTTACCTCTTTCTCCTCCCCTGGATCATCGGTCTGGTCTGTTTTGTCGCCGGCCCCATGCTGACTTCCGCCTATCTCAGCTTCACCAAATACGACATCGTCAACACGCCCGAATGGGTAGGGTTCAAGAACTTCGTCGACATCTTCACTAAAGACCGGCTCTTCTGGCCCTCCATGCGGCTGACCTTCAAATACGCCTTGATCCTGGTGCCCTTCTCGCTGGTCGGCTCGTTGCTGGCGGCCTTATCCCTGAATCAAGCGCTGCGTGGCACCGCACTCTATCGCACCCTCTTCTTCCTGCCCCACCTTACGCCCATCGTGGCCGCCGCCGTACTCTGGGGCTGGATCTTCAACCCCGACGCCGGGCCGGTCAACCACTTCATCCGCTCGGTGCTGCACGTCGAATCCGCGCCCGGCTGGTTCCGCGACCCCAACTGGGCCTTCACGGGCTTGATCATCATGGCGATGTGGGGCGCAATCGGCGGCAACACCATGATCATCTTCCTGGCGGGGCTGCAGGGCGTGCCGCAGGAATTGTATGAAGCCGCCGCCATCGACGGCGCGGGCGCGTGGGCTAAGTTCTGGAACGTCACCATCCCTATGCTTACCCCCACCATCTTTTTCAACATGGTGCTGGGCATCATCGGCGCGCTCAAGGTCTTTGCCGCCGCCTTTATCGCCACCCAGGGCGGCCCCGCCTACGCCACCTGGTTCTATGCGCTGCACATCTACACGCGCGCTTTCAAATACTTCGAAATGGGCTATGCGTCTGCCTTGGCGTGGATCTTTTTCTTCATCATGTTCTTCTTCACCTACATCCAGTTCCGCGCATCCAGGCGTTGGGTCTACTACGCAGGGGAGGTGGAATAATGGCCGGAGACGCCATCAGCAGAGCGCGCCCCGTTGCGCTGCCCCAAGTGCGCGGCGCACGCATTCGACGCTATGTGGGCCGCGCCATCCTCTATCTGGTAGTCATTGGGGCCGCCATTCTCTTTACGCTGCCCTTCCTGTGGACGGTGCTGTCGTCACTCAAGACCCCAGGCGAACTCTTCGCCTATCCGCCGGTCTGGTTTCCCAAAGTCCCCCAGCCGCAGAACTACGCCGAAGTCTTTGCACGCGTGCCCTTTGCACGCTGGCTGTCGAACACCGCTCTGGTCGCACTGCTCGCCACGGCGGGAGCCGTGCTCTCCTCGGCCCTGGTCGGCTATTCCTTCGCCCGCTTCCGCTACCCAGGCCGCGACCTGATCTTTGTGCTCACCCTCAGCACCATGATGCTGCCCGTCGAAGTCACGCTCATCCCGCTCTATCTGCTCTTCACCAAAATCGGCTGGCTCGACAGCTATAAGCCGCTGGTAGTGCCCTCGTACTTTGGCGGCGGCGCGTTTCTGATCTTCCTGATGCGCCAGTTTTTCATGTCCATTCCCAAAGATTTGGACGAGGCCGCCCGCATCGACGGCGCAAGTTATCTGCGCATCTTTGCCCAAATCTTGATGCCGCTGTCCATCCCCGCCCTGGCGACGGCGGCGATCATCACCTTCATGGGCCACTGGGATTCGTTTCTCTATCCCTTCATCTTTCTCAACGACAAACTTAAGTTCACCGTCGCCGTGGGCATCCGTTACTTTCAATCGGTAGCGGGCAATGCCGATTCGATGGAGCACACCGAACATCTGCTCATGGCCGCCAGCATCATGATGACCGCCCCCATCATCCTGCTCTTCTTCGTGGCCCAGCGCTTCTTTGTGCGCGGCATCGTCATGTCGGGCATCAAAGGCTGACAGCTTCCAGGTCCGTTGGGCGCCCTTGCACCCGCTCTCCACGGCCTGCGCTCGATCTACCACCATTCTTACACAGGAGGAACTACGGATGAACCAGTCCCGCATCAGCCGCCGCGACTTTCTGCGCGGCAGCGCCATCACGGCAGCCACCGTATTTGCTGCGGCATGTACGCCCGCGACGCAGCCTGCAGCCCAGACTTCCGCTGAGGGGGGCGAAGCCCCGTCCAGTGAAGACATCACCCTTGTGTTCCATTCGCGGCTGGGCGCCCATGCCGACTGGCATATCTCGCGCGTGCCGCTCTTTGAGGAGCAGAACCCCGGCCTCAAGCTCCAGGTCGACGAACTCGACGGCGGCGAGATGTACCCCAAAATCTATGCCATGGCCGCCTCCGGCACCGTGGGCGATGTCGTCTGGACCTATCTCAACAACCCGCCCGAACACAAGGCCAAGGGCGTCATGATCTCCCTCGACGATATCATCGCCGCCAAGAGCTTCGATACAAGCGTCTTCTGGCAGTCGCTGCGCGACGCACTCACTCTGGAAGGCCAGTTGATGGCCATTCCCAATCATGCCCACTTCGGCACCATCGTCTACTACTATAACAAGGACCTCTACGAAGCCGCGGGCCAGGAGCTGCCCAGCGTCGATTGGACCGTGGACGATTTGGTCGAGCGATCCAAGGCGATTACCCAAGAGCCGGACACCTGGGGCTTCCGCGCCAGCGGCACCGGCCAGGAGCATATCCCCTCCTATCTGCGCACGTTCGGCGGCGACTTGCTCAACGCCGAAGGGACCCAGTGCCTGCTGATGGACGAAAAATCGCAGGCTGCGCTGCGCTGGCTCTACGACCTGCGCTTCACCCACAACGCCGACCCCTGCATTTGCGGCGACCAAATGCGCGAGAACTTCGTGGCCGGCAAAGTGGGCGCGTTCAACACCACGCCCGGTCTGGTGGCCGAGTTCCGCAACGTGCCCGACTGGACATTCACCTGGGAAGCGGCGCTGGCCCCGGTTGGCCCGGACGGACTGCGCGGTTCGCAGGTCTCCGGCGCAGGCTTCTGCATCACCGGCAACTCCAAGCACCCCAACGAGGCCTTCCAGGTGCTCGACTTCTACTCCACCATGGAAGACGGCATCGAACACGTCTTTGGCGGCGCAGGCAGCCCCGGCGGGCGCAACGACGTTTGGTCGAGCGAACGGCTCAACGAGATCAACCCGATCTACAAGACCACCGTCGAGAAATATCCGGACGGGCCGCTGCCCTGGTATCGCCCGGCCAACGGGCGTGTCTCCGAGTTCATCGACACCATGAACAACAACCTCCAGTCGATCTGGACCGAGCAGTTGAGCTTTGAAGAGGGTCTGGAACAGACCTATACCTTGTGCCAAGAAGTGCTGGATCGCGACCCGATCTAGCGGCACACGCTGCCGCTGCGCGTAGCTCCCGACGAGAGGCCCACCGGTCCACATGGGACCGGCGGGCCTCTCGTCGCCCTTTATTGTGTTGTCGTGGTATCATTGCCGTATCGACACGGCATCGATCGCCTCAACTACCTTGCATCTCCACTAGAAAGCCCAAACCACACCTATGGCGAAGATCACCAACATCCGCTGCATTCGCACGCGGGTCAACGGCACTTGGGTCATTGTCAAGGTCGAAACCGATCAGCCCGGACTCTACGGCATCGGCTCCGCCTCCGACCACTACCACGCGCGCACCGTCGTCAGCGCCGTCGAAACGCTTGCGCCCAAGCTGATCGGCCGCGAGGCCGGCCACATCGAAGACAACTGGCAGACGCTGCTCACCAGCGGCTACTGGCGCAACGGCTCGATCCTCAACACCGCCCTGGCGGGCATCGACATGGCGCTGTGGGACATTAAAGGTAAAGAAGCCGGAATGCCCGTCTATCAACTGCTCGGCGGCCCCTGCCGCGCCGCCGTCCCCGCCTATGCCCATGCCGCCGGCAACACGCTCCAAGAGTTGGAGGAGGACGTGCGCCGCTACATGGCCGAGGGCTATCCGGTCATCCGCTGCCAGCTTGGCCCCTACGGCGGCGGCGGCTTTCTCAGCAACCAAGAGACCACCCGCCCGCGCAACGCCTGGGCGCACGACCGCTCGTTTGACGACGAGGCCTACCTGACCAACGTGCCCAAAATGTTTGAATTCCTGCGCGACAAGCTGGGCTTTGGCCCCAAACTCACGCATGACGTGCATGAGCATCTGCTGCCGCACAACGCCGTCACCTTGGCCAAGCTGCTCGAACCCTATCGCCTTTTCTTCCTGGAAGACCTGCTCTCGCCCGAGCAGATCGGCTGGTATCGCCAGGTGCGCCAACAATGCACCACGCCCCAGGCCATGGGCGAACTCTTTATCAACCCGCACGAATGGACCCCGCTGATCACCGAACGGTTGATCGATTTCGTGCGCGTGCGCGTCTCCAAGGGCGGCGGCATCACTCCTTGCCGCAAGATCGCCACGCTCTGCGAGTGGTTTGGCGTCAACACCGCCTGGCAGGAAGGTGGCGACAACGACCCCGTCAACCAGATGGCCGCCGTCCATCTCGACATGGTGAGCTACAGCTTTGGTATCCAGGAGGAAAACCATTTCCGCCCCGAAGAATACGAGGTCTTCCCCGGCCATGCCGTCTTGGAAGGGGGCCACCTCTACCCCAACGACGCGCCGGGTCTGGGCATCGACATCGACGAAAAGCGCGCCGCCCAGTTACTTGATCCAGAGCGCGCTGCGCGCAACCTCTTTATGGCCGAAGACCGCCGCGCCGACGGCACGGTCGTCCGCCCCTAGCCGGGTTGGACCGCGCAGCGCCCGGCTTGGTGACGCTGGGCGCTGCGGTATAATAAGATTTCGCCGCAGCCCTGCGTGGCCGCGCCTGCAATCCTTTGTTACCCATCCTCAGTTTCCATTGCTAGAGGAGACCCATCATGCTCCCAAAGATCGAGCCGGGCATCAAACTGGCCGCTCAGATGTCCCCGGAACCCAGCGAAGACGACCTGAAATTCGTCAAGCAGATGGGCGTCGACTATGCCGTCCTGTGGACCGACGCCTCAAAGTCCTCCTACGACTACTATGCCAGCCGCCGCAAACTCTTTGAGAACGCCGGCATCAAGGTCTATGGTTTTGGCAACCGCGACGTCCACAACCAGGACGCCATCGTCCTCAACCTGTCCAGCCGCGACGCCAAAGTCGAACAGTACAAACAGCATCTGCGCGACCTCGGCAAAGCGGGCATCCCCTACACCACCTATGCCCACATGGCCAATGGCATCTGGAGCACCGAGCGCGAACAGACGCGCGGCGGGGCCAGCGCCCGCGGCTTCGACCTGGACAAAGCCGACAAGGGCCACTGGGCCGGCACTCTCTACCCCCACCCGCTTTCGCATGGCCGGCGCTACACCCAGGAAGAACTGTGGGACAACTACAACCACTTCATCCAAGAGGTCGCGCCCGTGGCCGAGGAAGCGGGCGTCCGTATCGGCTTCCATCCCGACGACCCTCCCGGCCCGGAGTTGGGCGGCGTGCCGCGCTGCATTTTCAGCAGCTATGACGGCTATGCCCGCGCCCTGGAGATCGCCGGCAGCCCGAATGTGGGCATCTGTTTCTGCGTCGGCTGCTGGCTGGAAGGCGGCCCCGGTATGGGCAGAGACACGGTCGAATCGATCCGCTCCTTTGGCAGCCAGGGCAAGCTCTTCAAAGTCCACTTCCGCAACGTCGACCAGCCGCTGCCCCATTTCGTCGAGACCTTTGTCGACGACGGCTACATGGATATGTACAAGGTCATGAAGGCGCTGCGCGAGGTCAACTTCGACGGCGTGGTCATCCCCGACCATATTCCCACCATGCTCAGCGACCCGCGCCTGGGCACGGCCTACACCATCGGCTATATGAAGGCGCTGATCCAGCGCGCCAACGAGGAAGCCGCCTAGCCGGTTCCGGCAATTGAACGCGGGGGAACCCCTGGTTCCCCCGCGGCATGGCCTCGATACCAATCGACAATTCCTCCATTCCTTTACTGCGCATCCGAAAGGATTCCGACGCATGTTGTTTGAACTGCGCCAGTACCGAATGAAACCGGGCCAAGAGCAACGTTGGGTCCAACTGATGGACGAGAAGATCATCCCTTTCCAAATCTCCAAGGGCATGGTGGTTGTCGCCAGCTTTGTCGGCGAACAGGACGACAGCGCCTATGTTTGGATCCGCCGCTTCGACTCCGAAGCCGAACGCGAGCGGCTGTACAAAGCCGTCTATGAGGCGGACTACTGGAAAACCGAGATCGCGCCGCAGGTGGGCGACCTGATCGACCGCAGCCAGACGGTGGTCACCCGGTTGACGCCGACGCCAATGTCGGTGATCCGCTGAACCGTTCTGATTGCCGCCGGGTGGAGAGAGGCTAAGACGGGCCGCCATGTCGAAGATCGTGTTGGAAGCCTGCGTGGACTCGGTGGAAGGCGCGCTCGCGGCCCAGACAGGCGGCGCCGACCGCGTCGAACTCTGCGCCGCGCTGAGTGAAGGCGGCCTCACCCCCAGCGCCGCCGCCATCGAACTGGCGCGCCGCCGCCTGAACATTGGGCTGCATGTGCTGATCCGCCCGCGCGGCGGCGATTTCTGCTATTCGGACCTCGATATGGCCGTCATGTGCCGCGACATCGAGATCGCCAAATCCCTGGACGCGGATGGTATCGTGCTGGGGGCCTTACAGCCCGACGCTGCCGTCGATATCGACAAGACGTCGGCGTTGATCGCGTGCGCCCGCCCGCTCTCCGTGACCTTTCACCGCGCCTTTGACATGGCCGCCGACCCCTTTGCCGCACTCGACGCCTTGATCGCACTGGGCGTCGAGCGGCTCCTCACCTCCGGCCAAGCGGCAACCGCGCATGCGGGCGCAGACCTGATCGCGCGGCTGGTGCAGCACGCAGCCGATCGGATCGTCATCATGCCGGGCGGCGGCATCTCCGAGCAGACCGCCGCCCGCCTTGTGCAGCGCGCCGGCGTGCGCGAGGTGCATCTGAGCGGGCGAGCGCCGGTCGAGAGCCGGATGACCGTCCGCAACTCGCATATCTCGCTGGGCGGGGACCCGCGCCACCCCGAATATCAACGCATGACCACCAGCGCCGAACGGATCCGCGCCTGCCGTGCCCGACTCGACGCGCTGCCCTTCTCATCCTAACCGCCGCCACGCCGACGAATGGACGGCCTGCTATGCACCGAATCGACCATCCCACAGGCGGCTATCGCTTCCTGACGGGCATCGCGCCCTACTCCGCCGGTGTCAGCGCCGCGCCGGGCTATGCCATCGTCCGCCGCCAACTGGCGCAGCCGCTGCCGCTCGCCGCCGGT
>JADLFO010000205.1 GCA_020845455.1 Caldilineaceae bacterium
GAACACCCCGTGTATCTTACGCAAACGGCACATGCCGCCGCAAGCGCGGGCCAAGAAACTGGGCCAGGGCAAAAGGCAGCCGCGGCCAGACCTGGCGCACCGAACGGAAACGGGCATCGGCGTTGGCCTGCTGCGCCACGCTGGTCACCGCATCTGCGCCCAGCGCCAAGGCCTGCTGATAGATCGGCACAGAGCAAGTCGCCCACTGCCCTTTATATTTAGACGCATTAGACCCCGCCGGGCTGCGCCCCATATCCAGCCATTCCAGCCCTTGCGCCATGGTGTCGGCCAAGATCTCCCAGTAGGCCAGATAGACCGGGCGCAGTTCCAGATACGCATGCAGCGTCGCGCCCCAGACGCCATAATTGGTCTTGCCCATCTCCAATTGAAAGTAGCCGCCGATGGGCTGCTGCTCATGATAGACCATCACGATGTTGAAGCCCTGGGCAAAGACGGCAATGGTGTTCTCCAAAAAGCTGCGGCCAAAGACCGGCGTCCCGCTCTGGTGGGTAAAGCGGCTCAACACCTGATAAAAATCGCCGAGCTTGGCCCCGCTGCGGTCGACCACATGGGTCAGGCCGTTGCGCTGCGCCATGCGTACCTGCCGCCGGATGTTGCGATCCAGCCCCTGCCACACGGCATCCTGGCCACGCCGCACATCCACCAGCCAGCTCTCATGTTCGCAGCTTGTCGCCAGGCCGCCGGGCCACGCCTGCCGCGTATCGTGCAGCACCAGCCGCTTGGCCCGCGCCCGTCGCGCCACCTCCTGCGCCTTATCCAAGAGCGCGGCGGCGGCGGTCTCATCCTCGGCGCACAGCCCGCCGGGCATGGTCATCGCCGTGCGCCCCACCAGCGGGCTTTGCACCAAAAAGAGCGGCATCACCCCGGCGATGGCAGGGCCATGGCCGTTGGCAGCGCGCCACGCCACCAGATAACAAGTGTCGTAGCCATAGGTCTTGGACAATACGTCCTGCCAGCCGGACAGATGCTGCGGCAGCCCCTGCGGCGATGCCTGCACAAACGCATCCCAGCGGGCGCGCTCGGCTTGGGCAAGTTCGGTCACGATCATGACGCCCACCGCCCTTCCGCGACCGGAGACAGCGACGCCATGGGCTGTGCCGTCTGTTCCAGATGGGCCACCAAGGTGCGCAGGGTTGTGAAGGAAAACTCGTCGAACATCTGCTCCAGTTTGGCCGCCAGCCCGGCGCGGCCCCAATAGTGGGTCACGCGCTCGCGCGCCGTCACTTGGCTGTAGCGCTGGCCCAAGTCGAGTTCCCACGGATGCACATAGAGAATGGCCGGTTCCCCGGCGCGCTGCAAGCGGCGCAGCGCGGCCCGGATCACCCCATACGGCAGTGCGCGCACATAGAAGCCGCCTGCCATGGGCCAAGTGCGACCGGCCCAGCGCACCGTCGAGGCCGGCAGTTCCCACAAATTATGGCCGGGCACACGATAGGGCAGCCGCGGCGCGCCGGGAAAGCCATAGAGCATATTGCGCGTGGGAAAGACGCTGCTGTCATAGACCAGCCCATGCGCCGCCATGCGTTCAAAGGCCCAGGGCGTCGCGGCATTGACCGAGAAATAGGGCGCGCGATGGCCCAACGGCTGCGCGCCGGTGATCCGCATCACCGCCTCGGTGCTGCGCCCCAGTTCTTCGTCAAAGGCGGCGGGCGTCAGCGTATAGACAAAGCGGTGATGATAACCATGCACACCGATCTCATGCCCCTCGGCGGCGATCGCTTCGATCAGCGCCGGGTGTTGGTCTGCCACCGCACCCAGGACAAAGAAGGTCGCGGTCACCCCGCCGGCGCGCAACAAACGCAGCAGATGCTGCGTAGCCGGAACCACTCTGCTCTCCAAGGTGGGCCAGCGCGCCACCTGGGGGTTAGTGCTGGTCAACCCTTGGAACCATTCCTCCAAGTCGACCGTAAAAGCGTTGAGCAGGACGACCGTCCTTTCATTACCCTACATAGCCCAAGCTGCGCAGCCGGTCTGCCAGGATCTTCTTGTCCTCGGCGCTGAGCGTCTCCCCCGGCGTGCCGCCCCCCTCCTGGCCGTCTGCGCCGGGCGCAGAGGCAGCACGCGGCGTGGCCGCTGCGCGTGAACCCGCAGGCGCCAGCGCTTCGGCCAGCACGCGGCCATCCATCTGCGCCGCCGGCTCGCCCATCAGATGCAAAATGGTGGGGGCCAGGTCATAGAGGCCGGCGTTCTCGACCACCACGCCCGGCTGAATCGACGCGCCGTAGGCCATAAAGATGCCGTTCATACGGTGCGTACCGGAGATGCCGCGGCGCATCGACTCAACGACCTTGTGGCTGCCGAATTCGTATTCGCCAAAGCCAAAATATTCCAGCCGCCGCGGCAAAAAGACGATGTCGGGCGCTTTGTCCAGATGCTCGCCGTGATACAACTCCTCGCGGCGGTG
Source organism: Caldilineaceae bacterium (assembly GCA_020845455.1). Taxonomy (GTDB): domain Bacteria; phylum Chloroflexota; class Anaerolineae; order Caldilineales; family Caldilineaceae; genus QEUY01. Next base: position 2,426 of record JADLFO010000205.1, read on the forward strand.
GATCGACTCGACCGCCAGCTCGCCGGTCTCTGGGTCGCGCAGCGTCTGCAGCCGGGCGACGATCTGGTCGCGCACGCGCTCATACTCTGCGCCGGGCTGCACACAGCCCTGCGGCTCGCGCCCCGCTACGTTCAGATAGACCTGACCCACGTTGCCCAGCGAATAGGCCTGCGTGCGGCTCCAGTCGATATCCTCGAACGAGAGGAAGAGCGTCTTGAGCAGCCCTTGGCCCTGGCCGCGCACCACTTCACGCTTGAGCGCGCCCAGCCCCAGCCGCATCAGCGTATCATAGACGTTCATTGGGCTAAAGCCGCCGCGGAAGAGCGTATGCTTGAGGCCGGTGCGCAGACCGGGGTTGACGGCCATAAAGCCTTCATGCAGCAGCCAGTTGTTGACATGGATGAACTTGTGAAACGGCCCAAAGCCGTGGTCCGACATAACGATCAGCGTCGTGTCGTCAGGCAGCGTGTCCACAATCTGCGCCAGCTTGCCGTCCAGATAGGCATAGTAATCGCGGATGGCGTTGCCATACTTCAGCGCCTTGTGCGGGTCATGCAGCGGGTGGTGCGGGTCCATATATTTCCACAGCGCATGGCTGATGGTATCAGTGCCGTTGAAGACCACCATAGCAAAGTCCCACGCCTCGCGGCCGCGCAGATAGTCCAGCGTGCGCAGGCGTACATCGGTGGTGTGATAAAGCTTCTGCAAAAAGGCATCTACGCCCGAATCCGAATAGGCCTGGCCTGGGTCGGGATAGAGGATATACTCGCCCACCGCGTCCACGATCTCTTGATAGAGGCCGGCGGGATAGGTAATGGTCGCCCTGGTGCTGGGCGCAGGCAGACCGGAGACCAGCACGCCGTTGACCGGCGTGGGCGGGTAGGTCATGGGGATGTTGAGCGCACAGACGCGTCGCCCAGCCTGGCTGAGCAGCGTGTAGATCGTCGGCGCAGTACAGTCGAGCGCGGTCACGGGCGAGAAGGTATAGCGGCCCTCGTCGCGCGCGATCCAGTCATAAAGCCGGTGTCTGCCGGGGTTGACGCCGGTGGCGAACGAAGTCCAGGCCGGGCCGGTCATAGGCGGCACAGTGCTGCGCAGCGAGCCATGCGCGCCCTCGGCCATGATGCGTTGCAGCGTGGGCAGATGGCCCGCCGCGGCCCAGGGCCGGATCAGGTCAAACGTAGCGCCGTCCAGCCCGATCACCAAGACTTTATCCGGCTTGGCGTCGCCGGCTTTGGTCGGACTCAGTTTGGCTGGGCTGGGGTCGATGCCGGACGGAACGCCCGCCGGAGTGCCGGCCGCGCCGCCGTGGCTTTCCTGGACGGCTGCCGGCGCGGGCGTCTCCGAAGCAGATAGGGCAGCCGTGGGCTGTCGCTCAAGCTGGCGCAGCCGCCACTCCAACAGGCCCACCGCCTGCGCCAAGTCGCGAATGCGGTTGGCCTGCGCCGAGATCGTCACGCTCTGTGACAGCAGCAGCACAACACAGAAAAGCACGCCCAAGACCAGAATCAGCGTGGGCGCATAGGTCACATCAAAGGCCCGCGCCAAGATCGAGAGCAGCGGCGCAAAAAGCGCAAAGATGAAAATAGCAAAACTTGCCGCAAGCCAGACCAGCGAGTATTCCTCACGCAGCCGGTGTTTACGCACCAGTTGCAGTGTGACGACCAGCAGGATCAGGCTAAAGGCAACGCCGATCAGTTGTTGTTCGATGGGAATCCGCATCCCCTACTCCTTGTGCCATGCGGGCGGACGTCAAGCGCCCTGCCGAACCGGGTGCGGCGCAGATGTCGTGGCCGTAGGCCGGGGCGTCGCAGCGGCCGGACAGCGCGTCAGGACTCCGTGCCGTGAGGCCGGATCATCTCTTGACCGGCCACGGTCGCGCTGTGAGCGGCGAGGGCCGCGCGCTGCTGTTCAGTATACCCAGAGCCATTGGCATATCCGCCGTTGGTTGGCACGCCCGTGTGTGCCAAGTTGGTGTGCGCTGCGCTGTGATGCGGCACACCGTTCGGATGCATCCTGTAGACAGGCGGGATCTCCTTCAACGCCGAGGTGACCATGGCGACGGAGACCTTGAAGGCATAATAGACCGAGCGCCAACTGTTGATCGAACTGACGCCCGCCATGCGCGCCCGCATCCGTACCGGCAGTTCCATCTGGCGCAGACCTGCCTTAAACACGATCACCCGGCTTTCTACGTCGGGATAATCCTGGGGAAGATAGGTCGCGAGCACGGCCACCGCCTGGCGGTTCATGGCACAGAAGCCCGAGGTCGTGTCGGTGGCCCGGTCGCGGATCAACAGCGACACGGCCCAGCCAAAAAAGCCAATGCCCACGCGCCGCGCCCAGGGAATATGCCAATCCACGCCGGAATCTAAAAAGCGCGAGCCGATGACCATATCCGTCTGGCGGCTGCACAAAACGCTCAACAGCCGCTGAATTTCGCCTGCGTTGTGCTGGCCGTCGCCGTCCAGCCGGATCACATAATCATAGCCTTGGTCGCGCGCAAATTTGAGGCCGGTCTGCACCGCGCCGCCGATCCCCAGGTTAAAGGGATGCTGCACGACGAGCGCGCCCGCTGCCTCTGCTTCCTGTGCGGTATTATCCATCGAGCCGTCGTTGATGACCAGCACGTCTGCATGGGGCAGCGTATCGCGCACCCCACGCACGACCTGACGGATGGCTCCCTGCTCATTATAGGCGGGGATAATAACCAAGAGTCTGTCCGACTGGTTCATGTTTGACACGCTTTGGTTCACCCTCTAGACCGTCCTCCGTTTCGAGCCGAAAGCGTACTGCTCGCAAGTCTCTGCCTAAGTCGGCCAACATCCAGCGCACGTCCGCGCGAGGGCAGTAGATCACGATGAGGATGACGCGCACGACCATCATTAAGGTTGAAGCCGTCATAGTGGTTGTCTACCCAGGCGAATTGGCCGCGGGTCGCCTTCCCGCTCCAACGGCATCTCGCGGCGTTCGACCGCGCGCGCCCCAGGAGATGCACCACCTCCCTGCTGTGGGCCTGCTGTGGGCAGCAGTCATTTCATTAGACGTCAAGAGGGTGAAATAGGTACGCGCCCCTGCATAGTGGGTACGTGCTGGACGCGCCGTTTGTTCCGGTGCAACGCATGCACCGCTCACTTAAGAATACGTCCAATACGGAGATCTCGTTCTCCTGAGATCACAAAAAGGGGCCGGCGCTGCAAAAGCGCCGGCCCCTTGCATCATGCGTTGGTCAGCCATCTACCCTCAATGCCGTCTACCCGCGATGCCGTCTACCCGCGATGATGGTCGATCCCCTCGTAACGGTCGACAAAAGCGCGGATGGTCTCCGCATCCGCCGTTTGCAGCGGCAGGCGTTTGCGCCAGGCCGTCAGCATGATCGGTGCGCCCATGTCCTGGTGCAGCGGCTGGCTGCCGCCCAGCGTCCAAGTCGGGTCGTTGACGGTCAGCACCACATTCCGCCCCTGGGCGAAATAAGGCTCCAAGACCGTCTCCAGTTCGGTGATCACCTCTGGGCAGCCATCGGGACATTGGTAATAGACGACCACCCCCCCGTCCTCCAAATTATGGACGAGATGCTCATAGCGGATAGGCTGCGGCTGGTTACCCCAGGCCGCCAGATTTTCATAATGTGGTCCAGAGGTGGGCGGCATGCTGTTATAGGCTACGGGCGAAACGCTGCCCAAGGCAATGTGTAAGTTACCCTGCGATGCAAAGGTTTCCTCTCCCGCCACCGGCTGTCGGCCGCGCAGGTTGACCACTATAAACACCGCCAACAACAGGAGAATTGCCCCACCGGCCAGCGCGATCAGTAGAGTCTGCCTCTGTCGCTTGCGCGCCGCCGTCGCACGCAACTCGGCCTTGTCGCGCCGGCCCGCCGGCGCGCTTGGCGTGGGGGGAGCCACCGCTGCAGCAGGGGCAGCGGTGGACGGTGCGTCACGTCGCGCCGCCGATGCTGCCTGTGCCGTTGATTTGCGTTTCGCCATCCTGCCTCCGTACAGTAGACTAGGGTAAAGGTTGAGAGAGCGGCTGCCCAAATTCCAGCCGCCCGTTGTCGAATATTTGAACGATTGTAAACGATGGAGCCTGATTCTGCCATCCCGCCGCTACGGGTCAGCTATTGCGTAGGTGCGGTTGTCTAGCTGCACAAGCCACTGACACCATCCCAAGGCCGTGCAGAATCGGTACACAGGACAATACAAGGAGCCGCGTGTGTCCGCCCTTTCCACTTTGACCCGTACGCGAACCCGCAGCGCCGCCGCCCGCTATTGGGAGATCGACACCCTGCGCGGGGTCGCCATCGTGATGATGGTCATCTATCATCTGATGTGGGACCTGTGGTATTTTCGCGTTCTGCCCGATGTGGTTCTGTATGCCGGATTCTGGAAATACTTCCAGCGCACCATCGCCGTGCTTTTTATCGGCCTGGTCGGCGTCTCGCTGGCGGTGACGACGATGCGCAGCGCCGGGCCGCACGGCGACCGGCCCGTGCCCTTCCGCCCTTATCTGCTGCGCGGGCTGCGCATCTTTGGCTGGGGCATGGTCGTGAGCCTGGTCATGTGGGCGGCGCGGGTGGGGTATGTGCATTTTGGCGTGCTACATCTGATCGGCTTCTCGATCATCGCCGCCTACCCCTTTCTGCGTCTGCGCTGGATCAACCTGGCGCTGTGGGCGGCTTTTCAGATCGCCGGCTATCTGCTGCTGCCCGTGCGCGTCGATTTCCCCTGGCTGCTCTGGCTGGGGCTGACGCCCGTCGCCTACTTCCCCAACGACTACTTCCCCGTGATCCCCTGGTTTGGCGTGGTGCTTTTGGGCCTCTTCATCGGCAACACGCTCTACACCCCCCAGGGCCGCGTGCCGGCGCTGCCCGCCATCGGTGGCCGGCTGCCGCTGCGCGGGTTACAATGGCTGGGCCGCCACTCGCTGACCATCTACCTGCTGCATCAGATCGTGCTCTTTGCCATTCTCGTCCTGCTGGGCGTAATCCGTCTTTAGCGCCTGCCCGTACGGACACGATCCCGTGTACGGACACGATATATCGTGTCCGTACACGGGATCGAATATTTTACGAAACTTCCACATACCACCGCTATGATCCGGCAGAAGCGCCGCCCGCCTTGGCCGCCACGGCCTGCTCCATCAGCAGTTGAATTCGCTCCACCATATCGACCGGGTTAGCGTGCAGCCCATCCAGCAGCAGCGCGTTGTCATAGAGCTGCTCGATGGCCGCATCGATCACCGGGTCGTCGGGCGTGGATGTCACCAACCGCGCCAAGTTCGCCACCAACGGGTGCCGCCGGTTGAGTTCCAGCACCTTGGCCGGGGTCGTATAGTCCTCCTCGGTCAGCCGCCGCAGCCGCTGCAGGTCGCGATCAAAACTGTCGGAGGGCGACACCAGACGGCAGGGGCTGTTCACCAACTGCTTCGACTCCTGCACATCGCGCACCCGGTCGCCCAACACCGCCTTGACGCGCGCCAGCAGCGGGTCGAACGCCTCTTGCGCCACCGCGCCCTGCGCTGTCTCGTCGTCTTGGGGCAGACTCAGACCGGCATCGTCCACGTTTTGCAGCGGCTTGCCCGCCGCCTCGTGCAGGATCGAGGTCACATAGCCGTCGATCGGGTCGACCAGATAGAGTACCTCGATACCGTGGGCGCGGAAATAATCCAGGTGCGGGCTGTGCGCCACCGATTTCAGATCCTCGCCCAACACATAATAGATCGCCTGCTGGTCGGGCTGCATTCGTTCGGCCACCTCCTTAAAGGAGACCCATGCATCGCCGCCCCTGCTGGTGCGGAAGCGCAGCAGATCGACCAAGGCCTCCTGGTTAGCCGTATCGGTGACAACACCTTCCTTGATAAAGACGCCGAACTCCTGCCAAAAGGTGGTATAGCGATCCGGGTCTTCGTCGGCCAGCGTTTTGAGTTCCTTGTTGAGCCGGCTGGTCAGGGCGCGGCGCATCTGGCGCATCACCGGGTTGCTCTGCACCATCTCGCGCGACACATTTAGCGGCAGGTCTTCCGAATCGATCACGCCGTCGACAAAGCGATAGTAGTCGGGCAGCAGGTCCTTGTTGAACTGCTGGATCAAAATCTTGCGCGAATAGAGACGCAGCCCATGGTCGGGGCGCAGATGGAGCATGCCGCGCTCGCGCTGGGCCGGGATAAACAGCACGGCGCGCAGGTTGACCGGCGCATCGGCTACCATGTGGATGTGCAGCAGGGGCGCTTCGCTGTCCAAGGTCAGCTGCTTATAGAACTCCTCATACTCCTGCGCCTCCACCTTGGAAGGTGACTGCCGCCAGAGCGCGCTGCGCCGGTTGACGATGCGCGGCTCCTTCTCCGGCTCCTCCAGATAGATCGGGAAGGAAACGTAGTCCGAATGCTTCTTGACGATCTGCTCGACGCGCCAGCCGTTGGCAAACTCGGCAGCGTCTTCCTTCAGGTGGATCACGATCGTCGTGCCGCGCTCGCTCTGCGCCGCCGGTTCCAGCGTAAAGCGGCTGTCGCCGGAGGATCGCCAGGTCCAGGCTGGGTCTTCGGGGCGGAATGAGCGCGAGGTCACGCTCACCGCGTCCGCCACCATAAAGACCGAATAGAAGCCCACGCCAAACTGGCCGATGATCTCCTCCAGCGCGGCCTGGCCTTCGCCCGCGCTCTGCAAAAAGGTGCGCGCGCCCGAATGGGCAATCGTGCCCAGGTTTTCCACCAGTTCATCGCGGTTCATGCCGATGCCGCTGTCGGCGAGGGTCAGCGTCTTGGCCTCAGCATCGACCTGGATGCGGATCGCCAGCTCCTGATCCGCGCCCACCACGTCGGGGTTGGTCAGCATCTCATACTGCACGCGGTTGAGCGCGTCGGAAGCGTTGGAGATCAGCTCGCGTAAAAAGATCTCGCGGTCCGTATAGAGCGAATGGGCCAGAATATCCAGCAGCTGTTTGACTTCGGTGCGATATTCCAGCGAGACAGGGGTCACGTCGGTCATAGGTCGTTCTCTCCCCACACTACACAATTTTCTCTTTTCGCGATCACACGCGATGCGCGTGTGACAATCATGTGCCATTTCGTCATCTTAGGCAAAGCGTGGGGTGCTGTCAAAAACGCTGCTGCGCTACCCTTTTTTGACTTTTGCCCGGCCCTCGACTATACTACGCCTTACCTTGTGATAAGGTGTGATAAGGTTTTGCCCCTATGGTGGAATTGGTATACACAGCAGGTTGAGGGCCTGTGCC
>JADLFO010000206.1 GCA_020845455.1 Caldilineaceae bacterium
GGACATGATGGCAACGGATGCGATTCTCCAAGACCACCAAGCCCAGCACGGCGACCTGCCGCCCTTTGTCAAGCGCCTTCTCGCCTTATGCTGAGTTATGTCCGGATGTCAAAGATTGCAACTTGACATTTCCCTGGGGAAACGGTATACTGCTGCGCAGCAAGATGTTGTAAGTTCTGATCAGGGTGTCAAAACCGCCGTCTGGACTCAACAAGGTCTGGACGGTGTTTTTTGTTCATTGTTGGAACCACGACGTTTTGTAACAATCAGTTGTCGTATCAATCGCAGTATCTAGAAGAACCGTTTCCAAAACGGAGGAGTATCCAACAATGAGTCAGCAACGACTTACCGGCACCGTCAAGTGGTTCAACGACCAGAAGGGCTTTGGCTTCCTGGCCGTGGAAGGTGGCAAGGATGTCTTCGTCCACCACTCCGCCATCGAGGCCGCGGGCTTCCGCTCCCTGGCCGAAGGTGACCGCGTCGAGTTCACCCTCGAGAACACCCCTAAGGGTCCGGCGGCGGCCAACGTCCGCAAGATCTAAGGGACTATTCTAGCCAACTCAAACGGCGGGCGCAGCCTGCCGTAGAGAAATAGAAGGAGGCGGGACCAGCCCTGTGGGCTGGTCCCGCCTTTTTCGCGCCAAACGGCCGCATCTCTAAAATGGTAATTGTCCCTGCGTCATGCTACAATGGGTGAATGGTACACTAAGGGCGGACGTGCCCCGGCATAAACATGCCCTAGCATACATGGGAGCATATCGGGCACAACGCCAGCGTCTCACTGTCTGAGCGCGTGGCCCCCGTTTTCACTTGCCGGATCGATTGGCAGTCTGGGCAGGGTCGCCCGACGCCTCCAGGCAAGACCATGAAATCTATATCCTACTGATTTTTGACTGAAGGAGTTTTACATGGCTACTCGTATTGCGATTAACGGTTTCGGACGTATTGGCCGGCAGGTCACCAAGGCGCTTTTTGAAAAATACAAGGGCGACTTCGACCTGGTTGCGGTCAACGACTTGAGCGATGTCAAGACCAATGCCCACCTCTTCAAGTATGACAGCAATTATGGCATCTACCCCGGCAGCGTGGAGGTAGACGGCGGCGACATCGTCATCGACGGCGACCGCGTCAAGGTCTTGGCCGAGCGCGACCCAGCCAAACTGCCCTGGGGCGACCTGGGCGTCGACATCGTCGTCGAGAGCACCGGCATCTTCACCGACCGCGACAAGGCGGCGCTGCATCTGAGCGCCGGGGCCAAGAAGGTCATCATCTCCGCCCCAGCCAAGGGTGAAGACATCACCATGTGTATGGGCGTCAACCAAGACAAGTATGACCCGGCCAACCACCACATCATCAGCAACGCAAGCTGCACCACCAACTGTCTGGCCCCTGCCGCCAAGGTCGTCAACGACACCTTTGGCATCGAACAGGGCGTGATGACCACCGTCCACGCCTACACCAACGACCAGCGCATCCTGGACTTGGTTCATAAGGACCTGCGCCGGGCGCGCGCCGCGGCCCTCAGCATCATCCCCACCACCACCGGCGCAGCCAAGGCTGTGGCGCTGGTGGTGCCGGAGTTGAAGGGCAAGTTCGACGGCTTCGCCATGCGCGTCCCAACCTCCACGGTCAGCGTGGTGGACTTTGTCGCCAAGGTGCGCAACCCTGGCAGCACCGAAGACCTGTTGGCCGCACTGGACGCCGCCGCAGCCGGCCCCATGAAGGGCATCCTGGCCGTCAGCCGCGAACCGCTGGTGAGCATCGACTATAAGGGCAACCCCTTCAGCAGCACGATCGACGCCGAGTTCACCAAGGTCTACGGCGACCTAGTTAAGGTCGTGACCTGGTATGATAACGAATGGGCCTACAGCGTCCGCGTCGTCGATATGGCAAAGTATCTGGCAGACAAGGGTATCTAAGACCCGCAACTAGATACACGCCGGTTCAGGCTGGTCTGTGTGGCCGGCCTGAACCTTATCTCAACAAACGCCCTTGAACGACGTGAGACCTGTTGCGCGGCCCACTCGCATGCGCAGCACGGCTCACGTCGTTTCACTACACGGCTATGTATGGGGAAAATCACCGTGCAAAAACAGACCATTCGCGATATCGATTGGCAGGGCAAAAAAGCCCTGGTCCGGGTAGACTTCAACGTCCCCCAAGATGAATCCGGGCAGATCACCGACGACGCCCGCATCCGTGCCGCGCTTCCCACCATCAACTACTTGCTGGAGCATGGCGCGGCTGTCATTTTGATGAGCCACCTGGGCCGGCCCAAAGGCGGCCCCGACCCCAAGTACAGCATGAAGGTCACAGCAGATCGCCTGGCGACGCTGATCGACGCGCCGGTGAAGTCGGTCGGCGTGGTCACCGGCCCGCATGCCGAGGCTGCCGCCCAGGCGCTCCGGCCGGGCGAAGTGTTGATCCTGGAAAACACCCGCTTTGACGCGCGCGAGACCAAGAACGACCGCGGTATGGCGCAGGAACTCGCCAAGCTCGGCGATGTCTATGTCGACGACGCCTTTGGCAGCGCGCATCGCGCCCACGCCAGCACCGCAGGCGTGGCCGAATTTCTGCCCGCCGTCGCCGGGTTCCTCATGGAAAAAGAACTGGAGTATCTGGGCAATGCCCTGGAGCACCCCAAGCGCCCGTTTATCGCCATCCTGGGCGGGGCGAAGATCAGCGACAAGATCGGCGTCGTCGAAGCCTTGCTGCAAAAGGTGGACACCATCCTGATCGGCGGCGGCATGGCGAACACCTTCCTCGCCGCCGAAGGCTATGCCATGGGCAAAAGCCTGGTGGAAACCGAGGTGCTCCAGACGGCGCGCGACCTGATGGAAAAGGGCGCGGGCATCATCCAACTGCCGGTCGACCTGCGCGTCGCCGCCGAGTTCGCCGCCGATGCCGAAAACAAGGTGGTGAGCATCCAAGATGTGCCCGCCGAGTGGATGGCGTTGGACATCGGCCCGGCCACCATCGCCCACTTCGCCAACAACCTCTCCGGGGCCAAGACAGTCGTCTGGAACGGGCCGATGGGCGTCTTTGAATTCCCGGTCTTTGCCCAGGGTACGGTCGCCATCGCCGAGATGCTCGCTAGTCTGCGTGACGCCACGACGATCATCGGCGGCGGCGACAGCGCGGCCGCGGTGCGCCAGGCCGGGGTGGAAGACAAGATGAGCCATGTCAGCACCGGCGGCGGGGCCAGCCTGGAATTCCTGGAAGGCCAAGAGCTGCCCGGCGTGGCCGTGCTCAAGGATCGTTAAGCGGGCATGAGCTTTTTCAAACGACTCGCCAACCTATTCGGGGGCAGATCCGGCGGCAGGCCAGGCGGCGGGCGGCTGTTGACCCTCTACGTCCTCAGCCGGCGCTGCAACGAGCCGATCATGGGAACGGTAGACTTGTTCAACGAGGTCAGCCAGAGCGAAGACAGCGCCTACAGCTATTACACGCGCAAGGTGCTGCACACCTCCGGCGAACGGCGCTGCTTTGACCAAGTGGAGGTTGAGCTTTGGTTCAACCAGAACAAGGAAGTCGCCCACCACGACGTGACCGGGGGGCGTTGGCTCGACGCCGACGAGTACGCGGTCGAACTGGCGCGCTTCCATGCGCCGCCGGCGGAGGACGACGAATCCCACGCTGAACCTGGAACCGAGTCTGGAACCGAATCCAACGCTGCCCCCGGCAGCGCATCCGAAGGAGAGTAGACCGACCATGCGTAAACCGATGATGGCCGGGAACTGGAAAATGAACAAGACCGTGGTCGAAGCGGTCGGACTGGCGCAAGCCATCCGCGACAGCGTGGCCGGGGTCGAAAGCGTCGACCGGGTGATCTGCCCGGCGTTTGTCTGTCTGCCCGCCGTGCAGCAGGCCGTCCAGGGCAGCGGGGTCGCCGTGGGCGCGCAGACTATGCACTGGGCCGAGAGCGGGGCCTACACCGGCGAGGTCAGCGCGGGGATGCTGCAAGGGCTGGTGGAGTATGTGATCATCGGCCACAGCGAACGCCGCCAATACTTCGCCGAGACCGACGAGACGGTCAACAAAAAGGTACACGCCGCGCTCGCCGCCGGGCTGATCCCCATCGTCTGCGTGGGCGAATCGCCGGCGCAAAACGAGGCGGGCGAAACCCATCGCTTTGTCGGCGGACAGGTGAAGGCCGCGCTGGCCGGGCTGAGCGGCGCACAGGTGCAGGGTCTGATCATCGCCTATGAGCCGATCTGGGCGATCGGCACGGGCAGGGCCGCCACCGCGCAGCAGGCGCAGGAGATCTGCGGCGGCACGGTGCGCGCCGCCGTGGCTGAAGCCTTTGGCGGCGCCGTGGCGCAGGCCACGCGCATCCTCTATGGCGGAAGCACCAACGCCAAGAACATCGGCGAGATCATGCAGCAGCCGGACATCGACGGCGCGCTGATCGGCGGCGCATCGCTCCAGCCCGACAGCTACGCCGCCATGGTCAAGACCACCGCCGAGGTCTATCGCTAGAGGTCTATCGCTAAAGCCGCCGGGGGATCATTCCCCCGGCTTTCATCGCGCGGCGCTCACGTCCCCTGGCCCCGGCGCATCGTCGCCATAGAGCGTCTGCTCCAGGCGGGCGCGCACGTCGGGCCATTCCTTGTCCAGCACCCGAAACCAGGCCGTGTCACGGCTGCGCCCTTTGGCGATGAAATGGGCATCCTGAATGCCCTCAAACTGGAAGCCCAAGCGCAAGGCGGCGCGGCGCGAGCGTGCATTCAGCGCATTGCACTTCCACTCCACGCGCCGGTAGCCCAGATCAAAGGCATGGCGCAGCATCAGATAAGTGGCTTCGCTGTTGGCCGCCGTCCCCTGCGCCAGCGGCGAATACCAGATCGAGCCAAGCTCGATCTTGAGATGCGCCGGGTGGTTGCTCATGAAGCTGGCCGAGCCAACCGGCGTGCCTGTGGTCTGGTCAAAGACACACAAACAAAGCACATCCGCCACAGCACACCACCCCGCCAAGTTTGCGGCCATCGTCTCGGCATCGGGATAAGGGCCGCTGTTCATGTAGCGCCAGATCAGCGCATCGGCGTCATAGGCGTCTATGGCGCGCGGCCCCAGGCGCACGGATTGGCCGTTGGTCAGCGCAAAGAGCGCCGGCGTATCGTGCGCCGGGTCGAGCGGGGCCAGCCGCACCGTGCGCCCTTCCAGCCATACCGGGGCCGGTTTGAGCGGCAAAGCCTGGCGGCGGGCCAACACCGCGTCGGGAAGCAGAGGCGCAACCGGGAAATCGTCCATATGGTCTCCGTTTAGGTCGTCTAGTTGCCGCGCAGATAGTCCAAGATGATGCTGTGGACGATGCGCTCCACCGGCGCGCGGTCGTCGGTAAAGATCGGCGTGTCCGGCGGCGGCGCGGCGGCGCGGGCATACTCTTGTGTCTGTGCGGCAAACTCACGAAACTCTGCGGGCAGGCTCGCCGGCAGCGCGGCCACGTTGGCGTGCAGATTGTCCAGGCTTGCCGGCTGCGCCGTGGCCACCAACAGCGTGTTGCCCAAGGTATGTGGCGGGCCGGGTTCGTCCACCAAAAACACCGTGGGGAAGACCTGCCCCGCCGTCGCCGCCAGGGCGTCGACCAGGCTAAAGTTGGTGGGTGTGCGCCCCACGTTGATGGCGAGGATGCCGTCGTCCGCCAAATGGCCGCGCACCAGGCGAAAAAACTCCAGCGTCGTCAGATGAAACGGGATATAGGGCGGGCGATAGGCATCGACGGCGATCAGCGACCAGCGCGCCGTCTGCGGCTGCTGCGCCAGCCAGCGGCGGCCATCGGCAGCAACCGGCGTCAGGTTGGGCTGCGTCATGCCAAAATAGCGCTGCCCAACCTCGATGATCTGCGGGTCCAGTTCAACGCCGGTGATGGGCAGCGGGCCATAGACGTTGGTATATAGCTCGCTGACCGTGCCTGCGGCCAAGCCGATCAGCAGCAGCGAATCGTCAGGCGTCGCCAGCGCGGGGGGTTCGTTAAATAAGGGCGCGAGCAGAAAATAGTCCCAAATGCCCTGGCTGAGCAGCATATCGGGGTGGGAGACGCTGTGCAGGCCGATACCCTCATTGAGCTTGAGATGGCGCTCGCTGCCCCACTGGCGCACGACAATTGTGTTGTAGGCGCTTTCGTCGGCATAGATCATCTCGCCCGTGCCGTCACCGCCCGTGATCAACGGGCCGCCGGGCCGGCTGATCAGCGCCAGCGCCAGCACACCCACAAAGCCAAGCAGCGGAATCCAGCGGTGAGCGCAGCGCAGGCTGCCCACGCTCACAACGGCCAGCAGCCCCAACGCCAGCAGAAAAAAGGTCCAGCGCGTGCCATAGGCTGGGATCAGCCAGAGCACCGGCAGAAACGTCCCGGCCAAGCTACCTGCCGTGCCGATGGCGGCCAGCCGCCCCGCCGTGCGACCTGCTTCCTCGACGCGCGCCACGCTCAACCGGATCGCCCACGGCGTCGCCGTGCCCAAGAGAATGCCCGGAATGCTGAAGAGCAGCAGCACGGCCAGCAGCGCGCCTACCAGCAGATCGACCGCAAAACCGGCCATACCCGCCGCGGCCATCTGCAAGACAGGACGGGCCAGCGCAGGAGCCAAGGCTACACCCACAGCGCCCAAGGTAATGGTAATATCAAGTTCGCGACGGCGCGGGAAGCGGTCGGCCAGCTTGCCGCCCAACCAAGCGCCCAGCGCCAGATAGAGCAGGATTAGCCCGATCAGCGCGGCCCAGATGATCTGATTGTTGCCAAAGGTCGGCTCCAACAGCCGCGAGGCGCTCAACTCCATCCCCAAGGTGACCGAGCCGGTGGCAAAGACGAGAACGGCAAGATGGGTTGAGGCGCAGCGGCGGTGGAACGCCGGAGATTGATCGGGGTTGTTTGGGGATGTCCGAAGGCGAGCAGGGATAGGTTGGGTCAAAGCGGCACTAAGCCTATATCTGTTCTGACTTTAGGTCGTGTTAGGGTATGATTGTGTCGGCTACAGTGTACCGGAATCGGTAGAAAGGGTACAAACGCGCATGGCTCAGTTGCTCGCCCCAGCCGACCGTCCCTATTACGGTCCTGACCGAGGCGACACGCGGGTGCGCTACTACTGGTGGGTCGCTGTGGCGCTGGTCTTAGGCGCATTTATCCCGCTGGGCGTCAATTGGAATCTCTCGATCTTTGCCCATGCGGTCGTAGAGATCATCGCCACGACGATAGCCTTTGCTGTGGGCGTGCTGGCGCTGGTGCGCCATTTTAGCCGGCCCAGCGCGCGCTTTCTGTTTATCGGCATCGGCTTTTTGGGCACGGCTTTCTTTGATGCCATCCACACCGTGGTTTCGTTGAGCGACTTCGCCGCGAGCTTGCCGTCGGGCCTTGAACGTGTGTCGCTCTGGAGCTGGTTGGCCTCGCGCCTCTTTTTGGGCATGCTGATGGTCGTCACTGCGCTGCGCGTTGGGCCCTCTCGCGTAGACGACGAAGGCAACGAAGTAGTAGACGAACTGCCTATCTTTGTCTCGGTAGGCGTGCTGATTGTCTTCTGTTTGGCACTCTTTTTGACTGCGCCGATGCCCGACTATATCTATTCCGATCTGCTCTTGCCGCGTCCGCTGGAGGTCGTGCCCGCGCTGCTCTTTTTGATGGCTTTTGTCATGTTCTACCACAACGGCGTATGGCGGCGGCACGCGTTTTCTCACTGGCTCATGCTTGCACTCCTGCTCAACTTTGCGGTGGATGGTCTCTACATGCTTTTTGCCGACCAGCTCTTCAATGCCAATTCGGTGATGGCCCACTATCTGAAGCTGGCCGGCTATATCCTGGTCTTTGCCGGGCTGGCGAACAGTCTACATGATCTGGTGCGCCAGGCCGACGAGACTTCGCTGGCGTTGGAATCGGCCAACAAAACGCTGGCCCATGAAGTGGAAGAACGCCGCCAGGCCGAAGCCCAGTTGCGCACCAGCGAACTGCGCCTGGCCGAAGCCCAGCGCCTAGCGCGGCTCGGCCATTGGGAGTTGGAGACGGGCAGCGAGCGCGTCTGGCTTTCCGCCGAATTGTCGAGTATCGTGGGTTTGCCTGGACGCCCCAACCGGCTGGCGCTTGCCGAACTGATGGAGTTGGTGGCAGTCGATCACCGCGCCATGCTGCAAGATGTTCTGAGTTACGCCCAGGAGACGGCAACCCCCTTTGAATTGGAGTTGCGCATCAACCGGGCGGAGGGCGAACCGCTCCAACTCAACGTGCTGGGCAACGCCATCGCCGACAGCACAGGCCGTGCCACCCGGCTGTGGGGGACGGGCCAGGACATCACCGAGCGCTATCGCACGGAGGAGCAACTGCGCACCGCCGCGCTGCGCCTCGAAGCCAGCAACCGCGAGTTGCAGGACTTCGCCTATATTGCTTCACATGATCTGCAGGAGCCGCTGCGCAAGATCATTGCCTTTGGCGACCGGCTCGCCATGAAATATGGCGACCGGCTCGACGATACCGGCCATGACTATCTACAGCGCGTGCAACACGCCGCACGCCGCATGCAGACCCTGATCGAAGACCTGCTCACCCTCTCGCGCGTGACGACGCGCGGCCAGCCCTTTGTCGACGTGAGCCTGCAAGAGGTGGTGCAAGGGGTGGCCGCCGATCTGGAGACCCTGCTGGAAGAGACGCAGGGCCAGTTGGAAGTCGGCCAACTGCCGGTGGTGGAGGCCGATCCCTTGCAGATGCGCCAGCTTTTTCAAAACTTGATCGGCAACGCCCTCAAGTTCCATCAGCCGGGAGTACAGCCACGCGTGAGCATCTGGGCCGAAGACGACGCCTGTGACGGCTCGGCCAACCGCTGGAAGATCGTCGTCGCAGACAACGGCATCGGCTTTGACATGAAATATGCCGAGCGCATCTTTCAACCGTTTCAACGGCTGCACGGGCGCAGCAGCGACTATGCCGGCACAGGCATGGGGCTGGCCATCTGCCGCAAAATCGTCGAGCGCCATCGCGGCAGCATCGAGGCCGCAAGTGAGCCGGGCCGCGGCGCCATGTTCTCGATCTGCCTGCCCCAAAGACAACTGGACTGAACACGCCCTCTGTGCGACCCATGCGTGGCGCGCGCAGGAACGCCGTAAGCGGGCAGCGACAGGAAATAGCCACGGAAAAATAGCGACAAGGAGATAGTGACGCGGAAATGCCGACGGGAAAACCGATTACGATTCTGATTGCCGAAGATGACCCCGACGACCGCTACTTGGCAAAGGAGGCGCTGAGCGAAAGCCGCTTGGCCAACGACCTCTATTTTGTCGAAGACGGCGAAGAGTTGCTGGAGTTTTTGCGCCATGAGGGCGACTTCGCCGGCTCGCGCCCGCCGCGCCCCGGCATCATCCTGCTCGACCTCAACATGCCGCGCAAGGACGGGCGCGAGGCGCTGCACGAGATCAAGGCGGACCCACAACTGCGCCGCATCCCGATCGTGGTGCTGACCACCTCCAAAGCCGAAGAAGATATCCTGCGCAGCTATGACCTAGGGGTCAGCTCATTTATTGTCAAGCCCGTCACCTTTGAGGGGCTGGTGAACCTGATGCAGACTTTGGGCCGCTATTGGTTTGAGATCGTCGAACTGCCGCCCGAGGATGAATTCGGGGGCTAACGCCGCTATGCACGTCGCGGACCCTACATTGCGTATTCTGCTCGTTGAAGACGACGAAGACGACTATATACTCACCCGCGAACTCATCCGTGAATTCCGCTGGTCCATGCCGATGCTGGAATGGGAGAACGACTTTGCGCGCGCCTTGGATGCCATGGTAGCCGGAAGCTATGATGTCTATCTCCTAGACTACCGGCTGGGGCCGCACAGCGGGCTGGATCTGCTACAGGCCGCGGTTGCCAAAGGCTGCAAAGCCCCGATCATCCTCTTGACCGGCCAAGGCGACCACGAAGTCGACCTACAGGCCATGGAAGCCGGCGCAGCCGACTATTTGGTCAAAGGCTCGCTCGAAGCGCCGGCGCTGGAGCGCGCCATTCGTTATGCGATCCAGCAGCGACGCATGATGGCCGAACTGACCGAGACGCGCATGCGGCTGGCTGAAAGCCGTGAAAGCGAACGGCTGCATTTTGCGCGCGAACTGCATGACGGCCCGCTGCAAGACCTGATCGGCGCGCGCTTTCACCTCGGTATCTTGGCCGGGTCGGTGCAAGATGGGCAAGCCGCCGCGCATCTGGCAACTGTACAAGAGGGGCTACAGTCGGTGATCAACACGCTGCGCGCCATGTGCGGCAATCTGCGCCCGCCGGCACTGGCGCCCTTTGGGCTGGAAAAGGCCATCCGTGCCCACGCCCAGGCCTTCGGTGAGCTGTATCCCCATCTCCAGATCACCTTGGAACTGGACGCCGACAACCAAGAACTGCCCGAACGCGTGCGGCTGGCGCTCTTTCGCATCTACCAGTCGGCGCTGGCCAACGTCGTCCAGCATGCCGATGCCACCTTGGTGCGCGTGCAGTTTCGCCTGGGTGAACGGCAGTTGCTGCTGCGCGTCGAAGATGACGGCCACGGCTTTCAAGTGCCGGGCAGTTGGTTGGACTTTGCACGCCAAGGTCACTTCGGCTTTTTGGGGGCCATGGAACGAGCCGAGGCCATCGGCGGGCAGCTCTCCGTTCAATCGGCGCCCGGCAGCGGAACCGAAATTCTGGTGCGCGCCCCCCGGCCAAGCAAAGCGACCGATGTCATGCCCACGGAGGCGGTACAGCCCCAGAACTAGGAGTATCATGAGCGAGATCCGTGTGCTGCTGGTCGACGACCACCCCATCATCCGGTCGGGTATTCGCATGCTCTTGGAGCAGGCATCGGATATCGTCGTGGTCGGCGAGACAGACCGAGGCGATACGGTGCTGGCGCTGGTCGAACGGCTCAAACCTGATGTTCTGCTCTTGGATATGGAGATGCCCGGCAAGTCCGGGGTAGAAGTGGCCGGCGAACTGCAGGCGGCGGGGGCGTCGGTACGCATCCTGGTCTTGAGCGCCTACGACGACGACCAGTATATCTCCAGCCTGCTCGCCAAGGGGGCGGTCGGCTATCTGACCAAAGATCAAGCGCCCGGCGCGATCGTCGAAGCGGTACGCGGGGTGGCGCGCGGCGAGGAAGGCTGGTTCAGCCGGCGCGCCGCCGCCCAGATCGCGGCCCTGGCGCGCAAGGAGACCACCCACTCCATGCTCGACCTGACCGAACGCGAAGAGGAAGTTCTCAAGATGTTGGCGCAGGGCTGGACCAACACGCGCATCGCCAACGAGATGTCGGTGAGCGAACGCACCGTACGCTTTCATCTCTCCAATATCTATGACAAACTAGGCGTCAGCTCGCGCGCCGAAGCCATCGCCTGGGCGCTGCGTCGCAAATAGTCCCCGCGCCCAAAATCCACACCCCTGTAGCCCCCATACCCCGATCTGCGCCCTGCCATTTGCGGGGCGCATGACACTCCCTCTATCCTTGCCTGTCGGAAACGACAGGGTAGACCCTTCCTCAAATGGCAGATCAAGACTGTCGGCTGCGCCGTTGAGCGGGCATCCGTCGGGCGCTACACTGTGGGCAGACAAGATAAACCGCAGGAGCCAGGCAGCACAGGAACCTGCATCGATATCGACAATGACACAGAAACAACGTCGACGACACAGGGGTGAAACATGTTGCGTTGGGCAGTCATTTTCTTGGTGGTGGCGCTGGTTGCGGCGCTGCTGGGGTTCGGCGGCATTGCCGGCGCAGCGGCGGGCATCGCCAAGATGCTCTTCTTTGTGTTCCTAGTGCTCTTTGTGGTGGCGCTCATCTTCGGACGGCGTATCGCGGCCTAGCGGTCACGCGACCACGCATCTTATCCGCAATTCTTCCGGCGCGCTTTTCAAAGCGCCGCCGTTGGGTAAGACGCCGTTTGGTGGGGAACGGCAAGGCATCGAGGTAGGTAGATTGAAGGTAGCGGTAGGGGCCGGAAGGTCTGCCCGGTGAATGAGGCTTGGTGTGCCCCCGACACGCCTGTATCTGGCACACAAGTGTTGTTCACCGGACAGCTTCTGGGCCGGCCCTCGCCATGTCACGCGCCGCCCACGATAGAACATGGGTGCAGCGCAGACAACAGGCTTCGCTTACATCCGGAAGACTTGGACGGGCTACCGGTTCACCGGAAGCGCGCAGGAGGTGGTGGGCATCTCCTGCGCGCAGGAAAACAGTCGGGCGCAAAGCAGGCTTGGAAAATGGAGTCCAGGTCCCTGCTTTGCGCCCTAAGCTGAGATACGCTGCAAGGTGCAGCGCTTCTCACGCCTTCCCTGAGAATTCCGGTGGACCCTACTGATGGCTGCCGGCCAGTCTTCGCGTGAGTTTCACAACCAGCATGATATGAAAGGATTTGGGGCATGGATAAGAACACCTTGATCAAGAAGCTGAATGAAGACCTCTCCAACGAGTTGGCGGCGATCATCCAATACATCGTCTATGCGGCCAAAGTGACCGGGCCATACCGGCCTCAGCTTGTGGAGTTCTTCTTGCAGGAGGTCCCCGACGAGCAGGGACATGCCCAATTCCTAGCCAATAAGATCGTGGCGCTGGGCGGCACGCCCATCACCGTCCCCGCGCCGGTGGCCGACGCCGGCTCGAACAAGGGGCTGCTGGAGGCGGTGCAGAAGGCAGAGCGCGCCGCCGTGCAGGGCTACAAGGAGCGGGCCAAACAGGCCGAGGAGTTCGGCGACAAAGGGCTGTCCGTCCAGTTGGAAGACATGGTGCGCGATGAGACCGGCCACGCCGAAGAGGTCGAGCGTATCCTGCGCGACTGGACGATGTAATACCATCGCTTAATCACCGGCGCACAGCAGGCTGGTAGGTGGCGTGTCATGCCGCCTACCAGCCTTTTCATTGCCCGTACCCGCGTGCAAACCAGGCCATAGGCATAGGGGAGTTCCCCATCTTGAGGCTGTCCCTGTTGGCAGACGCAGACTGGCGTCTGCGCCGTTGTAGCCAAAGATGCGCCTCGCTATACTCTTCCACAGGCCTGCGGCCCTTATTGTGCCGCGGCGATAGAAGCGCAAGCTACAAACCGGCTTCAACAAGAGCGATTTGATCCCCTAAAAGGGATGCTCTTTCAAAAAGGCGAGGAAAGGCGAGGAGAAAAAACAATGCGACGTGACAGCAGTATGTCAGGGCGGCTGATCATAGCGCTGATCTTGGTGGTGATCGCAGTCGGCGGCTATTTCTTTGGCACGCGCGAAGAATACAATCCGGTGACGGGCGAAAACCAGCGCATCGCCTATACAGTCGACCAAGAGATCGCCCTGGGCCTGCAGGCCGCGCCCGAGATGGCGGCGCAGTTCGGCGGTCTCTACGACGACCCACAGGTCCAAGCCCAGATCGACGCGATCGGCCGGAAGCTTGTCCAAGGCAGCGAAGCGGCAGACACGCCCTACGAGTTTGACTTTCATGTCTTGGCCGACCCGCAGACCATCAATGCCTTTGCGCTGCCCGGCGGCCAGATTTTCATCACGGCCGGTCTGCTGAACATCATGGACACCGAAGGCGAGGTCGCCGGCGTGTTGGCGCATGAAATTGTCCACGTCGTAGGCCGCCACACCTCCGAGCAGGTGGCCAAAGCGCAATTGACCCAAGGGCTGGCCGGCGCGGCGGCTGCGGTGCTCTATGACCCGGACAACCCGCAAAGATCGAGCGCGGCCCAGTTGGCAATGGTTGTCGGCCAGTTGATCACCATGAAATATGGCCGTGATGACGAACTCCAGTCCGACCGGGTGGGCGTGCGCATCATGGCGGAAGCGGGCTATGACCCGCGCTCGATGACGAAGGTGATGGAAAAGTTGGACGAAGCCGGCCAAGGGCCGCGCCCGCCGGAATTCATGAGCACCCACCCCAATCCGGAGAATCGGATCGAGCGCATCAACGAGGCCATCGCCGAGGAGTTCCCCAACGGCGTGCCCGACGGGCTGATCGCCTGGCGGCTGTTCGTGACGCCGGTCGTCTAGCGGTGGCCGTCTACACAGGCAGACAGCCGAAGAGGTTATATGTGTTTACAGCGAACCTGGTTTATGACCGAGTTCGCTTTGTTTGGCAAGATCAGATCGACGTTCACCCTCTGGCGCTCGTTTGGCTACCGCCCTTTTCACACCCCAATCAAAGGAGAGGCCATGAGCCTTCGCAGCCTGGCGGAAGCTGTCGCCGCCAGACCTTTCCCCGACTATGCGGCCTGGTGGCCGGTGAAGGAAGTGTTCGCAGGCTGTATGGCCCAAGCGATCGGCGCAAGCTGGCGCCAACTGCCGGGGAATTCCGGCGAGCTGGCGCCGGTGCGCGACTATGTGCGCGAATATATGCAGCTAGTCTATCAGCGCCCGCCCCACCCTGGGCTGGTGGAAGCCTTCGCCGCCGGGGCAGCGGACCCGCTGCGTTCGGGCGAATTTGATTCGCTCTCCTATGGCTTCTTTCGCTCGGCCTTTGAACTCGCGCCCGACCGGCACGGCTTTGCCCAGGCCGTCGGCAGGCGCTTCTTCGATGCCGTGACGCCCACGCTCGACCTGGCGCTGCCCCCCCGTCTGCACAGCCCCGCCGAGTTCGTCCAATTGCAGTCCGCACTGCAGCGGCTGGGGCGCTTTTTGCTGGAACAAGGCTATCTGCGCACCCATTTTGCCTTCCGCTTTGACGTCGCACGCGCCGCCGGTGGTGAGCGCATCCATCAGACCGCCGACCAGGTCGTGACCCGGCTGCAGCAGGGCCGGCGCGCCTATGCGCTCTATGAGATGGGCTACCCCGCGATCCTGCCCTCCGCCGTCTACTTGTTCAACACCTTCGGCGAAGCGCAGCACCACTCTTCGCGCATGATCGAGGAGTTGTTCAGCCGGGTCGGCTATGACGCCGGCGAGACCGACGAGTTCGACCCCACCGGTTTTGGGGCCGACCTGGTGGTCGAGTTGTGGCAGATCCGGCCGCGCCCCTAGCCGGGCGCGCCAAAAGAAAACCCGCGCCCCCGCACAGTAAAAGCGCAGGCAGGCGCGGGTCTGGTTCGGATTGACTTCCGGGAGTTAGGGGATCAGCAGCACCTTGCCCTTGGTGCGCCGGTCTTCCATATAGCGGTGGGCCTCTGCGGCCTGAGCCAGCGGGAAGCTCTGGTCAATCCGCACCCTGAGCTTGCCCGCCTCAATCCAGCCAAAGATGTCGTCGGCGCGCTGCACCAGTTCGGCGCGGGTGGCGATATAGGGGCCAAGGGTGGGCCGCGTCAGATAGAGCGCGCCCTTCTGGTTTAGCACCTGCGGGTCCATCGGCGGCACCGGCCCGCTGGCTTGGCCGCACAAGACCATCATGCCGCGCGGGCGCAGACAGTTGAGACTCTTATCGAAGGTGGTCTTGCCCACCGAATCATAGACCACATCCACCCCGCGGCCATCGGTCAGCCGCTTGACTTCGCTCTCAAAGTCCTGCTCGGTGTAGAGAATCACCTCGTCAGCGCCGGACTGCTTGGCTAGGTCAGCCTTTTCTTGGGTGGAAACGGTGCCCACCACCCACGCGCCATACAGCTTCGCCATCTGCACCAGCAGCAACCCCACCCCGCCCGCCGCGGCGTGGATCAACGCCCTATCGCCGGCGCGCAGCGGAAACGTGCTGGTCGAATAGTAGTGCGCGGTCATCCCCTGGAGCATCACCGCCGCCGCAGTCTTGAGGTCAACTCCCTCCGGCACACGCACAGCCCGGTCGGCGGGCACAACCGCAACCTCGGCATACGCGCCCATCTGCAGCGGATAGGCCACGCGGTCGCCGACCTGCAGATCGGCCACGCCCGGCCCCAAGGCGTCCACCGTTCCCGCGCCCTCCATGCCGGGCGTAAACGGTGTCGCCAACGGATAGGCCCCGGTGCGGTGATAGATGTCGATAAAGTTAAGGCCGGCGGCCACCAGTTTGATACGAATTTCACCTGGCCTGGGTTCGGGCAGCGGCGCATCTTCATACTGGAGCACAGACGCATCGCCAAATTGATGGACACGGATGGCTTTCATCAGCCTTGCCTCCTGGCGCGTGGTCTAGATCATGGCCCATAAACAGGCCGGGGTGGGTAGCTGTGGCTCGACAACAGAACGGCTGCGTTCTGGCCGGCAGGCCCATTCTACCATGATCGCCGTCTCGATGGCACATCTTGCCCCCAACGCATCTAGCCCCCATATGAA
>JADLFO010000207.1 GCA_020845455.1 Caldilineaceae bacterium
GCCTGGCGTATGACGCCTGGGGCAAAAGGCGCAACACCGACGGCACGGACGAGCCGCTGGCGCAGTCGATCCCCAGCCTGCTCGACCAGAACGCCATCACCAACCGCGGCTTCACCGGGCACGAGCATCTGGAGGAGCTGGCGCTGGTGCACATGAACGGGCGCATCTACGACCCGCTCCTCGGCCGGTTCCTGTCGGCCGACCCCAACGTGCAGGACCCGGTCAACCTCCAGTCCTTCAACCGCTACAGCTACGTGCTCAACAACCCGCTCGCCTACACCGACCCCAGTGGGTACTTCTCCATCGGCAAGATCTTCAAGAGCATCAAGCACTTCTTCCAGAGCCAGCCGATCCTGGCGCTGGCGGTGGGGATCGGGGTGGCGACCCTCGCCACCGGGCCGTTCGGGCTTGGGATCGGCGTCGGATTCTTCGGCGGGCTTACCTCGATCCAGGGGGCGGTGATCGCCGGCGGGGTGACGGGGCTCCTGACCGGCGGCTTGAAGGGCGCATTGATCGGCGGCGCCATGGGGGCGCTCACCTTCGGCATAGGCCAGGCGCCGATCGACGCCTACTACCAAGCTGCATTGATCAGAACCCATTGGCCCAGTCTCTGGTGCCGATCGAGATGATTTGCCAGGGCTGATTGACGAGCTTGTTCCAAGCTTCGCAGCAATGGTCGATGATGGCGTCGTAGGAATTGAAGATCCTGTTCGAAAGCCAATTGTCGCGCATGAACTGCCAGACGTTTTCGACCGGGTTCAGTTCCGGGGCACGCGATGGCAGCATCATCAGGGTGATGTTGTTGGGGAGGCTGAGTTTGCCGGTGGTGTGCCAGCCGGCCTGGTCGAGCAGGACGACGGCGTGGGCTCCGGGGCTGACAGCCTGCGATATCTCTTGCAGATGAAGGTTCATGGCCGCGGTGTTGCAGAAGGGCAAGACCAGCCCAGCCGCCTTGCCCTGCCGCGGACAGATGGCGCCGAAAATGTAGGCCGACTTGGTTCGCTGGTCGCGTGGCGCCCTGGGACGTGTTCCCCGCCGCGCCCAGCGACGGGTGATCTTGTTCTTCTGGCCGACGCGGGCCTCATCCTGCCACCAGAGTTCTATCGCGACGCCCGCCGGGAGTTCGGCGCGGATTTGGTCCAATGCGGCAGGCAGGTTTTTTTAAAATCCTCCATCACCATCTCGTTCTGGGCATGGTGGCGCGGACGCGCCGACAGCTTGCGGAACCCCAGCCTCTTCAACTCCCGCCCCACCGTCGTTGCGTCCAGCTCGATGCGGAACTCTTCCCAGATCCATTGCACGAGGTCTTTCAGCCGCCAGCGCACCACGCCGTGGATCGCCGGGATCGGCCCGCTCTCGACCAGCGCCGAAAGCGCCTGGCGGTGGCTGTCGTCGAGCTTCGAGGCGTTGCCAGGAGCCTTGCGATCGACCAGACCCTCGGGGCCTTCGGCATTGAACCGAAGCACCCAGTCACGGACGATCTGAAGCGTCACCCCGCCGATCCGCGCGGCGTCGCTTCGGCTGCCGCCGTCATAGATAGCCGCCAACGCCAACAGCCGCCGTGCCTGACCGGCCTGCTTCGTCGCTTTCGCCAGCGACCTCAGCCCTGAGCCGTCATGGTCTTCCCGAAGCCCGATCGCAGAACCCATGGCAAACCTCCAGGTTCGCCATAGTGATTCAGACTTTCACCGATTTGGGAATCCCCCGCGTGAGTCACGCTCAGCGCAGCTTGGTATTACTCGAAAATCCAGTAGCCCCGGCGATCAGTTCGACGGGAAGCCTTTGAGCAGGTCGCCCTGCCTGGCGAGTTGCGGCACGCCGTTCAGATGGCCGTATGGCCCGTCGATCGACTGGGACTGCAATAGATGCCGCAAACGGCGGCGCTCCCGTTAAAAGCGCGGAAGTGGCGTCGCCTTGGCCAGTCGGTCGAATGCGATCAGCGACTGCACCAGCGCGCGCATGGCCTTGATCGGCACCATGTTGGGCCCGTCGCTGGGCGCCTTGTCGGGGTCCTGGTGGGTTTCCATGAACACGGCGGCGACACCCACCGCGACGGCGGCGCGCGCGAGCACCGGCACGAACTCGCGCTGCCCGCCGCTGGCGGCCCCCTGCCCGCCCGGCTGCTGCACCGAGTGGGTGGCGTCGAACACCACCGGGCAGCCGGTCTCGGCCAGCACCGGCAGCGCGCGCATGTCGCTCACCAGCGTGTTGTAGCCGAAGCTGACGCCGCGCTCGCAGACCAGCGTGTTCATGTTGCCGGTGCTGTCGATCTTGGCGACCACGTTCTTCATGTCCCAGGGCGCCAGGAACTGCCCCTTCTTGACGTTGATCGGCTTGCCCGTCTTGCCCGCCGCCAGCAGCAAATCGGTCTGGCGGCACAGGAAGGCCGGGATCTGCAGCACGTCCACCGCCTCGGCGACCGGCGCGCATTGCTCGGGCTCGTGCACGTCCGTGAGCACCGGCACGCCCACGCTCTCGCGCACCTCCGCCAGGATGGGCAGGCTCTTGTCCATGCCCAGCCCGCGCGCCGTCGCGACCGAGCTGCGGTTGGCCTTGTCGAAGCTGGTCTTGTAGATCAGCCCGATCTTGAGATCGTCGCACATTTCCTTCAGCGCGCGCGACATCTCCAGCGCATGCTGCCGGCTCTCCAGCTGGCACGGCCCGGCGATCAGCGCGATCGGGCTGGCGTTGGAGAGGCTGAGCTTGCCGATGCTGACGGCGCGGGGCGAGGTCATGGCTTCTTCTAGCCCGTCATGCCCGGGCTTGTCCCATGGGTGTCCGGTTCGCGAATTGCCGCCGAAGCGGCTTCCCATTTTGGTCCCCCCTCCCCTTGCGGGAGGGGGTAGGGGGAGGGGCCGCACGCGCACTTTCGCAGCGTGGCTTGTCCTTCCAGTCCGAAACCACCGGGACGCCAAGGCACCGCGGAATAGAATCGAACCGCCACCGCATCGAGGACACAAGGCGGGAGCGCGAGTTCTCCATCTCCGGCGTGGTGTCTGTCATCTCGTGGCGGTGCGCCCTTCTTTTCTACCTTGGTGTCTTGGCGCCTTGGTGGTTTCCGTGATTGCCAGGCGGGCCATGCTTGCCGGGCGGTGGCGCGGTTCCCCCCTCCCCCTAACC
>JADLFO010000208.1 GCA_020845455.1 Caldilineaceae bacterium
CGAGCAATGGCGACAAGAGTACAATCATCATCGTCCGCATAGCAGCCTTGGCTATACGCCGCCCGCTGCTTTTGCACAAAAGTCAAAACTCTCACTCCAACTGGACTAGTTCCTGGGGGCAGATCAATGCCATCCTGTTGTGCTAGGTCAAGCTTAGGCCATGTTGTAGTAGAAGACCAGATTCGAACATTGCTGTGAGAACGAGAACCTGGTTATGCTAAAACATAGCAGGAATACAATTCATTGGGATCAGATGCAAGTGCGCCTGCTTAGGTGAGTAGGCAAAAATCCCGTAGTATCATTCACAAAAGATGGAATGATGGATAAAGTAACGTTCAGCAGAGCATTGACAGTACTACTTTTGGCTATCACCGGAGGTGGTGTTGATGCCGCAATTTATCTTGGTTTTGATGTGCTTACCGCGGCCCAAACCGGAAATACCATTGTACTTGCTACATCGCTCGCACAAGGCAATCTGCAGACTGGGCTGCGCGCAGTAGTTTCAGTTGGTGCGTACCTTATTGGCGCTGCCATAGGCGGCATCATGCTGATCCGGCGACGCGGCATGGAGGCCCCACCGTTATCAACTAGATGGGCTTTGGCTATCGAGTTGGGCATTATCGTATGCTTGCTGGCGATGTGGAACGCTGTGGGCGAGGACCGAACAGGTGCCTTGGGTTTTGGCGTCATCGCGCTCGCAGCAATGGCGATGGGAATCCAGAGTGCAGTCGTACTACATCTCGACACTGGTCCGGCCACGACCTATATTACTGGCACCTTGACTAGCTTCACAATCAAACTCATGCGCTAGTTACATCTTGTTGAGATAGGAGACATTCCTGAAGTGGTGCAGGTCGAGGCCAGCACAGGTCATCTATTCTCAAGCGACGGCCCCTGGTTTTATGGCTTAACATGGCTTGTCTATGTCGTCGTAGCCGTTGTCACCGGGCTATTATTTTTGCGGATTGGCGAATTATCACTGCTCGTCCCCCTTGCCGCACTTGTCATCGTCCTAACCTTTATGCGTAAGGAAGTATAATTCAATTTGTCGGCGACTATCATATAGATACTCTCAGAGCCATTATTGGCGTTTTACAGCGGCGATTGATCATATGCAGTGA
This sequence comes from Caldilineaceae bacterium, assembly GCA_020845455.1. GTDB lineage: Bacteria > Chloroflexota > Anaerolineae > Caldilineales > Caldilineaceae > QEUY01. The sequence continues at coordinate 1,122 of JADLFO010000208.1, forward strand.
CACTGTCTGTCATGTAGGTAGCTCTCGCACTACGAGGACTGGGCAACTTACGCCGCGAATCACATGATTCGCCACACTCCCAAAAAGCCAACGCCGTAGATCAGAATTACCGTGCGTGCTCATCACCACCATATCGATGCGCCTGCGCTGGGCGATTTGGCAGATCGACTGGTGTGGGATGCCCCCCAATACCTTGTAATGGCAGGTGAGGCCAACGGCCTGTAGACGGTCGCACACAGCTTGGAGATACTCTTGTGCCAGGGCAACGCCATGCTCATGTGGTGAGCTTGAAGTAGCAGAGGGCGGCCACTGTGCGTTAGAAAATTCGACCTCAGGATCATCAACGACTTGCAGAAGCAGTAGTTTGGCACCGGTCGTCTGCGCTAGCCATTGGGCGTATGGCAGCACTTGTTCGGCCAGGGCGGAGCCATCTAGGGGCACCATAATGCGCTGCAGCCGGTTATGTGCGCCGCCAGGTTGCTCACGCACGAGCAAGACAGGCAAAGAAGCGCCTTCGAGTACATGTTCGGCAACGCTGCCCAACGCCCAACGCTTGAGGCCGGAGCGCCCGCGGGTGGTCATCGCAATCAGGTCTGCGCCGCAGTTCTGGGCAGTCTTGAGGATTTCCGTAGCCGCGTCGCCTTCCGCGACCACCGTGACCACCCGGTACTGGGCCGCCTGGGGTTGTATGCTCATCTCCTCTAAATAGGACGCATATTGCCGGCGAACTGAATCAAAGAGATCCATCGGCACAGGGCCATATCTCGACGGCGGATAGCGCATCGTTTCCAATACCCGCACCAACACCAACTCGGTAGTTGTGGGCAAGACAAACTGCCCGACATGGGCCAGCACCTGCTCGGCAAGCGCAGAACCATCGAGGGGAATTAAGACTCGTTGAAACATAGCACGTTCTCCTGAGACGTTCCGTGACAGAAGCGTAGATGCGCCGCCGGGCGCTATCTGCGCTCTTGCCCTACGCGCCGTTGCTTCACGCGACGAAGCCCAAGCCAAATATCCGATGGTGGACGTAGGGCTATTAGCGCAATATCAGTGCAATTCGCTGGTGCTGGCCCATGTCGTGACGGTTCATCAAAAGTCTTCCTGTGTAATTGGCCTGTATGACCGAGTTGGGGGATGCTGGCACCGCATGGTTCACGCCGTGTGTACGCCGACGCGATCCGCTTCCGGCTCCAGGGCCAGCAATTCATTACGATCGTCGTAGGCCAATACCTCACCGTACCGCCCCCAGTCCACCAGCGTGTCGAGCTGTCGAGCGGCTTCAGCGGGGGGAAACTCCAGTTCCAGGGCCGCTTTGACTACATTCCACCCCAGGTGATGCTGCGCGGTGGCGCGCAACAAGGCGAAAACCCACCTGAAGATGGGCAGGCGACGGATGCGGGTCGCAAAGATATCCTTACGCCCAAGGATGCTGGCTTCGACGAAGGTCTCGCCCAGCGGTGTCAATGTGACATCGCCCTGTAGAATCGTGGCGAAGCCCAGCAACTCCACCGCATCCAGCAAACGCAGCAAATGGTCTGAATCAAGACCCAAGTCACTCGCGAGTTGGTAGATATCGACATGAGGGGTGGCGGTAATAGCCATATGCTCTAACAACCCGGCTAGGTCGTTGATGGCGATAGGTGGCAGGCTGCGCGTCTGACCCGGTTCGCCGGGGGCCGTACCCATTTCGACATGTTCCGGCTGCGTCTGGCCCGCCAGCAGGCCGTAGACACGGTCAACGAGTTGGGTAAAAGCGATTGCTTTGCGCTGGCGTGGGTAAGGCAACGGGTTGGGGATATCGGCGACGATGCGACCTGGTTCTTTATCCATCACCACGATGCGACCGGCCATCAGCACCGCCTCTTCAATATTATGTGTCACCATCAGAATCGCCTTGATGGGGATACTTCCACTTGTCCACAACTCGATCAGGTCGTTACGCAAGGACTCAGCACTCAACACATCTAGGGCCGAAAAAGGTTCGTCCAAGCAAAGCAGCTCCGGCTCCACGGCCATGGCGCGTGCAAAGCCTACCTTCTGGCGCATACCACCGGAGAGTTCGCGTGGATAGGCGCTCTCAAAACCGTCCAGACCCACACGATCCAAGAGGTCGAGGGCGCGCGGTGTGCATAGGCTTGCGGGTACACCACGTGCTTTGAGCGCAATCTCAACGTTGTCCAACACGGAGAGCCAGGGAAAGAGGGCAAAGGTCTGGAAGACAATGGTGGCATGGGAATTGACGCCGTGCAACGGTTGGTTGCGGTAGAGCACCTTGCCACTCGTCGGACGCTGCAACCCGGTGATGATACGCAGCAGGGTGCTTTTGCCACAGCCGGAAGGACCGAGCAAGGCGACAAACTCGCCCGCCTGCACCGTTAGATTGATATCCTGCACGGCCACAAAGGTGCGCCGACCGCTGTGATAGCTTTGAACTACATTCTCCAGTTCAAGCAGTTTTTCCTCATTCATTGGAGTTACTCCATGCGAAAGCGTTCTTCGGCCAGTCGATAGAGACGGCGCCAAAGCAGGCGATTGATAGCAACCACGGCCAAAATCATGCCCAGCGTTGCCGCCAACAGGAGGGGATAGTCGCCCGCAGCGGTCGCATTGGCAATAACAGCGCCGATACCTGTGACGACCAGTGTGCGTCCACCGAACTGCACATGTTCCGCCACGATGCTCGCATTCCATGCCCCACCGCTGGCCGTGATCGCACCTGTCACGATATAGGGGAAGAGTGCCGGCAAGATCAACATACGCCACCGTGTGCGCCGGTCGAGGTGCAGCAGCGACGCCGTGTATTTGAGATCTTGCGGGATGGCGCTTGCCCCCGCAATGACATTAAAGAGCAGGTACCATTGCGTACCGGCTAACATCAACACTACCGAGGCGAGATTGAGACCACCGGGTAGGTGGAGAAAGAGCAGCAAAAAGGCTGGAAACAGGGCCGTCGCGGGCACTGAGGCTGTAATCTGCACGACCGGTTGCAGCCAGCGCGCCAAGCGGCGATTGGTGCCGATGGCGACGCCTAGTGGTACAGTCCAGAGCAGAGCAATAGCGAGAGCAATGTTGACGCGCACCAGTGTGGCGAACAGCCCGACACCGATCACGGCCCACTGTTGCACAGGGACTGCGATCAGCAAGAGGCCAGCCTGGTAGGCCACGTAGAGCAGGCCAACCACGATCAGGCCGCCGACAATGTATACACCAACGTGGGGGCGTTGGTCACCCGCCTCTTCCATTTCAACCGGCGGCAAGCTCGCCGCAAGCCAGCGGTCAAGACGTTCGTTCCAGCCCTGCCAGCCCCGCGCCAGCCGCGCCAACAATTTGGCGTCGACCAGCAGATCATAGAACCAAGAAGTAGCAGGCTCCTCATCCTCCACCATTTCTATCTTGAAACGCTCGGCCCAGGCCAAGAGGGGACGCCACAGGATTTGGTCCAGGAGCACAACCACCAGAATCAGGGTCACGATGCCCCAAGTCAGGGCACGCACATCTCCTTGGTTAGCGGCTTCTTGGAGATAGGCACCCAGCCCAGGCAGACGGAAGTCGCGTTCCCCTACGGTGAAAATCTCGGCGGCCATCAGAAAGAACCAGCCCCCAGCCCAACTCATCATACTGTTCCAGATCAAGCTACCCGCGGCAAAGGGCAACTCCAACCATTTCAGACGTTGCCAGCGGTTCAAGCGGAAAATGGCGCTGGCTTCGTGCAGGTCGCGTCCAATCGTGGTGAGCGATTGATACCAGGCAAAGGTGATGTTCCAGACTTGACTTGTGAAGATGAGGACAATTGCAGCGAGTTCAGCGGCGAGCATATCGGGTAGCACGGCACTGAAACTCAGCAAGACTACAGGCAAGAACGAGAGAATCGGCACACTTTGCAAGACATCCAGCAAGGGCATCAGCACTTGCTCGGCGCGGCGATTGTAGGCAGCCACATAGCCATAGACAACCGTGAAGAGGAGGGAAAGCGCATAGGCTGCGGCCATGCGCCCCAGAGACAAAGCGGCATACCAGGGAAGCGCGCCGAATGCAAGCGAAATATCTGGGCCTTGCACAACATCCGGTGCGCTGAGGGCCAGACGGACGCCTGTATATAGTATGGCAATGATGCCCAATAGAACGACAACATCGCCCCAACCTAAAATGCGTTGGTTCGATTGCCCAGTTCGGAATAGCTTGGCTAGACTCATTGCCTGACCCGCTCGGTTTGTTGCTTCGCTTGCGGCGCGCAAGCACGGTCATCCGCGTGTGCATGAATGTACTTGTAGAGAGTTGGTTTGGAAATCCCCATCATCTGGCAGATCTGCTCGACGGTATGCTTTTTTGCATCATAGAGATGAATCGCCAGTTCTCTTTTATCGGCATCCAGCGCAGCTGGACGCCCCCCTTTACGTCCACGGGCGCGTGCCGCCTGTAGTCCCGCCTGGGTTCTTTCCCGAATCAAGTTTCGTTCGAACTCAGCGAGCGCCCCAAAAATATGAAAGATCAGCTTGCCTGAACTGGAAGAGGTATCCAGAGACTCCTGCAGACTTTTCAAGCCGATACCGCGCGATTCCAGTTGTGTGACCATCTCAATTAGGTCTTTGAGTGAGCGACTCAAGCGATCTAGCCGCCACACTACGAGTGTGTCCCCTTCTCTTGCATAGTCCAAAGCCGCGCGTAGCCCTGGTCTTTCGGCCTTGGCTCCACTTTGATGATCCTCTAGTATCCGCTGGCAGCCTGCACGGGTCAGTGCGTCTTTCTGCAAATCCAGATTTTGGTCATCGGTCGAGACACGGGCATAGCCGATCCACATAAAGTTCCTCCAGCGGTTAATCTACTCATTGTACAACAGCGTAGATTGACATTGATTTATTCACTGACTTTGTTTACTCTTTCCTCTGTCTATTTTACTGCGCCGCCGGCAGAGTTGACAATCGTCAAGAAAACGCCCGTTTTGTTTACTCGGTTTCTAGGGAAGATATCTGGTTGAACATATGTCTGCAAAAGAACAATTTCTAACCAAGCGCGAACGCTACCAGCCCATTACTTTGCCGCAAGAATTTTCCGATGAAGAGATGGCCAGAGATTGGACACTGTCAGAGGGGGATCGAGAGGAGATCGGCAAGTATCGCAAGAGCTCTCGCCTGTTTATCGCCATTCAACTCTGTGCGGTGCGTCTGTATGGCCGGTTCTTGAATGGGCTGCATGATCTATCCCCCCGCATTATCAACTACCTCAATCGTCAGCTTGATCTGGCTCCATCTCTGGCGATTCTTGTGCCGGAACGGGAAGCCACCTATTTGGAGCATCGCAAGAATATCCTGAACTATTTAGGGTTTCAGAAGTTCGATGAGTCTGTCCAAGGACAACTACAAACCTGGCTGGAAGAACGGGCCAGACAAGGCGTTTTGCCGGATGCATTGTTTCTGCAAGCAGAGAGCTATCTGTTGGCTAGCCGCACGTTACTACCAGGCCCTTCTGTCCTGGAGCGGCTCATCATCCATGTCTGTGCTCAGGTGCATGCCCAGCTTTTTGAGTCGATTTATCAACGGATTTCGCCTGCCTTGCGGAGCACGATTGACCAATTGCTCGCTGGACCGGATGAGGAGCAGCGTACCTACTTTGCGCAGTTAAAAGAGTATCCACCTGCTGCCAAAATTTCATCCCTACTCACATATCTCAAACGCTATCAGATCGTAGCAGAAACGGGTATCGATACGTTCGAGACGCAATTGGTCGAGCCTGCTTTCCAGGATTACCTGTTCAGGTTGGCCAAGAAATACAGCGCCAAGGAACTCAAGCGGTTCAAAGAACACAAACGTTATGCGCTGATGATTTGCTTTCTGCTGGAAACGCGAAAAGTACTGCTCGATCAACTAGTCAAGATGCACGATCAGTATGTCACGGAGATGTACCGCCAAACCAAGAACACCTATGAGCAGAAGCATCGTGAGCTACGAAAACGGCAGAAGAGAGCAGTTGATACGGTACTCAATACCACCCGCCTTTTGCTCGATTGGCCGGACGATGAGCCGCTGTCAAAGCGAGCATTCTGGCAACAAGTGAACGAGGTAGACCTTCGCACTTCGCTTGAAGATCTGCGTGTCTTTCAGCAGTTGGAAGAGCGCGGATACGGCGATCTCCTCTTAACCCGCTATCCCAGCCTGCGCAAATATTTTGCACAGTTTATTCGCTTGCCCTTTGCCGCCGAGCAGGGCAGCGATCCATTAATGCGGGCCATTCAGCTTGTTCGGCAGCTGGATTCTGAAGAACTAAAGCACCTGCCGCGCGATGCACCCACCGCCTTTGTTCCCAAAGAACTGCGCCGGGCATTGAAAGATATTACAGGCAACATCAATCGGAATGCCTGGGAGATGGGACTTGCTTTGGCCATCAAAGACGCGTTGCGTTCGGGCGATCTCTATCTGCCACAAAGCAAGCAACATGTCTCATTCTGGGGTTTTATGCTGAGCGCTCCCCGCTGGCAGGAAAGCAAGGACTCCTCCTTTACCGAACTTCAACAACCGCACCAGCACGAAGTCAAAGCCAGCCTCACCGCGCAGTTTCACGACGCGGTCACTTCGGCAAAAAAGCAGTTCAGCCTCGACCATTTTGCTGAAATTCAGCATGAGCAACTCAGACTGAAGCGCGATGATCTAGTTGCGTTACCGGATACTGTTACCAGACTACAAAAAGTTATTGAGGCCAGTTTGCCATCCATTCGGATTGAGCAATTATTGATGGAGGTTGACCAACTCACCCAGTTCAGTCAGCACTTTACCCCTATCCAAGGCCACCAGGCCAGACCAAAGCATTTCTACAAAACACTCATGGCTGCCCTGATTTCGCAAGCCACTAATCTCGGTGTGGTTGCCATGAGTGCCAGTGTGAAAGACATAACCGTAGACATGCTACGGCATGTGCTCCATTTCTTTGTCCAGGAAGAAACCCTAAACGCAGCCAATGCCGTAATCGTCAATGGGCATCATCAATTGCCGTTGAGTGCCCTTCATGGAACCGGAACCCTCTCCTCCTCTGACGCGCAACGTTTCGGGATCCGAGCCAGTAGCCTAGTGGCCTCGTATTACCCGCGTTATTATGGCTATTACGAGAAGGCCATCGGCATCTATACCCATGTCTCTGACCAGTACTCGGTCTTCAGCACCAAGGTAATTTCCTGTAGCCCGCGTGAAGCAATCTACGTTCTGGATGGGCTGTTGGAAAATAACACCATTTTACAGGTTCAGAAGCATACGACCGATACCCACGGCTATACCGAAATCATTTTTGCTCTCTGTTATCTGTTGGGTTACTCCTTCATGCCACGTATCCGTGACCTCGAAGATCAGCAGCTTTACCGGGTCGATAAAAACGTCGAATATGGTGTATTCACGCCTCTACTCAATAAGACTGCTGACCTAGAGATGGTTGAGGAGCAGTGGGAAGCCATGATTCGAGTGGCGCTCTCGCTGAAGCAGCGCACGGCACCCGCCCATGTAGTCGTCCAACGTTTAACCAACAGCTATCCCTCAGACCGCTTAGCCAAGGCATTTACTCATCTTGGGCGCATCATCAAGACTGAATACATCCTGCACTATCTGACCGATCCGCTGTTGCGCCGAACTGTACAGCGACAACTCAATAAGGGGGAGTATCGACACAAACTGCCGCGTTGGATTTTCTTTGCTAATCAGGGCGAATTCACGACTGGGGATTACGAAGAAATCATGAACAAGGCCAGCTGCTTAAGCCTGATCTCCAACGCCATCCTGTACTGGAATACGATGAAGATCAATGACATTGTGGAAAGTCTGAGGCAACAAGGGGAAGCTATCGAGGATGAGACTTTATCTCATATCTCGTTGTTGCCATTTCGGCATGTGCTGCCCAATGGAACCTATTTCATTGATGATCTTGACGGAGATTTCGCGCAAAAACCGACGGTCATTCGCGGATCATCTTTCTCGAAACCGTAGGTTTCTGTTCAAATGCCCCCGCTAGTCCATCATATTCAGGAGCATGTCCGTGAAGGTGATAATACGGAAGAGAATCTCATCATGCTATGCGCAGTATGTCATGATGCTTAGCACTCAGTAAGCAAATGGGACGTCAGACTTTATTACATGGCTGCTTCGGGGTCGTTAGTTGTAGATTCCGGTTGTCAAATCAGCAGAATTCCGGCGTAAAAGGCAGCAGTTGTGTTCAGCGATAGAGCGGTTATCAACAAAAAGTGTGGGTTTGGATAGTCTCTACATCACGGCGATTCATC
>JADLFO010000209.1 GCA_020845455.1 Caldilineaceae bacterium
ACACGGTGGGGATCAACGTCAACTTCTACCGCTATCTGAACACGACCTTGGGCGGGTCGCTGGCGGGGCTGGCGGGCGGTTTCCTGGTCTTGGAGGCGGTGGGCCAGTTTCAAGAGGGCATGACCGCTGGCCGCGGCTTTATCTCGCTGGCCGCCATGATCTTTGGCAACTGGAATCCGTTTGGCGCGCTGGCCGCGGCCACGCTCTTTGGCTATACTCAGGCGCTGCAAAACGAACTGCTGCTGGCCGGGGTGGTGGATATTCCGCGCCAGTTTATCAGTATGCTGCCCTATGTGGTGACGATTGTAGCGGTGTCGGGCTTTGTGGGGCGTGTGCGCCCGCCCGCCGCCGAGGGCAAGGTCTACGAAACCGAAGGCACGCTGCAGTAGAGCATGTTCACCGCTTTGCGGCGAGATGATTTCTGGCATTAGGAACAAACACCTATGACGACTCCTGTACCCACGAGCCGCACCCCGGTGTTGGAGGCGCGCGGGATCACCAAGCGCTTTCCGGGCGTGGTCGCCAACGAAGACATCAACCTGCGCCTCTACCCAGGCGAGATCTTGGCGCTTTTGGGCGAGAACGGCGCGGGCAAGTCCACGCTCATGAACATCATCTACGGTCTGTACCGGCCCAGCGAGGGCGAAATACTGGTCAAGGGCGAGCCGGTTAAGATGGACAACCCCAGCCACGCCATCCGGCTGGGGATCGGCATGGTGCATCAGCATTTCCAACTGGTGCCGGTGATGACCGTGGCCGAAAATGTCATGTTGGGCAGCGAGAGCGTCCGCAATGGGCTGTTGGACACGCGCAGCGTAGCGGCGCGCATCCGCGAGCTGTCCGACCGCTATGGGCTGTCGGTCGACCCCTATGCCATGGTCGAGGACTTGCCCGTGGGCATGCGCCAGCGCGTCGAGATCGTCAAGACGCTCTATCGCAACGCCGACATCTTGATCCTGGACGAGCCGACGGCGGTGCTGACCCCGCAGGAGATTGAAGGCTTGTTTGAGGTGATGGAATTGTTGAAAAATCAGGGCAAATCCATTATCTTCATCACTCATAAATTGAAGGAAGTGCTGCGCGTGGCCGACCGCATCGTCGTCCTGCGCGACGGCAAGGTGGTGGGCGAGGCCGACCCCAAGGCTGCGACCCAGGCGTCACTGGCCGCGATGATGGTGGGCCGCGAGGTGATTCTGACCGTGGAGAAGACGCCGGCCCAGCCGCGCGGCCCTGTGCTGGAGGTGGACACCCTAGCGGCGCGCACCGACTTGGGCGAACCGGCGCTGCGCGGCGTTTCTTTCGATGTCCATGCAGGCGAGATCTTAGGTGTGGCCGGCGTGCAGGGCAACGGCCAGACCGAGTTGGTCGAGGTGCTGACCGGGCTGCGCGCCGCTACAGGCGGCTCGATCCACATCAGCCAGATGGATATGACCAACGCCGGCCCGCGCCGCGTCACCGCCGACGGCCAAAGCTGTCATGTGCCCGAAGACCGCCACACCTATGGCATGGTGGATACCTACAGCGTGGCCTATAATCTGGTGTTGAACACCTATTACAAAGCGCCCTTTGCCCAGGGGTGGACGGTGCGCGAACAGGCGATTCGCGAACACGCCGAGGTGTTGGTGGAGGAATACGACGTGCGCACGCCGGATGTCGATACGCCGGCGGGGAATCTCTCCGGCGGCAATCAACAGAAGATGGTGGTGGCGCGCGAGTTCAGCCGCCCCGTGAAGCTGTTGATCGCGGCCCAGCCCACGCGCGGGATCGACGTCGGCTCGATCGAGTTTATCCACAGCCAGATTGTCGCCAAACGCGACGAGGGCGTGGCCGTGTTGCTGGTGAGCGCCGAGTTGGACGAGATCATGGCCTTGTCCGACCGCATCGCCGTGATGTATAAGGGTGAGATGGTGGCGATTGTGCCGCGTGCCGAGGCCACGCGCGAAGGGCTGGGTCTGCTGATGGCCGGCGTTCACCGCGAGGAGATCGCGCCCGCCGCGGCGGCCCCGGCTGTGGCCTAGGTCGGCCCGGCGCGCAGCCTTGGCTGTGACTTGCCGGGTTTGGCCCGATAGAAATGAAGCTCCCCATGAATCGATTTGATCCCATTCTCGACCAGCCGCAAAGCATCGAGCCGGAAGAGGCCGACCCCACGGTCCGCACTCGTTTGGCAAACCCCGACCTTTACTTTGACGTCGACGCGCGCACCGACCTGCTCGACCTGGTCTGGCCGTGGGCCGACGCTCTCTATGTGCGCTCGCTGCGCCTGCTGATCACCGACCCGCAGCGCGAAGACCTGATGGCGATGGTCACCCGCTACTATCCCGGCTATCAGGAGACGATCCTGGGCAGCGAGGGGATGATCATCAGCAAACGGCTGGCCGCTCCCTTGAGCACGGCCTATGACCGCGCCGTGGTCTGGATGCTGGAATGCCAGGCCGAGGGCGACCGGCTGCTGCGGCTGGATGTGGATGTCGACTGGGGCGAGCCGCTGACCCAGCGCATCGTGGACGGGCTGCTGGTGGCGCAGCGCAACCCGCAGGGCGCGCGCGGCATCTATGCCCAGCACAACGCCGAAAGCACGCGCGTCTTTGGCAACCCCCAAGGGCGGCCTACGGCCTATGAACTGCACGCCGACGGACGCGCCACCCTGACCTATTTCATCCTGGTCAACGGCATCGTCGAAGTGCCGCTGCTGCTAACCCTCTCGGATGTGGGCGAGCAGGTGGCTTGGAACGGCTTTCTGGGGCTGCGCGATACTGAACGCGCCTTTGAGATCAGCCTGGAGGCCTGGGACCGCACGGTCAAGACCGGGCGGCTCTGGACTTCCGACCCACAGTTGAACCGGGCAGTACAGGCCGGGCGGCTGGCGACGCTGCGCTGTGTGCAGCGGCTGCGCAGCGGTCTGGCCCCCACCGGACGGCGTGTGGCGGATGTGCCGGGGCTGGTGCGCAGCCTAGACACCTTTGACATCGTGCAGGGCCGCAACTTGCTGGCGCATCTGCGTCGCGTGGCCGAACGCAGCGCCGGCAAGCTGCCCGCCCGGCTGCCTATCCGCCCCAAGGATGCGTTGGAGCCGCCCGGCGCTGAAACCGCCGCGGCCAACGCCGCCTATCTGACCGCACTCCAAGAGCATCTGCAGCGCCACCCCAACGGCGATCTGCTGGCCGAGCACTATGCTGCGCTGGCGGCGTGCGCCGAGACGTTGGTGCAACTGCGCCTCGACCCTCAATATCGAGCCGACGCCGCGGTCTTGGCCGTCTGTGGCGCAGGGCTGCGCCGCGCCGTGACCTTGGCGACGCTGCGCAAGGACGGCGTCAACGCCGTGCGCTGGGAGAGCGAGGCCTGCGAACTGGAGCGGCTGGCCGAAGAAGGCGGGGCGCCCACCCCGCCTGCCCCGCTAGATCTGGCGCAGTGGGCGGCGCGGAGCGGCTGGCAGATGGGCCCGGCGCGGCCCTGGGGGTTTGCCGACCCCCTGCTGGGCGCGGCGCTGGCGGGGCTGGCGGTTTGGTCGGGCTGCGGCATCCAGCGGCGCAACGGCAAACTCACCGTCAACCCGCGCCGCGGCAACCCTTGGCGGTGGTGGGCGCTGCTCGGCCTTCCGCTCGACGAGGGGCGCATCAGCCTGGTCTGGGACGGGGCTACGCTCTATGCGACGCAGCCGGTCGACAGCGATCAGCCCGTTCAGCTTTGCAGCCAAATCCGCGCCCTCAAGGCTGGCGAGCTAGACTTCGACCTCCAGTTTGAACTACTCTTGAACGCAGATAGCGTTCCCGAACACGGTGCGCCCGAACATGGCGCGCCCGAACAAAGTGCGCCCGAACAAAGTGCGCCCGAACGCCGCATCTTTCACCCCGAATTCGAGCGTGTATCTCGACCCACCACAGCCCCATGAAACGTACTGCAATCTCCTACGACCCCTTTAACCGCCGCCACACGCGCGAAGGCCACCCCGAAAACTTTCGCCGGCTGGAAGAAACCTGGAATCTGCTCCAGGTCGACGGCATTCTGCACCGGGTGACGTTGATCCCTAGCACGCCTGCGCCGCGCCAGGCGGTGCTGCGCGTGCATACGCCTGCCTATCTAGGGCGGCTGGAATCGGCGGCGTTCTTCAGCGGCGGCCACCTGGATGCGGACACTTATCTGACCCACGACAGCTTCGACGCGGCGCTGCTGGCCACCGGGGGGCTGCTCAATGTGGTGGACAAGGTGCTGCACAGGCAGATGGACAACGGCTTTGCGCTGGTGCGCCCGCCGGGCCATCATGCGCTGGAGCACACAGGCATGGGGTTTTGTCTGTTGGACAATGTGGCCGTGGCGGCGCGCTGGGCGCAGGACGTGCATGGGCTGCACCGCATCTTGATCGTCGATTTTGACGTGCATCACGGCAACGGCACGCAGGATATCTTTTATCGTGACCCGTCGGTGCTGTTTTTCAGCATCCACCAATACCCCTTCTATCCCGGCACAGGCGCGGCCGACGAGACGGGGATGGGGCGCGCCGAGGGCGCGACGATCAACATCCCCTTTCCGGCCTCGGTGGGCGATGAGGGTTATTTGGCGGCCTTCCAGCAGATTTTGATCCCGGCGGCACGGATGTTCCGCCCCGAATTGATCCTGCTCTCCGCCGGCTATGACGCACACTGGATGGACCCGCTGGCGCATATGCGGTTGAGCATTAGCGGCTATGCACGGCTGATGACCTTGTTGATGGAACTGGCCGACGAGTTGTGCCATGGCCGGCTGGTGGCGGTCTTGGAAGGCGGCTATCACCTGAACGTCCTGTCGCACAGCGTCTTGACGACGCTGCGCGTCTTGAGCGGCAGCCGTCAAGGCCCCAGCGACCCCTTTGGCCCCGCGCCCGGCGGTGAGCGCGAGGTGAACGCCCTATTGGAAAAGCTCAAACACCTGCACCATATCCCCGGCGCGCCCTTCTACTCCTTGGGCGCATAACATCTTTACCCGCTGAGGTTTTGCGTGCGCCGGGCTTTGTTGGATAATAGTCAGCCGGGCGGGGTGGCCCCGCTCCCTAAGCTGACCGCGGAGCCGAGCCATCGAACAGGGCAAGCGCGACCGGGTGGATACACCGCTGGTCGACTGGAATCGAGCGATGGATCTGGCCCAGGCGCGCGCCGAGCCGGAGGTTGTGGCGCGCCTGGCCGCTGCCGTTCTCCGGCAGTCGCCGCGTCATCTGGCGACCTATCAACGGCTGCTGCAGACCACCTGGGCGATGAAGCGCTGGGACGAAGGCGAGGACTGGGCGCGGCGCATCTTGCAGGCCGACCCCGGCAATGCTCTAGCCTGGCGCGCCTTGGCGCGCGCCGCCGAACAGCGCGGCAAGCGCGGCCAAGCCCATGCCATGTGGCGGCGCGCCTTTGAGATGCACCCCTATGAGCCGGAAATCCGCGCCGGGCTGGCGCACACCAGCCTGGATGACGCCCGCGCGCTGGCGCTGGACTTGGCCTGCCTGGCCGCGATCTATCTGCGCGGTCTGCGCTGGGAGGCGGCAGCGCGCGCCTATCGCCAACTGGTGAAGGCGGACGCGCGGCGCATTGACTTTCAACTCTGTCTGATGATCGCGCTGTGGCAGAGCCGCGCGCCGGAGGAGGCCTATGCGCTGGCCCATCACCTGGTGCAGAGCCACCCCTATCTGCTTCCGGCCTGGGTGGTGTTGGCCGCGACCGGCGACGAGAACGACCAAGCGCTGGCGCGCAGCCCGGTGGAGACGATGGACCCCGACGGCGACTATATGAGCGGCGTGTTGGGCGTGCCTGTGCCGAACCGTGCCGGCGTCGCCCCGGTCACGCTCGCGTCGACGCCCGAAGAGGCAGCCTGGCTGGCTTCCTATCTGGAAGCAGCTTGAAACTATCAATCACTTGTCATTCCGAACGGAGTGAGGAATCCCTCTCCTTTTGAATGACGCCTGAGGAGAAAATATCCAATGGAACGCACGTTTATTATTCTGAAGCCCGATGCTGTGCAGCGGGGACTGGTGGGCGAGATCATTCAGCGTTTCGAGCGCCGCGGTCTTAAGATCGTGGGCATGAGATTTATGCAGGTAGATGAGGCGCTGGCCCGCCGCCATTATGCGGTGCATGAGAGCCGCCCGTTTTTCGCCGGGCTGATCCAGTACATCACCAGCGCGCCGGTCGTGACGATGGTGGTGGAGGGGACCAATGCCATCGCCGTGGTGCGCAACACCGTGGGCGCGACCAAGCCCGCCGAGGCCGCGCCCGGCACGATCCGCGCCGACTTTGGGCTGGAGATCGGGCGCAATTTGGTCCACGCCAGCGACGGCCCGGAGACTGCCGCGACCGAGATCGCGCTCTGGTTTGGCGAAGACTTGGTCAACTGGCCGCGTGCCGCCGACCCCTGGATTTTTGAATAGACGTTCTGATAGAGGCTGCGGGGCCGTTCTGGATGGACAGACCCGCAGCCTCTACGCGCGCCAAGCGCGCGTGGCCTGATCGAGCGCTTCGACTTCGTCGGGCATCAGACCAAATGAGAGCGCGCCGGCGTTGTCGGCGGCCTGTTTGCCGTTCTTTGCGCCGGGGATGGGCAGCACGCTCTCGTTTTCGATGAGCCAGCGCAGCGCCACCTGCGCCGGCGTTTTGGCATAGCGCGCGCCGATCTCTTGCAGCAGCGCCACAACCGGCGCTGCTGCCTCCAGCCCTTTGCCGCGGAAGTAGGGCATCCAGCGCCGGAACCCTGTGGGCCGCGCGCCCGTGGTATATTTCCCGGTGAGCGCGCCACTGGCCAAGGGCTGGTAGGCGATCAGCGTGACGCCCAACTCGTAGCAGGTGTCCAGCACGCCGTTGGTCTCTGGCCGGCGGTGCAAGAGCGAATATTCGACCTGGTTGGAGGCGAGAGGGATACCGCGTTGTGCCAGCGTCGCGTGTGCGACCCGCATCTGCTGTGCCGAATAGTTGCTCACGCCCACCGCCTTGACCTTGCCCGCCTCGACGGCATCCGCCATCAGATTCATCAGGTCTGGGATCGACACCCGGTTCGAGGGAAAATGGTGCTGATAGAGATCCACCGAAGTCCGATTGAGACGGACGAGGCTGGCATCCAGCGCCCGCGGCATGGCGTTGGTTCGCGAAAAAGGGTTAGGCGGGAACTTGGTTGCGATCAAGATATCTCTGCCTTGAGCCAGTTCTCCCAAGCGCCGCTCCGAAGCGCCATTGCTGTACATCGCCGCCGTATCAAACAAGGTGACGCCGGCGGCGATGCTTGCCTCTAGGGCGCGCCGTTCTTCCTCGATCCCGTGCGCGCCGCCATAGGCCAGTTGTGCCGGGTTCCAACGCGCCAACCCCGTTGGATCACCCCAAGTCATCACGCCAACGCCAAGCCGGGGGACCTGTAGGGTACTTTTGCCCAAGGGTACGGTGTGCATCTGTCTATTCCGTTCTGAATGTCCGCACAAAAGGCGTGATGCGTAGCCGCGAGGCGCTCACGCCACGACGAATTGATGGCGGCCTGCCGCCAGCTTATGCTCTGCGCCCGCCACAGGCTGCCCGTCGAGCTGCACCGCTGCCCCCTCGCGCAGGGGCGGATGCGCCGTCGCCGTCGTGTTGGGCGGCACGACTACCGTCCACTCAAAGCGATCGCCTTCCTGTGTCCACTCCGACAGCAGTTCGCCGTAGAGCGTCTGGAGCGCGCCGCGCGCGCTGGTCAGCCCGCCGCCCGGCTGCGGGCGCAGGATCAGGTGCTTGTAGCCCGGCTGCTTGGGGTCGATCTCGATGCCCGCCACCGTGTTGTAGAGCCACGCCCCAATCGAGCCGTAGGCATAGTGGTTGAATGAGTTCATCTCGGCGCTTTGGAAGCCGTTCTCCTCGGTCCAGCCGTCCCAGCGTTCCCAAATAGTCGTCGCGCCCTGGGTTACAGAGTAGAGCCAGGAAGGCCAACTGGTCTGCCTCAGCAGCGCATGGGCCACGTCCAGCCGCCCATGGCTGCTCAACACATGGGGCAGATAGGGCGCGCCTACAAAGCCGGTGGAGAGATGCAGTTCGCGGCGTTTGATGTCGGCGACCAGTTCCGCCACGGCCTTGGCGCGCAGCCGTTTGGGCAGCAGGTCGAAGTGCAGCGCCAGCACATAGGCCGTCTGCGTGGGGGTGAAGAGGTTGGTGTTAAAGACCGCCGAGGTGATGGGGCCGTAGTCCACTGTTTTGAGATTGCCGCGCGAGATGCTGTCGGCCTGCTCCATTTGCCGGCGTATCTCCGACGTGACCACATCGGCGGCAGTCAGGCCGCCGCCCTTGAGATAGCGATCCGCAAAGGCCCGTTTGACCGCGGCAAAGAGACGGCGATAGCGCGCCGCAGCGCGTGTCTTGCCCAGCGCCGCCGCCATCTGCGCCATGAGTGACGCGTCATAGGCCAGGAAGGCGGTGCCGATCAGGTCGCGCGGGGTGCCGGCGTTGATCGAAAGCCAATCGCCAAAGCCGGGCCAGCCGGGGTAGTCGGGCGCGCAGCGGATATAGCCGGGGCTGGCTTGGAGCACAAACTCTATAAAGCGCTCCATGTCCGCATAGTGCTTCTGCAAGATGCGCGTATCGCCATAGGCAAGATAGATCGTCCAGGGGCAGATGACGACGGCGTCGGCCCAGGCCGGGCCGCCGTCG
Organism: Caldilineaceae bacterium; assembly: GCA_020845455.1. Taxonomy (GTDB): domain Bacteria; phylum Chloroflexota; class Anaerolineae; order Caldilineales; family Caldilineaceae; genus QEUY01. The sequence goes on from JADLFO010000209.1 coordinate 8,616, forward strand.
GTCAGACCCATCCCCATGGAGGGCACGACCGCGGGCACCGCGCCATTTTCACCTTGGGCGTCGGCCACGTCCTGCAGCCACTTGGTCATAAACCCGGCGATGTCCATGTTGAAGGCGGCGGTGCGCGCAAAGACTTGGATATCGCCCGTCCAGCCCAGCCGTTCGTCACGCTGCGGGCAGTCGGTGGGCACATCGACGAAGTTGCCTTTCTGCCCCCAGACGATATTGCCCTGCAACTGGTTGACCAGCGGGTCAGAGCAGGTGAACGCGCCGGTGGTTTCCATGTTTGAATAGAGCGCCACCCCGGTGATGGTGTCGCGCGTGGCCTCGCCGGGATAGCCGATGATCTCGACATAACGGAAGCCGTGGAAGGTGAACTTGGGTTCCCAGGTCTCCTCGCCCTCACCCTTGAAGGTGTAATAGTCGGTGGCGCGGGCCGTGCGCAGGTTGGCGGTGTAGATCGAGCCGTCGGGGTTGAGCACCTCGGCAAAACGCAGCGTGACCGTTGTGCCTGCAGGGGCGCGGCCCGTGAAGCGCACGCGGCCCACCATGTTCTGGCCTAGGTCGAAGGTGTAGCGTTTGTCGATAAAGTCGGCTTTCACCGTCGGGTCGGCGACGGGCTTGAGTTCTTGCATGGCGCGCACGGTTGGCCCGTTGGTGGCGACCAGCGCCATGCCGCGGTCGGCCGGCGCCTCGACGCTGCGCCAGCCCGCGGCGTCGAAGCCGGGGCGATCCCAGCCGGGCAGTTCGCGGCGCGCGTCGTAGGCTTCACCCATCAGCAGGTCATTTTCCAAGATCGGCCCAAAGGCATACTGCCAACTGCGGTCGCTGCCCACCGTGATGCGCTGTCCGTCGGCGAGCGTGATCTCCAGTTGGGCCAGCAGTTGGGGGCGCTCGGCGTAGCGCTGGCGGTGCTGCCAACTGATATGGCCCACGGCCCAGCCGTCGCCCAAGACCGCGCCCAGCACGTTGTCGCCCGGCTGCAGCAGGCCGGTGACATCGTAGACATTATATTGCAGCCGCTGGTTGTAGTCGGTCCAGCCAGGGGTAAAGACATCATCGCCGACACGCTGCCCGTTGAGCGAACACTCAAAGAGACCCAAGGCGGTGACATAGAGCCGGGCCGAGGCGATGGCTTCGGGCAAATGGAAGGCTTTGCGCAGGTAGGGCGCGGGCGCGGGGGTGCGCGGCCCGCCCATCAACGCCGCGCCGATCCATTTGGCCTTCCAGTCGCCGCGGCGCAGCAGCCCCATCTCGAACCAGGCCGGCTCGCTCTCGATCTGCGCGCCGGTCTCATCCCACACTACCACCCGCCAGTAGATGCGGCGGCGCGATTCCAGCTTGCGCCCGGCATAGACGACATGCACCGAACGGTCCGACTCGACCTTGCCGCTGTCCCACAGTTCGGCCTGGCCGGGCTGCAGCCGGTCGGGGGTGCGCGCCGCCAGGACGCGATAGGCCGTCTGCCGTGCGCCGGGGCGGTCGGTCTGCAACTGCCAACTGAGTCGGGGCGCGGCCACGTCGATGCCCAAGGGGTTGGTGCGATATTCACAGAGCAGATGTGTAATGCGGGTCATGGAACCTCCCGATAGATGTGCGTTAGGCTGCGAAAGCCGGATGCAGGTGGGGGCGTCTGGTTTATGCCAAAATGCCAGAGGTAGATGCTGCCGTGCAGCAGTATGGTACAGCCACAGCGCAGCCGATACGCCGCCGGTGTTCTCCGCTGCTAGTGGCGCACTTGCGTTTCACAATAGGCCGATCTGGTTTACAATGCGCCGCACTGTAGATCGCCGCCCTCCTGCACGGTCAGTTGGAAAACGGTTGAACGACAGATAAAAAGCGATTGAAAATGGCCGAAAGGCGAGGGAGCAATGCAACTCAACGGACTCCATCATGTGACGGCAGTGTCGGGCCAGATCGGGCACAACGTCGATTTTTACACGCGCGCCTTGGGGCTGCGGCTGGTCAAGAAATCGGTCAACCAAGACGATGTCTCCGCCTACCATCTCTTCTATGCCGACAAGGTGGGTGCGCCCGGCACGGACATGACCTTTTTCGACTGGCCGCAGATCGGCCGCGAACAGCGCGGCGCCGACAGCATCATCGGCACGGCCTTTCGTGTCGACGGCCAGGCCGCGCTCGACTATTGGCAGGCGCGGTTTGATGCGCTGAATGTGGCGCATCACGGGCAGGAGCAATTCGCTGGGCGCGGCCTGCTGCGTTTTGAGGACCCCGAAGGGCAGCGGCTGATGCTGCTCGACGACGGCGGCGCAGCGTATGAAGGCGAGGTCTGGGACGGCAGCGATGTGCCCGCGGCGATGGCGCTGCGCGGTTTCTATGCGTCGCTGCTGTCGACCCCGCGGCTGGACCATATTGCGCCTATCTTGACGCGGCTGCTCAACTATCGCGAGGTCGACCGCCGGCCCTTCCCGGCCTTCGACGGCGCGGATGCGGTGATCTACGAGACGGCGGCGGGCGGGCCGGGCCGCCAACTGTGGGCCGTCGAGCAGGCGGGGCTGCGGCCCGCGCGCTTGGGCGCGGGCGGGGTCCATCACCTGGCCTTGCGCGTGGCTGATGCCGAAGAGCAGGCGGCCTGGCATCAACGCATCCGTGACATCGGGCTGCCCATCTCGGGCGTGATCGACCGCTACTACTTCAAGTCGGTCTATTTCCGCATCTCGCCGGGCATCCTGTTTGAGATCGCCACCGACGGCCCCGGCTTTGCCACCGACGAAGACCCGGCCCGTCTGGGGGAGAGACTGGCCCTGCCCCCCTTCCTGGAGCCGCAGCGCGCCGTCATTGAGGCCGGTCTCAAGCCGATTGTCGTCACGCAGTAACGGGATCCACATCCTTGTGCCGTCGGTCTCCCTGTTCTGGACTTTGCGACCTTTGCGGTGAAGCTCTCTGCAAGGTGGCAACTCGAATTAACTCATTTGAACTGGCTATAATACTGCTCGACTTGCTCGACGTCGACCGTCTCGTCCAGTTCCATGCCCAGACGCTCATAGAGCTTGCGCCGACCGCGCATGTCGGCTAGCAGCACCGCCTGGGCATGGACGGCGACCTGTTCGGCGATCTCGATCGGCACGACGACAATGCCGTCGTCGTCACAGCCTACGATGTCGCTGGGCCGTACCTGTGCGCCGCCGCAGCCAATCGTCACCTGGCGTTCAATCGCCATGATGCGACCGGGGATGATGGGGCGGCCGCGCGAGCGGGCAGCAATGGGCGTCTTTTGGATAGTCAGTTCGCCGGTGTCGCGCGCATAGCCGTTGGTGATGATGCCCACCGCGCCGCGCGCCACTGCGTCGAGGGCGTTGTTGGACCCCCAGAAGCCCACCTCGCCGGCGCTGCCGGTGTCGGTGACGATCACGCTGCCGGGCTGCACCAGGTCGTTGACGCCCAGATGGCCCACTTCCCTGAACCAAATGCCGTGGGCGTTCACAATGTCCTCGGTGGTCTCCAGCTTCCACATCGGGCGGTTGGAGGGCACGCAGCGCAGGGTGACGGCCACGCCCCAGAACTTCATGGGCCGCCAGATCGGCTGGATCTGCTGCTCCATAAAGCCGATGTTGAAGTAGCCCAGCCCATCCATGGCATCGACCACATCGGCCACGCGCAGATATTTGTAGCGTTGGCGCAGGGCATAGCCCGGAGAGGCGGCTGGTTGCTCGGACATAGATCGACCCTTTCTGTTGGAGGATAGCACTCGATGGGCGCGATAGAGGATAGACAGCTCTATGCTACAATAGACCGCACCTTGATGGGAAACTTCAGTGCCGGTCTACAGAGGCGCTGTCGGTATTCGCTTGAGCGCGTGCGCTGATTCAGCTTCGTCGACCCGGTTTGGCGAGGATGGGACGCTGGAGGGGCGGTGATATCAATCCTGGAACGCGTGGCGGCTGTGCTGGGCGCGCTGGTCTGCTTGGTGGGCGCGGCGCTGGTGGCGGCGGAGCAGGCGTCGATCGGGGGCACGCCCGGCGCAGCGGATTGGCTTTCGCTCTGGCCGCTGCCCGGTCTGGCGCTGCTGGAGTGGGGGCTGCTGGGTCTTGCCGTGTTTGTGGGGGTGTTGTCGGGCAGGCCGGCGCTGCTGACGCTGGCGTGGGCGGCGTGCGGCGCGCTGGCGGCGCTCGTCATCCTGGGCGCTTTTTCAATCGGCCCAGCGGTGTTGTTGGCGCTGATCTTTTTGACCGCGGCGGTAGTGATGGCAAGCGTGCGCCGGGAGCGCAATCTGTTTGGCGATGCCGGTATCTTTCTACTGGGAACGCTGGCAAACTTCGCCCTGTTTGCCCTCCTGCTCCTGCTGGAAAATATCACCTAACAATCGACGGGCGCAAGGAGGTTATGGAAATATGTATCAGACGGACGTGTATGAAGGCATGATCGCCGAGACGGCGATGATCCAAGGCGCGGGCGGCGACGCGATCAACGCCTACTTTGCGCGCCCGCTTGGCCCCGGCCCTTTCCCCAGCATGGTGCTGGTGCATCATGCACCCGGCTGGGATGAATGGTATCGCGAGGCGACGCGCAAGTTTGCCCATCACGGCTATGCGGCGCTGTCGCCCAACCTCTATTTCCGCGCCGGCCACGGCGCGCCCGAAGATGTGGCGGCCAAGGTGCGCGCCGAGAAGGGCGTGGCCGACGGCCAGGTGATGGGCGACCTGACCGGGGCGCTTAAATTTCTGCGCGCCCAGCCCTACAGCAACGGCAAGGTGGGTATCTTTGGCACTTGTTCGGGCGGTCGCCATGCCTACCTGGCGGCCTGCCGAGTGCCGGGGTTTGATGCAGTAGTGGACTGCTGGGGAGGCCGCGTGGTGATGTCGCCGGAAGAGCTTTCGCCCAAACAGCCGGTAGCACCGATCGATTATACTGCCGACCTCGTCTGCCCGCTGCTGGGTCTGTTTGGCGAAGAGGACCGCAACCCCACCCCGGCGCAGGTGGCGCAGCATGAGGCCGAACTCAAGCGGCACGGCAAACGCTATGAGTTCCATATGTACCCCAACG
>JADLFO010000210.1 GCA_020845455.1 Caldilineaceae bacterium
CCATCAGCCGCCTGCAGGAAGGCTTTGCCGCCGTCGTCACCTTGGATGTTATCCTCATCTCGATCCTGTTTTCGTTGGCGGTCGGCCTGTTCTTTGGCATCTACCCGGCACACCGCGCCAGCCGTCTCAACCCCATCGACGCCCTGCGCTACGAATAGCGTTGATTCACCGCAAGAGACGCAAAGAAGGGAGGTCATCGTCTGTCTATGCCTGTCTGAATATACCTGCCCTGAACTAGACGGCAGCCGGATTCCATGACAGGATCCGGCTGCCTTTTTTGTTTCCTGGGCGCGCGGCGATGCATGCCGGAAAAACGCGCGCCGCCCCGTTAAATAGGATATAGCGTTGGCGCGTCCTGCCTCCGCTGGGCCGGTTTTGTGCATTGCTCCCGCTCCCATCGTCCTCTGCCGTGTTCATCCCCCAGCGGTGCATTGTCGACAAGCATCGCGCTCTCAAGCTTTTTCTATCGTGTGATCGCTCCAGACTTCGTGTCACGCTTGCGCGCGGCTCCGCCGCAGGGTGCATACGCCTTTCCCGGGCCGCGCGTAGACGGGAATTGTTCGGCTTGGTTGTGACTTTGGACAGGAGGTCCTATGCCCGTCAACCCGACTTACCCCGGCATTTACATTGAAGAACTGCCCAGCAACGCGCGCACCATCACCGCCGCCCCCACCTCGATCACGGTCTTTGTCGGCTATACCCACCCCTTCAAGACGCTCAACCCCGGCCAAGCCGTGCGCATCGGCAACTACACCGACTATGAGCGCGAGTTCGGCGGGCTGTACACCAGCGCCATCGTCGCCAACCAGGTCGCCTATGCCGTCAACCAGTTCTTCCTCAACGGCGGCTCCGACGCCTATGTGGTGGGGCTGCAAGCGCAATATCGCGATGGCGCGGGCGCGGTGGTCGGCGGCGGGACGATCACGCCGCCTACGGCTACCATCGGCGACGTCATCTTCTCGGCGCGCGAGCCAACCGACAGCGTCGCCATGACCGTCACCATCAACAACCTGCGCCCCAGCCCCAGCTCAGCCGTCGACGACATGGCCGACATCGTCATCGCCTATGGCGCGCGCGTGGAGACCTTCCGCGGGGTGAGCATCAACACCAGCGCCGCCAATGCCGCTAACTTCATCGAAGAGCGCATCGGCACCGCCGCCGACCCTTCCTCTACCCTCGTCACCGTCGCCCCCAACGCCGGAACCTATGGCACAACCTTCACCGCCGCCACCCAGACACCGCTGACGAGCACACCCCCGGCAGGCTTCGTCACGACCTTTAGTGTCGTAGATTTCACCGATGTCTTCGAGCAGGATTCTTCCTTGGATAAGGTCTCCATCTTTAACCTGCTCGTCATCCCCGGCGTGGCGAACAACAGCATCTGGAGCTTTGCCCTGGCCTTTGCCGAGCGCAAACAGGCCTTTGTCATCCTCGACCCGCCCGCCGACGCCGCGGCCGATTCCGGCAGCGCGCCCCTGCCCACCATTGACACCTTCCTGGCTGCCATCCCCAAAAGCGCCAACGGCGCGCTCTACTTCCCCTATTTGGAATCCCAGGACCCGCTGACCGGCACGACCATCGAGCAGCCGCCCAGCGGCTATGTCGCCGGGATCTACGCCCGCACCGACCTCAACCGCGGCGTCTGGAAAGCGCCTGCCGGGCTAGAGACCACGCTGCGCAACACCACTGCTTTGGTGGCGCGCGGCCTGATGACCGATTTTCGCCACGGCATCTTGAACCCCCAGGGCGTCAACGTGCTGCGGGCCTTCCCGGGTATCGGCACGGTCGTCTTTGGCGCGCGCACCTTGGTCACCGAGAACCCCGCCTTTCAGCAGTGGCGCTATGTCCCGGTGCGGCGCATGGCGCTCTTTATCGAGCAGACTCTCTATCGCAACCTGGGCTGGGTCGTCTTTGAACCCAACGATGAACCGCTGTGGGTCGCCATTCGCACCACCATCGAAAACTTCATGCTGGGGCTTTTCAACCAAGGCGCGTTCCAGGGGCGAACTCCCAGCCAGGCTTTTCTGGTCAAATGCGATGCCTCTACCACCACGCAAAGCGACATTGACAACGGCATCGTCAACATCCTCGTCGGCTTTCGACCCCTCAAGCCCGCCGAGTTTGTGATCATCAAAATCGCGCAGTTGGCCGGCCAAGTGCAAAGCTAGGAGGACGTATGGGCAAACCATTCTCAGTCAACACCACCCGCTTTGACCCCTATAAGACCTTTCGTTTCCTGGTCTATTTCGATATCTCCACCACGCCCGTGGCCGGGATCAGCAAGGTAAGCGGTTTGAAGCGCAGCAGCGACCCAATCGAGTATAAGGAGGGCGGCAATCCGATCATCCGCCGCGGCCTGGGGCGCACCAAGTATGACCCCATCACCTTGGAACGCGGTCTGACCCACGATACCGACTTCGAACTATGGGCCAATGCCGCCCAGGTCTTGGACAAGGGCGCGGCCTCGACCTCGCTTAAGACGCTGCGCAAGCAACTGCGGATCGAACTGCTCAACGAAGCCGGGCAGCCGGTGCATCGGTACATCGTCCACCGCTGTTGGGTCTCCGAATATCAGGCCATCAACGACCTCGACGCCGGGGCCAACGCCGTCGCCATCGAGCATATCAAGCTGGAGCATGAAGGGTGGGAACATGACCTCACCCTCACCGAGCCGACCGAGCTCTAGAGGAGGCTGGATAGGTGAGCCGTCTCCCGGTCAGCCAAGCCGAGGTCAGCGTGCGCGCGCCCACCGGCGTCGAGGACTTGCTGCTCCTCGAGGCAGTGCGCACAAGCACGGAACTGGCCTTGGCCCTAGTGGCCCGCCTGGTGGATGTCTTGGCGCGCGCGCCCGACGCATGGGATGCACTGCCTGTCCCCGACCTGGAAGCGCTGCTCCTGCTGCTGCGCCGGACGGTCTTGGGCGACCGCATCCGCGCCGAGACTGTCTGCATCATGCCCACCTGTGGGGCGCGCATTGATGTGGATTTTTCGATCAACGCCTATCTGGCGCACCACATGCCGCGCACCCCGCGCAACGTGGCGCTCGACGGATCCGGCGAGGACGTGCCCGCGTGGTACCGGCTGCTTGGGACGCAGGCGCGCTTCCGGCTGCCCGTGGTGGCCGACCGGCTGGCCGTGGCGTACAGCGCCAACCCCGTGCGCGATCTGGCCCGCCGCTGTATCCAGCCTGCCAATCTGGCCGCGGTCGCGCGGCGGCGCGCCATCCAGGCCATGGCCGCGCTCGCGCCCAGCCTGTCGCATGAGCTAGATGGGCGCTGCCCCGAATGCGGTACGGCGCTGGAATTTTATCTGGATGTACAGGAGTTCACCTTGCGCGAACTGCGCGACCAGGCCCGCTATCTGTTGGATGACGTCCACCTGATCGCACGCACCTATCACTGGACCGAAGGTGAGATTCTCGCGCTGCCGCGGGCCAGGCGCATGCGCTATGCCGAGCGCATTCGCCAAGAGTTGGGCCAAGAAACCTAGGCCGGAAAGCACCGGAAACACGATGCCACGCACCGCCTATCTCCAACAGATCGCGCGCCACGCGCCACCTCAAATGGCAGCCCTGCGCCCGCCGCCCACCCTCTGGCCGCGCACGGAAGCCCCGCTGTCTGCGCCGGTGATGCCTGCGCCCGCGCCGCTGTCGATCTACCCTGCGCCTGATCCTGCGCCTGACCCTGCGCCGCCCAGCCGCCGGATCCGCCCCGCGCCGGTGCAGGTCTCGCCATCGATGCGGTCCATGCCCGCGGCGCGCCCACAGCCCGCGGCGCGTCCACAGCCCGCCGCGCCGCCCGTTCCGATCAATCCGCCGCTGCACCCGCCTGTCACTTCCGCGGCGGCGCGGGCGGCAGCGCCGCCCAGCCCACCGGCTGCGCCGGGGTCTTTGGCTGCACCCACCCAGCCGCGCAGCGCGCCACATGACCGGCCCGCGCCGCCTGTTTCCCTACAGCCCACGGCCGCGCCGTCCCGTCCCGCTGTGGTGCGTCCTGCCCCGGACGCACCACAGCCGCCCCACCTCAGCGTCCACCCCAGCGTGTACACCGCGCCGCTTGCGCCGCAGCCCGCGCCGCTTGTGCCGCCGCGCTCTGCAGCTGCGCCCGCAGATCGCGCGCCGCGCCCTGTCCGGCCCGTCTCCCTGACCACGGCTGCGGCCCCGGCGGCGGACGCACCCGCGCCGCGCCGCCCAGCGCAGGACGCGCCATTTGCGCCGCTGCTGCTCACCCCGCCGCCTGTGCCGCCCGCTGCCCCGCTGCCGCGCCCGGCTGCTCCCGTCCAGGCCGCCGTGCAGATCGGCGCGCTCGAAGTGATTGTGACCCCGCCGGCCCCCACACAGCCGGCCATCCCGGCGCGGCCGGCCGGCGGTTCGTCGTCCGCGGCCAGGGGGTCATTGGCGCGCGGGTTTGGGGCAGGCTTCGGCCTGCGCCAGGGCTAAACGAGGCCGCCCATGCCAGTCGCAGCCATCGGCGTTTTGGACCTCTCGCTCATCACCGACCTGCTGATCGCGCGCCTCGAACAATGCCGCGACAACTCGCCGATCTGGAACCCCAACGACCTGCCCGCCAACCCCGGCCCGACCTTTACCATTGACATTACTGGGTCCATGCCCAGCGCCGTGCGCCAGGACGGCAACTGCCAACTCAGCCTCTATCTATTCCATGTCACGCCCGATAAATACCAGCGCAATATGCCCCCGGTGGGGCCGGGCCAACCGCCCATCCGCCGCCAACCCCTGGCGCTCGACCTGTACTATCTGGTGACAGCCTACGCCGACAAGAACTATGTGCAAGAGCAGCAGGCCATGAGCATTGTGCTGCGCTGTTTTCATGAGAACCCCATCATCCACCACACGGTGATCTTGCAGGGACAAAACGTGCCGGAGGAATTTTCGCTCACCATGGAGGTCGAGAGTGTGGACGAAATGGGACGGCTGTGGCAGTCCTTCACTGTGCCGTTTCGACTCTCCCTGGTCTATAAAGTGAGCGTGATCTTTATTCCGCCCGATGCGCCGACGACCCCGCCCGCGCCCAAACCGACACGGTATACCCTGGTGGCCGACCCCAGCGCCCTGCCCCTCGCCGCTGCCGGCCAAGTGGTCGGCACGCTGCGCAGCGTCACCTATACCTCGCCCACCAGCACCCCGGCCCAGCCCGACCAGCGCACCTTCGACCTGTCGCCCGCCACCGCTGCCCCCGGCGATACGTTGATTCTGTACGGCGGCGGGTTTGACCAGCCGACCGCAAACCGCGTCTATCTGCTGCTGCCGGGCGGCGGCGAGCAGGAAGTGACGGCCTGGAAAGCCGCGCCCGCGCTGCAAACCGCGACGCGCTACACCTTGACGCTGCCTGCCGGGGTGGGCACGCCGCCGGGGAGTACGCCTGTGCCCGGCGTCTACCAACTGCGCGTGGGCAGCGACCAGGCCCAAGGCGACGCCCAGACCTACCGTTCCAACAGCACGCCCTTTAGTATCGCGCCGCGCCTTGACGTCAACCTCGACCCGCCGCTGCTGCTCCCTGCGGCCGGCGTCTACACCGTGGCCGGCGCGGGGTTTGTCGCCGGCGCAACCGAACTCCTGCTCGACAGCGTGCCATTGGCCGAAGTGGGCGGCGCGCCCGCCGCGGGCGAATTTGCCGTCAGCGGCCCTGGGACGGCGATCACCTTCCGCCTACCCGCCGTGCTTGGCCCAGGCCGCTATGGCGTACGGGTGCGCGCCAACCAAGTCGAGGCGGACCCCTCCTGGTGGATTGACCTGCCATGATCCACACCGCACCGCTGCCGCACCTGCTCGAACACGAAGCGCCTTGGCTGGCGCGCGTCCGCCTGTGCGCCCAACGCCGCGCCCATTGGCTGCGTACCCTCTGGGCGGGCGAAACGCTGGGGCTGGACGCCATGCCCGCCGTGTCGCCCGCCGAGATAGACCGCATCCTGGCCGACCCGCTGGTGATCGCCGCGGCCGAGCGCGCTTTCTATGTGACCGACCCGCTGGCGCAGGAGTTGGCGGAGTTTATCGCCGCGGCCGATGCCCGCACCGGCCAAGACCCTGCCTGGACCGCGCTCTGCCGCGCCTTTGACCTCACGCCGCCGGAGCAAGACCTCCTGGCCCTGGCCGCCGCCGTCGAAGTGGATCCCTGGCTGCGCCGCGTCTATGGCTATCTGCATGACGATATCGGCGCGGACCGTCCTACCCCTTGGCTGGCCGCGCATCTGTTTCAATGGCCCGCCGCGCCGGGCAGCGGACCGGCCATCGGGCCTGAATCCGCGCTGCCACGCTGGCGGCTCGCCTATCCGTTGGAGGGCATGGGCTATCCCTGGGCCGTCACGACCCCGTGGGCCGCCGACGGCGCGGTGGTCGCCTGGCTCAGCCAAGGCCGTGCGCTGTATGCTGCGTTGGGCGACGGCGTGATGCGCTTGGAGCGCGGCAGCGTGCAAGGGCTGCCCGCGCTCTATCCCGATCTGCAGCCTGCGATCGCAGCGTTCCTGTCGGCGCTGGGGGTGACGCCGGAGAACGCCGCGGCGGCCCACACGCCCGCCATCGCCGTCGAGTTGGTGGGGCCGCGCGGCGCGGGCAAGCGCATCCTGGCGGCGCAGCTTGCCGCGGAGTTGGGCGCAGACCTGCTGGTCGTAGACGCCGGCCAGGCGCTCGGTGGGCTGTCCGGCCCGCCGCTCATTGACCAGATGCGCCGCGTGGCGCGCGCCGCACGCCTCCACGGGCTGTTGATCTACTGGCAGCATCTCGATGGGCTGGACGCGCGCGCCTGGGATGAACTGCCCCAGTCTGGGCTGTGCTTTTGCGGCGCGCATGCGCCCATCCCTGCCGCCCTGGCCGGCGCAGTACGCCGCGCCTTTGTCCTGCCGCCGTTGACGCGCAGCCAACGTCTCAGTCTGTGGCAGCACAGCACCCCCCAGCCGCCACCGATGCCCATCGCGGGCTGGCGTTTGACCCCCGGCGAGATCGTCCAGGCCGCGCAGGTCGCGCCTGCCGGGCCGGAGGCTGTAGCCGAAGTCTGCCGCCAACTGCTCCATCAAGGCCAGAGCGAACTCTTTGCCCCGCTGCCCTGCCCCTACAGCTGGGATGACATTGTGTTGACCGCGGCGGTGCGCGAGCATCTGGCCGATCTGGAAAACCAGGCGCGGCTGCGCTGGCAGGTCTACGAAGAATGGGGCTTTGGCCGGCTGGTTCCGTTGGGTAAGGGCATCAGCGCGCTCTTTGCCGGGCCAAGCGGCACGGGCAAAACCATGGCCGCCCAGGTCTTGGCGCGCAGCTTGGGTATGGAGCTTTACCGCGTCGACCTGGCCGGGGTCATGAACAAGTACATCGGCGAGACCGAAAAGCGGCTCAAACAGGTTTTTGACGCCTGCGAGCGCGCCAACGTGCTGCTCTTTTTCGACGAGGCCGACGCCCTCTTCGGCCAGCGTATGCAGGTCAAGGACGCGCACGACCGCTTCGCCAATATCGAAATTGACTACTTGCTGCAGCGCATGGAGCAGTTCGACGGCATCGCCATCCTGGCGACCAACCGCAAGGGCGATCTGGACAAGGCCTTTCTACGCCGTCTGCGCTTTATCGTGGACTTCTTGCCCCCGTCGCCCGCCGAGCGCCTGACGCTCTGGCGGCTGGCCCTGCCCGCGGCGACGCCCGCCGGGCAGCCCTTGCTCGACACCATTGACTGGAATTTTTTGGCGACCAAACTCACGATGACCGGCGCGGACATCAAAGCGGCGGCGCTCGGCGCGGCCTTCCTGGCGCGCGCCGCGGGTACACGCATCAGCATGGCGCATATCCTAAGCGCGGCGCGCCGCGAATTGACCAAACACGGCGTCGTCGTGCGCGCCGGGGAATGGGAAGAAGGGAGTAGGCAGTAGGCAGTGGGGAGTAGGGGCGGAAGGGGAAAAGAAAGAAAGGGAATCGGAGGCGTGGTATGGCGACGATGACGATTGACCGGCTGACCCTCCATGTCAGCGGCATTACGGACGGTGACGCGCGGCGGCTGGCGCAGCGCATCGCCGAGGAATTAGCCCTCACGCCCACCCCGCGCCGCGCACGCCTGGGCAGCCTCCAGGTGGAGGTCGCGGCCCCGGAGCAAGGCAGCGTGGACGAACTTGCCCGCCAGGTGGCGAACGAAGTGCTGCGCCAAGTCGCGCGGTTGGGATAGAACGAGATGGCAAACAACTTTATGCGCGGCGCGCTGATCCAGTTTATGCCCACCTTTCTGATCCCGCTTCCCAACGTGATCATCTTCCAGTTCAACCCGGAGACCATGACCCATACTTGGTCGCAGCCCGAAGCCGTGCCCGGCGCCGGCAGCGGCCCGCGCAGCAACCCGTTGGCGGTGCGCGGGCTGCCCGGCGAATCTTTCTCCTTTACCATCGCGATGGACGCGGGGGACATGATCGCCGATGGCAGCCCTGTGGCGGAAGGCATCGCCCTGCTCTCCGGCGTCTACAGCCGGCTGGCCGCGCTCGAGATGCTGCTCTATCCTACCGGGGCCTTTGACGGCGGGCTGCTCGGCTCGGTCTCGCTCTCTGCCGGGGGCCTGTCGGTGGGCGGGTCAGCCGCGGCTGTGGAGCGTTCGATCCCGCAATCGCAAGTGCCGACCGTACTTTTTGTCTGGGGGCCGGGGCGGATCGTACCGGTGCGCGTCACCACCTTGACCATCACCGAGAAGCTCTATGACAGCCTGCTAAATCCCACTTACGCCGAGGCCCAGTTGGGGCTGCGCGTCATGACGCCCGAAGAACTGGAGTTTGTCTCCGGCCCGCTCAAAGAGATCGCCAAAGGCGCATACACCTATTCGCAGGGCCTGCGCCAGGTGCTGGCCGTCGCCAATCTCGCCAACGCCGTCGAGTCGATCATCGGCATGCTGCCTGTCTAGAGCGCGAGCTTCACCGCGAAGCTCGCAAAGGGCGCAAAGAAGAGAGAAGAAAGTAGGGGGAAGATGTTCTTTCCGGGAAGCCGCTATGCCAAGGCCGATGTCTATCAAGTCACGCTGCCCGACGGCACACTGGTCACGGTCGTCAAGCCGCTCGCGCCGCTCACCAACCCTTTGCGCGGCTATCATGCGCGCATCCAGGGGCAGCGTCTCGACCTGATCGCGGCGCATTATCTGGCCGACGCCACGACCTTTTGGCGGCTGTGCGATGCCAACAACACCCTTGTCCCCGACGCCCTGGCCGCGCGCGACCGCCTGGGCATCCCGACCAAGGAGCGGTAGGCGATGCCGAGCACCTTCCAGTTGTTGCTGGATGGCGAACCTGCCGACGATGCGCTCTACACGGTCATGGGACCGCTTGAGGTGGAGGAGAACGCCGACCTGCCCGGCGCGATCCAGTTTACGCTGCCCTTGGACGTCACTGCGGAAGGCGATCTTACCTATGCCGGGGATGCGCGTTTCGCCCCCTTTGCCAACCTGGCCGTGGTGGCGACGGTCGAGGACCAGTCGCCCGAATGTATCTTCGACGGCTATGTGCTGGCGCACAGGCTGCACCTCCAGACCGGCATCACCGCCTCCACGCTCCAGGTCTGGGGCCAAGATGCGTCCTGGTTGATGAACCTTGAAGAGAAAGTGCATGAGTGGGTGGATATGACCGACGCCGACGTGGCGAACGCCATTTTTGATGACTACGGCATCACCCCTGCCGATGAGAACAGCGACGACGATTCGCCGTCGCACACCGAGGCGGGCCACACCCTCATGCAGCGCGCCACCGATATCCAGTTTCTGCGCAGCCTGGCGCGTCGCAACGGCAAGCTCTGCCGCGTCGCCGCGGGCAGCGCGCCGGGCGACCTGACCGGCATCTTTGCCAAGCCCGCGCTCGACGCCGCACCGAGCGTGACCCTCAAGCTCAACGACCCCGAAACCTGGAATGTGGAGGCGCTCGATATCGAGTGGGATGTCATGCGGCCCAGCGCGGTGCAGGCCCGCCAAGCGCTCTTTACCGACGATGCCGAGGACGGCGTTGGCGTTGACCTGACCGATTCCGGGCTGGAGCTGCTCGACGCGCGCGGTCTGGCCGACTTCGCCGGGGAGACGATGAGCGTACAGCTTACGGCCCCGGTTGACGATGCGGGCGAGTTGACGCTGCGCGCCCAGTCGCTGCTGCGCGAGGCCGGCTGGTTTGTGCGCTGTGAAGGTGAAGCCGATGTCGCCCGTCTCAATGCCATCTTGCGCGTCGGCCAGATCGTGCAGCTTGCGGGCATCGGCACGCTGCATTCCGGCAACTATTTTGTCTGGAGCGTGCGCCACACCATCACCGCCGACAGCCACCGCATGAAATTTGTGCTGCTGCGCAACGCCGTCGGCCCGGAAGCGTCCGGCAGCGGTGGGCTGTTGGGCGGGCTGCTCTGAACCAGTTTATAAAGCGACGAGGGGGAAACCACGTATGGCCGGAATTGACGATCAACTGCTGCTGGACCTGCTCGAACGGGTGCGCTATCGCTATTACGGCAAATATCGCGGCGCCGTTACCGATGTGGACGCCGATACCTTGCGCATCAAGGCCAAGGTTCCTGCCGTCTTGGGCGAACAGAACAGCGGCTGGTGTATGCCCTGCGTTCCCTATGCCGGGCCGGATGTCGGCCTGGTCTTTCTGCCCGAACCGGGCGCGGGCGTCTGGATCGAATTTGAAGGCGGCGATGTCTCCTACCCGATCTGGACCGGCTGCTATTGGCGCGAGGGTGAGCAGCCCGCCGATGCCACGCCCACGGTCAAGGCTATCGTCACCGCGGCGGGCCACTCGATCCTCTTTGACGACGACGGCGAGACCGTCACCATCACCGACGCCAACGACAACACTATCACCCTAGATTCCAGCGGTCTCACCCTGGAGCGCGGCGGCAAGAAGGTCGTCATCAGCCAGGCGAGCGTCAGCGTCAACGACGGCGCGCTGGAGGTGACCTAATGGCCGGATTGCTCACCGTTGCTAGTGTGCTCATGTGTCCGCACGGCGGCACGGTCAAGGGCGTGCCTACGGCCAAGGTCAAGGCGGACGGCGCGCAGATCCTGACCGCCGACGACATCTTTTCGATTGCAGGCTGCGCGCTCAACATCTCCGGCGCGCCCCATCCGTGCGTAACGGTGGAGTGGGTGAAGCCTGCCGTGCAGAGCAGCGCGAGCAGCAGCGCCACCTTGACTGAAGAGAGCGTGGGGCTGTGCAAAGCGGTTGACGAAGCCGTGCAGGGCACGGTGATGGTGCAGTTCACGCAATCGCGCGTTAGCGGGCGTTGATCTAGATGGATAACGCCGTCTGGTCTGCACGCCTCGGCGGTAGCATACCGCCGCTACGATTCAGCCCGCTTCAGCGGGCGTCGTTTCTAGCCGGGGGATTGATCCCCCGGCGGTTGAGCCAAAGCGAGCAAGTGCATGAATCGCCAGGACTACGCCTTTCCTTTTCGCATTGACCCCACCTCGCGCCAAGCCGCCCAGTCCGGCTATGAAGCGCATGTCGCCCAGATGATCCGCCAGGTGCTGCTGACCACACCGGGCGAGCGGGTCAACCTGCCCGAATTTGGCTGTGGGCTGCGCCAACTGCTCTTCGCGCCGCATTCCGACGCGCTCGACGCCACCACCCAACTGCAGGTCTACCAGGCCCTCAACCGCTGGCTGGCCGACCATATCGAGGTCAAACAGGTCAAGGTGGATTCCGGCCCGGAGTTCAACGAGGCGGAACTGCACGTCCTGATCGAATATGTGCTGGTGGAGACGCGCACCACCAAACGGCTGGAGGTGCTGGTGAAATAAGATGGCTGCCAAAGACCGGCTCAACCAACTGCTCGACCCTGCCAACACCACGCTCAACGGGATTGACTATGTGGAGATCGCCAGCGCTGACCAAACTACGCTGCGCGTCCACTTCCTCAATGCCAACCCGGTCGCGACCTCGATCACCGGCGCGCCCCTGGCTGCGGCCATCACCGGCGGCAGCAAGATCGCCACCGTGCCGGCGCTGCCCATCCAAGACCCTGCCGATTGGTCGGCGGATGTGGCCGGGCGGCCTGTACTGACGCTGCGCGTGGCCGCGCCCGGTGATTTCTCGATCTATACCTTGACCCTCACCAGCGCACGTGTTGACCTCTACTTTGCCGCCGTACCTTTCTCATTCAAGGCGCTTTGCCCCACGGATCTGGACTGCGCCACGCCGCCCGATATTTGCCCGCCCGACGCCACACCGCCGCCGCCAATTGACTATCTTGCCAAAGACTTCCTCAGCTTTCGCAAGGCGCTGCTCGACTTCTCTGCCCTGCGCTATCCCGGCTGGCAGGAACGCGCCGAGGCCGATTTCGGCATCATGTTTTTGGAAGCGCTCGCCGCGCTCGCCGACGACCTGAGCTATACCCAAGACCGCATCAGTTGGGAAGCCGCATTGGATACCGCCACGCAGCGCGTATCGGTCGTGCGCCAGGCGCGGCTGGTCGACTATGAGCCGCGGCCCGCCACGTCCGCGCGTGTGCTGCTCCAGGTTGACGTGCTTGCCGGGCCGCTGCCGCGCGGGCTGCCCGTCAGCGCCCAAGGGCCGGACGGCGCGACCATTCACTTTGAAACCGGCGACGGGCTGATCGACCCCGGCACCGGCCTGCCCGCCACGACGACTTACACCGTCGACCCGGCCTGGAATCGAGGGCTGCTCAAGGCCTATGTCTGGGACGACACGCAGCTTTGCCTGCGCCGCGGTGCGACCGAGATGTGGATTGAGGGCGACCATCCGAACCTGAAGAACCGCCAGCTTTTGATCGACACCAATCCTGCTGTCCCTGGCGACCCGCCCATCCGCTCCGTCGTCACTATCATTGATACTAAGAAGGAAGACGATTTTCTCTTTGCGATGCAAGTTACGCACGTCTTTTGGGGAGCCGAAGAGGCGTTGGCGCAGGATCATGACTTGACACGCACCACGTTGGCGGGCAATCTCGTCCCTGCTACCCACGGGCGTACCGCCAGTGAAAGTTTTGCCATTGACGTGCCGCCCGCCTCCACACCCACCATGCCGCTGGCCCTGGCCCGCACCGGCCCCAATGGTACGCCGCTGTATCTCTATACCCTGCGCCAAGCGCCGCTGGCCTGGCTGGCCGAGGATGCCGCCGACGCCGTGCCGCAGCCCGAAGTGCTGCTCGAACAGCTTCCGCCCGGTCCCAGCGCCGGGCCGTGGACGTGGCGCAAACGGCTGTTGGATGCCCCGCGCTTCAGCCTGGCCTACACGGTCGACCCGATGCGTTTTGCGCCCATCGCGCAGAATTCCGACCGCAGTGTGAGCTATGACTATGACGGCGACGACGGCGCGACGCTGCGCTTTGGCGACGGCGATTTCGGCCAAATCCCCGAACAAGGCGCGGTCTTCAGCGTGCGCTATCGCGCCGGCGGGGGGCAGGTGGGCAATGTCGCGGCAGACGCAATCGCCAAGGTCGAACCCGCCGCCGCGCTCTGGATCAGCGCCGTGACCAACCCGTTCGCCGCGACCGGCGGGGCCGACGAAGAGAGCGATGAACAGGTCCGCCGCCGTGCGCCCCAAGCCTTTCGCGCCCGCCAGTTCCGCGCCGTGCGCCCGACCGACTATGAGGATGCCGCCGAAACGCTGCCCTGGGTGCAGCGCGCTGGGACCGTCTTCCGCTGGACAGGCAGTTGGCTCACGGTCTTTACCACCGCCGACCCTGCGGGCCGCGGCGCGCTGCCCGTGCCGCAACATGTCGAGTTGATTGACCTGCTCAATCGTTACCGGCTGGCGGGCTACGAGTCCTATGTCCCCGCCCCGCGCTATGTGGCGTTCGACCTGATCATCCGGCTCTGCGCCAAGCCCGATGCCTTCCGCGGCGATGTCGAAGCCGCGGTCCTGGCCCGTCTGGGCAGCGCGCCTCTGCCCGACGGCACGCTGGGCTTTTTCCAGGTGGATAACTTCACCTTTGGCGTGCCGCTGGAGCGCAGCGCCCTGGCGGCTGCAGTGCAAAGCGCCTACGGCGTGGCGGGCATTCTCTCGATCCAGGTGCGGCGGCGCGGGGTCACCCCCGGCTTCGTCTTCATGCCCGATGCCATCCCCGTCGGCGGTGACGAGATCGTGCGCGTCGACAACGACCCGAACCAGCCGGAGTTTGGCTCCTTGAAGGTCATTGTGGAGGGCGGCAAATGAGCGACCCTATCTGCCCATGTGAGACCGTCGAACACCCCCGCCCACCCAATAACCCGCCGGGCCGCGCCGCCATCGGCTATCGCGTGGGCGATTTCACCGCGTTTCGCGCCGCGCTGCTGCGCGTCCTGCAGGATGCACTGGGCCAGCCTGTCGAGCAGGAACTGGCCGGCTGGAGTCCCACCGCGCAGACCGACTTGGCGCTGCAGATGGTGGAGTGGTTCGCCTATCTGGCCGACATCCTCACCTTTTACAACGAGCGCATCGCCACCGAAAGCTATTTGGGCACAGCCACCCAGCCCGAAAGCGTGCGCCGCCTGATCCGCGTGCTTGGCTACCGCCCGCGGCCGGGCATCGCGGCTACAGGGCTGGTCGCGGCGCTTGCCAACAGCCGCAAAGCGATCACCGTCCCGCTGGGGTTTCAGATTCAGAGCAAGCCCGGCCCCGGCCAAGAGCCGCAAATCTTCGAGGTGGACGCCGCGACCGCGGTACAGCCCGTCAGCGCGGTCGCCGCCGACCCGCCGGACAGCGATCAATTGATCGGCCCAGGTGGGGACAATGTACTGCTGGCCGGCGACATCACCACAATCGCGGCGGGCAGTTTGGTCCTGCTCCTGCCGCGCACTTGGACGGGCGGCGCATTCACGCTGCTCACCGTCCAGACCGTGACCCCCGAAAAAGACCCGCGCGGCAAGACCAACACGCGCGTCACCTTCACCGGCCCGGTCGGGTTAGGCACAGTTTCGCCTGCCAACTATCAGCTTTTTTACAGTGTGGAATCGGCCAAACTCTATCCCTATCCGGCCAACACCGTCATCACCGACAGCAGCGCCGTGCTTGATACCATCCGCCGCGGCGTGGCCGCGGGCGACAAGGTGCTATTCTCTGCGCCGGGGACAGCGGTCGCGGCCCAACTGGTCGTCGTCACCGCCACCGGCGAAGTCGTCTACTATGCCAACACCCCCACCCCGGCCACGCCGACGACCGCGCCTGCCTCCCCCACCGTGGCCGTGCCGATCCCGGCGACCCAGTTGTTTTATAGCGCGGTGGGCGCCAGCGCGTTTAACGCCGTCAAAGGCTCGGTGATTGTGCGTTTTGGCTGGCGCGAAGCGGGTACATTGATCGCGGCCCCGGCCAGCGCTTTGACTACTAGCGCCACCGGCGCATCCATCACCCTGGCCGCCGCGCCGGGCGCACAGTTCCCCACGGGCACGCGGCCCGTCCTGCTGGAGGACGCGATCGGCGACGGCCTGGCCGCCACCGGCCAGACGCTTGGCAGCGGCGCGTCGCTGCTGCTCACCGATGTGCCGTCCACTGCGCTGACGCTGACCCCGCCGTTGACCGTCCTGTTCAATACCCTGCCCGTGTCGCGCGGGAAAACGGTCGCGCGCGAAATCCTGGGCAGCGGCGACGCCACCCGCGCCGGGCAGGAGTTTGTCCCCAAGAAAGCGCCGCTCACCTATCTGGCCGACAGCACGGCCCCTTCCGGCGCGGGCTATCGCAGCACCCTGCGCGTCTGGGTCAACGGCGTCGAATGGGTCGAGCAGCCCAGCTTCTATAACCAATCCCCCGCGGCCCGCATCTTTGTCACGCGCGAGGACGACGACGCCAAGACGCATGTGCAGTTTGGCGACGGCGTCAACGGCGCGCGCCTGCCTTCGGGTGTAGACAACGTGGTCGCGGCCTATCGCTATGGCAGCGGGGCCGACACACCGGACGCCGGCAGCCTCACAGTGGTGCTCAAGCCGCTGCCGGGGCTGCAGGCCATCCGCAACCCGGTGGCAGTTGGCGGAGGGGCCGACCCCGACCCGTCCGACCAGATCAAGCGCTACGCGCCGCAGTCGGTCATGACCTTTGGCCGCGCCATCTCCGGCGTTGACTATGAGACGCTGGCCGCCCAGACCCCCGGCGTCGACCGCGCCCGGGCCTATTGGAGTTGGGACCCCAACCGCCAGCGCACGCTGGTCACCGTCCATGTCGGCGACACCCCCGCCGCAGTCCAGGCCGCAGACGCGGCGCTCGCCGGTGCAGCCGACCCCAACCGGCCCATTGTCGTCAAACAAGCCGTGCCTGTGGCGATCCGTCTGAGTTTGACCCTGCTGCTGAACCCCGCCTATCTGCCGGAGACCGTGACTCAGGCCGTGAGCAGTGCGCTGCTGGACGCGACGACCGGGCTGTTTGGACTGAACGCGGTGCGTATCGGTCAATCGGTCTTCCGCAGCCAGATCTACGCCGCCTGTCTCGCTGTACCCGGTGTGACCGCGGTGCATGACCTGCAGGTGTCCCGCCAATTTTGGGGCTTCTTTCTGCCTGTCCCCGGCCCGCGCTATGTCCCCGGCGAAGGCAAGTTTTTTGTGCTGGACGACGCCGATTTGAACCTAACCACCGAGGTAGCCGCCTATGGCTGAGGATCGCGACCACTACGCCGTCTATTATGCCGATAAGCTCTGGGGGCTGCTGCCCGCGGTCTATCGCGCTGAGGATTCCGCCGTGATCGACCGGCCCGGCCCGCTGCGCGAACTGGTCAACCGCATGGGCGTGCAGGCCGCTATCCTGCGCCGCAGCATTGACCGGCTCTGGGAAGATCAGTCCATCGAAAGCTGCGATGACTGGCTCATCCCCTACATGGCCGACCTGCTTGCCACCAACCTGGTCTCCGGTCTCGACAGCCGGGGCCAACGGCTCGACGTTGCCAAGACGATCTACTACCGGCGGCGCAAAGGCACGGTCGCCCTGTTGGAAGAACTCGCCGCCGACATCACCGGCTGGGAAGTGCGCGTGGTCGAGTTCTTTCGCCGTCTGGCCCGCACCCGGCACGGCCTCGACCCGGCCATCGGCCTGCCCGCCGCGAGCGCGGACCCATTGGGCGCGCGTACTCTCCAACTGGCCCAAGGGTTGGTTGGCCCCTTCACCGAGACGGTGTTGGGCGGCATGGCCGACCTGCGCCATGCTTACGGCGCGGCCTGCGTCCAAACGGCCTTCGACGAGTTCCATCACACCGTGGATGTGCGCCGCGGCCAAGAGCAGGTGGGTTGGCACAACATCCCGCGGCTGGGCGTCTTTCTCTGGCGTCTCTACAGCTTCGGGCTGGACCAGACCACGCCTGTGCCGGTAAAAGATTGCCCAGGCCGTTACGCCTTTGACCCCACCGGTCGCGAGCTACCGCTTTTTGCCCGCGCCGCGCGCACGCGTGACAACTACGGCGACCGCTGGGTCTCGCCGCAGGCCTGGCAGCTTCCCGACGCCATCTCCACGCTGCTGCTGGACACGTTCCCAGCCGAACTCGTACCGGCTTCGCTCAATGTGCTGCACCTGCAAGGCAGCTTTTTTGACCCGGTCCCGCTCACCCAAGTCACCATCTATCCCGAGGTGGGCCGCTTGACGCTGGACGCCGCGCTGCAGGGGGACACGATCCGCGTTACCTATCACTACGGTTTTGCCTCGACGCTGGGCGCGGGTCCCTATGACCGCCGTCTGCTTGGTCTGCAAGCGCCCGACTTGCCCCAGCCGGAAACTAGCGTCAACGACGGCGGGGGCGCGCTGGTCGCCCCGCTGGGCAGCCTGGCCCCTACCGGCACACTGACGATTGCCGACTCGCTGACCTATGACCAAGTGGCAGATATCGGCGTGGGGGGCAGCGCGATCCAGAATGTCACGGTGCGCGGCGAAAACATGCGCCGCCCGGTGATCCGGCTTGACCCCGGCACGCTCTGGACATTTGCGGGGAATGCAGGCCGTCTGCATCTGGAGGGGCTTTTGATCAGCGGCGGCGATTTGCTGCTGCAGGGCGATTACGACGAGGTGCGCCTGACCTGCTGCACGCTTGACCCCGGCAGCGCGGGCGACCGCCTGACCCCGCCCACGCTCTTTGCCCAGGCCGTAGATGGCCGCGACCTGACGCCGACGCGCCTCTGGGTCGAAGGCCATGTGGACCGGCTGGTGCTCGACCGCTGTATCGCCGGGCCGATCCGGGTACGCGGCCGCGGGGTGATCGAAGAACTGGTGGCGTCGGACTCGATTGTGCAGGGCATCCGCAGCGCGGAATTGGTCCCGTTTGTCCTGGCCGATTTCAAGGACCCCATTGGCCTGGCCGTGCGCCTGCGCGACCGGCCCGACCCTGTCTCGGCGTTTCTGTTCGGCCAGTTTGCGCCTGCCACAACGGTCCTGCTCGCCGCCTATGACGACCAAGAGCGCACGGCGCCGCCCGACGCCGCCACCCAGCAGGCCATTTTGCAGGAGTTCAACGCTGTGATGGCAGGGCCTGCGCTCTATGACCCGGCCCGCTTCAGCCTGGTGGCCCTCTCGCCCGCGGTCCAGGCGCGCATCGCCCAAGCGCCCACCGGCGCGGCGCTGGCGCAGCTCAACCGCCTGCTGCTGGAAGAAGCCTACCCCACGGAACTGGCCGACCTGGCGTTTGCGCTCAACAGCGGCGTGGCCCAGTTGACCCGCTGCACCGTCCTGGGCCGCGCCTATCTGCACCGGTTGGAGGCCAGCGAATGCATCTTGGACGATGTGACGCTGGTCGAAGATGTACAGCAGGGCTGTGTGCGCTTCAGCGCTTGGGCCAGCGGCAGCCATCTGCCCAGCCCCTATGAGAGCGTCGAAGTCCCGGCGCGCGGCCCGCTTTTCGCCGCGCGCACATTTGGCCGGCCCGACTACGCCTTGCTCCGGTTGACGGCGGACGCCGCTATCCTGGGCGGTGCGGTGGGCGCGACCCTCCGCGAGGGCGCACAGAATGGGTCAGAGATGGGCGCATTCAACCGCGAACAGGCCGCCATCAAGGTCCGCAGCCTGCGTATCAAACTCGACGAATACATGCCGCTGGGGTTGGCCCCAGTCATCGTCCATGTGACATAACCTTGTGACAGGGCTTTGAGAAGAAGTTCTAGGTGACATCACTCTATTCAGGGTCAGGAGGGTCGCATGCCTAGCGATCGCACACGACTATCCTACGACGCACGCCAACAATACCGCGCGGTCGTCGAGCAGCAGGGTCGAGCCATGGTCGAGGCCGACTGGAATGAAGCGTTCCAGATCACGGGCGAAGAACAGCGCAAAGAAGCGTTGGATTTTGTCGGCCCGGCCGGCACGCCCGACAACGGCTATGAGATCGGCTTTCCACCGGCAGGCGGTCTCAATTTCGACCTCAACATTCGCCCCGGCACGATGTATGTGGGCGGGCTGCGCGTCGAACTGCCGCCGCGCCCCGCGGGGGAGCTGATCCTCTACAGCAACCAGCCCGACTGGTTCACGCCCATCATGCCCACCGACCCCAACCGCGAGCTGATCTTCCTTGCGCTGCTCGAACAGGAGATCGGCGCGGTCGAGGATGACGCGCTCAAGGACGTGGCCCTGGGTGGCGTCGACACGGCGCAGCGCCTGCGTATCGTGCAGCGCGTGCAGCGCATGCCCACCGACGCGGCGACCTGTGACGCGGCGATTGTGCAGGCCCAAACCGAGTGGGCGGCGTTAGGGTTGGAGTTCGACCCCGCTACGCTGCGGTTGACGCCCGTGGCCCGTCTCCAGGCCGGCTTTGTCGACGACGGCACGCCGCCCGACCTCTGTGAACCCACGGCGCAGGGCGGCTATCTCGAAGCGGACAACCAACTGATCCGTGTGCAGATCAGTGCCGCGGGCGAGTTCACCTGGGGCTATGACAACGCCGCCTTTCTCTACCGTATCACTGTCGACCCCGACGACGCGACTCTGGTGCATCTTGGCGCGCCGCCTGTCGACGAGTTTCACGCGCCGCGCCTGGCTCAAGTCGTGGAGATCTTGCGCCCTGACTTTGCCCTGAGCAACGGCCAACTGGTGGCCGAGCCGCGCGGCACGTTTATGCCCCTGGCCGCGGCCTATAACCCTGACGGTCAAAGCCTCACCCTGCCGTCGCCGGTCTCCATGGATTTCACCCTGCCCGATGGCAGCACGCAGACCTATCCCTATCTCTTCCTGCGCGTCTGGGAAGAGACGGTGGCGATCACCCCAGGGACGGCGCAGGCGCTGGGCAGCACCGGCGTGCAGGTGACGCTGACCGCGCCCGGCAACCGCTTTACGCTGGGCGCGGCGTGGGCCTTTGCCGTGCGCCCCAGCACGCCGGTGGAAGTCTACCCGCCGCGCTATGCCGGCGCGCCGCAGCCGCCCGAAGGGCCGCGCGTCTGGGTCTGTCCGCTGGCGGTCATCGGCTGGGCCGGTACGACCGGCCAAGTGCTGGAGGACTGCCGCGAGCATTTCGACAATCTGGTCGAATTGACCAAGCGCAAGACGGGCTGCGGCTGCTGTGTCACGCTGAGTCTAGAGGATGTGGACGGCGGCGCGCGGCTGCAGGAGGTCATCGACGCGCTGATCGCCCAGGCCCAAGGCGCGCCCGTCACGGTCTCGCTGCGGCCCGGCATCTATAAGCTGCCCGAAACGCTGCGCCTGGGGCCTGCCCACCGTCTCTTGACGCTGGAAGGCTGTGACCGGCGCGTGCTGCTGGAACCGGTCAACCCGGAGGACAATTTTATCGATGGGCTGATTGGCCTGGCCGAAAGTCACGAAGTGACCCTGCGTCGTCTGATGCTCCGCCCTGGGCCTACGCGCTTCTTCAGCCATACCAACCTTCTGGCAGGTATGGAGCCGGACCGGCTGCTCGAATTGGTTTCAGTTATGGGCGAGAATAAGGATGCATTTGAACAATATCTGAACGAGTTGGCCGTTTCGATTGCGGTACGCGCCGCCGAATGTGAGATGCTGCGCGTGGAAGATTGCACGTTTGTGATGCAGCAGACGCCTGAACTGCGCTTGTTCCAAGTGGGCATCTTCCTCAGCGGCGACTGTCCCCAGTTCACCGCGCTCAACAACCATTTCGGCCCGTTCCAGGTGACGCCCGAAATCGAAGAGCCGACGGAGACCCCGCCGGTCTCCTTTGGCATCCTGCACACGGGGACTGTTGTCGCTACACTCGAGATCGGCGGCGAGGCCGGCACAATCGAAGGCGGGATCATCCTGCCGGAATTGGATCGCGCGCTCATCGCCGGCAATTTCTTTCAGGGTATCGGGGCAGCCGTCTTGGTGCAGACCCAGAACGGCCAGGTACGGATCGAGGACAACCTTGTGCGCCAATGCTTTGCCGGGGTGCTGTGGCTTTCTGTAGAGGCCTTTAGCGGCGTCGTGAGCCAAGTCCAGACGCCCTGGTCGTTTTGGGCCGGGCAGTCGGCAGGCGACCCACTGCTTGACCTCGGCCTATTCTTAGGCCGCGCCTATCCTCTGCCTGCCCACTTTGAAACGCCGCCGCTGCAATCGGGCAGCGCAGGCTTCAACCTGTTTATGCCCATCCCCAAAGCGCCCGGCCTGCCGGGTACGCTCATGGCGATCACGCTGCGTGCCTTTTTTATGCTTGAAGCCGTGGTCTTCAATGCCATCTTTCAGGCATTCCCCAGACAATTGGTCTATGACATCCTGTTGGCGGAAAACGACGTGGAAGCCCTGCGCCGTGTGGTCAATCGGGAAACCGAGCGTGTGGCCTCCGGCTATGCCTATCTGCTGTGGGAGGAGCAACTGCCGGAAGTCGGGGCCGGTGTCTTCCCTGGGCGTATGCCATCCAGTGTGATCCTGAGCGCCAACCGTGGGGTCAATCGCACGCATGACGACGGTATCCCGACCGCGTTGGTATTGTTTGCCGGTTATTGTTCGATCACTGGGGGGCATCTGCGCAACCGGACGGTGGAACAGAGCGGCCCCACGCTGGTGGCCTTACCCACGGGCCCATTCAGCCCAGACATGGAGCCGCCCATCTCGGTGACGGGCAACGTCTTTCACGGCCAGCGTCCGTTTTTGCCCGCGCGCGTCAACGTGCCGCCGCCCATGGATGACTGGGTCTTTTTCAACGCGTGGCTGCCGGGCTAGCGCGCGGCATAGAGAGGAGTCCGTATGTTGCATGCACCCGCCGCAGAGAGAGCGCAGCAGGCGTTTAGCCCCACCCTGACCCCGCCGCGTCCCGCCCAGCATTCGCACCCGCGCGAAAGCGCCGTGCGGCGCTGCGCCTGCGGCGGGGTGATCGGCCCGGATGGGGAGTGCGCGGCCTGCCGCGCCCGGCGCTTGGCGCACGCCGCCCTGCCTGGCGCGGGGATGCCTGCGGTCGCGCCGCCGCTGGTGCATCAAGTGTTGGCTGCGCCCGGACAGCCTTTGGACCCCGGCACGCGCGCCTTTATGCAGGCGCGTTTTGGGTACGACTTTGGCGGCGTGCAGGTGCATACGGATGCCCAGGCAGGCGCGTCGGCGCGCGCGGTCTACGCCGCGGCCTACACCGTGGGGGAGCATGTCGTCTTTGGCGCGGGCCGCTATGCGCCGCACACGCAGGTGGGCAGGCAGTTGATCGCCCACG
>JADLFO010000211.1 GCA_020845455.1 Caldilineaceae bacterium
GGTGTGGCCGTAGGGACACGGTATACCGTGTCCCTACGAGGAGAGTAGGGGGTGGATTGTACCCACTGCGGGTTAACTGCCGGATGTGGGGCGGCTGCGGCGGCCCAGGTTCACAGTGCGCACGTTTTGCGCCAGGATCACCGTCACCCCGCGCTTGGGGTCAAAGATGGGATAGCCTTCCACCAGTAGTTTCTCGTCTTTGTCCTGTGCCATGATCGGGGCGACCTTGGCCCAATGCTTGAGCGCGATAAAGACGGCATAGGAAAAGTCGGACCCATCGGGGGCGAGCGGCAGCCCCTTGGGCAGACTGGGCGGGCGCGAGCCTCTCATCGCCACGACTACACAAGATTTGGCCCGGCTGACCTGCGTGGGGCGTCCGACTAGGGTAATCTTCACGCTGGCTTTCTCCATCGGTGTCTTGACGATCTGGGCGACTTCACTCTTGGCCTCATCCCATGGCAGGGGGCTAAGCGGGGGCGGGTTAGCCGGGTCATGGCCGTCTTCGCGCACGACCGGAGTCTTTTTGGGGCCGGTGAAGATGCGTTTGACGGCGTCGGGTTCGCTCTGTTCCTTGACGAGTTTGAGGTAGACGCCGCCGGGGGTACGCCGGCCCTCGCCGCCCGCTGTAGGCAGCCCGCCGGCGGCTTCAATGGTCTGTGTTTGCGCCAAGAACTCGCCGGCGCGTGTTTCACCCACTTCCTTGACTACATTGGCGATGAGCCAGACCAGCGGTTCATTTAGAGCATCGGCAATACGTTGGGCGGCAGCCGCAATCGCGGGATCGATTGGCGCTGCCCCTTCTCTGTCGGGCATAGTCTATCCTTCGGTACTCTATGACGCTGGACCACAACATCTGGGGGGCCGGAATCCGGCATAGGATGTCATGGGAGACGCGAGGCTGAGTCCAATTTGCGCAGACAAACTGCACTTGGGGCAGTGACCGAGCATGTCCCGCAACCAAAATCCGCTTCATAACCTACTACAGCACACTACATAGTATACTGCGAATTGCGCGTTCTGGATACTTTTGCCTGCCGGAATTTTCGCATCGTCCAGCGGCGCGCAAGCGGCCCGGTTCTGCGGTCTACTCGTCGCCGCTCGGCGGCTCTTTGCGGCTGCGGCTGGTACGCCGTTGGGCCGGGCGGCGGGCTGCCGCGGGCCGATCCGCACCCGTCTTCACGGCTTCAAACAACCCGGTCTCGTTGACGATCTCGATGGCCTTCAACCCGCTAGGGGTGAGCGACCCTGTTTTGTCCATCTCGCTGTGCAGCCAGCGGCGCAAGAGTTCCTGCGCGCCTTCGGGCGCCAAGATCGGCGTGCCCGACAGCATATAGTCGGCCAGCGCATCGGCGTCGGTCACCATCAGCCGGTTTTCATAGCGGTGCAGATTCACTGTGCCAAAGACGCGGCCGATCTCCTCGTTCCCCTGCTCAAACGTAAATCGCTCATGCTGCTCCACTTGGTTTTCGGCCTGCGGCGCAAACTGCTGCGCCAGTTCTCGTACCTTTGCCATGTGGTTCTTGCCGTTGGTCGCCGCATAGAAGCGCCCATCGGGGCGCAGTACCCGACGGATCTCGGCCAGGGCACGGGCGCGGTCGGGCACATGATAGAGCATGTGGTTGGCGATCACCAGGTCAAACGTGCTGTCGGCAAAAGGCAGCGCCTGGGCATCGGCCACACCAAACAGCACGTTGGCCGGCCCGGCAAGCGCACGCGCCGCCTGTTGGATCATCCCCGGCGACAGATCGGTGAGCAGCAGATGCCAGCCCGCCGGGATGCGGTCGCGGTTTTCTGCCCAAAGGCCGCCAGGCCCGCAGCCGATCTCGAGGAGGCGCGCGCCGGCGGGGGCTTGCAGATGGTCAAAGACCCAGTGCGGCCAGCGGTGGGGGTTGGTGCTGAACCGTTCATGCAGTTGGATGCGTGCTTGTAGGTTGGCCGGCGTCCGGTACTGCTCGGCCACCCAGGCGCGGCTGTCCAGTTGTGTCATGCTGATGTCTCCTGACTCACTCTGTCGCTACACTCTATCGCGAAAGCCAAACGATGCCAAATCGCATCTTGTTGCGGCTTGGGGGATGGGCTTCGACAATCGCCGCGGCGCATGTACAATGGGGCTGTATGCCAGACGGCATTGTTGTACGCGGCACTGTTGCACACGACGGGTGTGTGCAACCCACAGGGGAACTGCAAGGATTGTCTATGTCCAACCTCACTCCCGCACCCGTGGGGCGTCCGGGGCCGGGCGGTCTCAGTTGGGAGACCGTTCTGGCCGAACACTTACCTCCTCTCATCGCCCAGGCCTTGGCCGAGGATGTCGGCACGGGCGATGTCACGACCCTGGCGACCATTCCCCCCGACTTGGCCTACAGTGGCACGCTGATCGCCAAAGCGCCCGGTGTGGTCGCGGGGCTGGCGGTGGCGCGCCGTGTCTTTGAAACGGTAGACGCCGTCGTCGAGTTTATGCCCGCCGTCGGCGACGGCGAGCGCGTGGCGCGCGGCACACCCATCGCCACGGTGCGCGGCCCGGCGCAGGCCCTACTCACCGGCGAGCGAGCGGCGCTCAACTTTCTGCAGCGCATGTCGGGCATCGCCACCCTCACGCGCCGCTATGTCGACGCCGTGGCAGGCACGCGCGCCACGATCCTAGACACGCGCAAGACCGCTCCGGGGCTGCGGTTGGTGGACAAGTGGGCCGTGGCTTTGGGGGGCGGCAGCAATCACCGCATCGGCCTGTATGACATGGCTTTGATCAAAGACAACCACATCACTGCCGCGGGGGGCATCACCGCAGCGGTGGCGCGCGTGCGCGCCCGCTGGGGCGATGCCCTGCCTATCGAGGTCGAAGTCAAGAACCTGGCCGAACTGCACGAAGTGCTGCCGCTGAAGGTCGAGCAGATCATGCTCGACAACATGGGTCTCGACGAAATGCGCGCCGCGGTGGGGCTGGTGCAGGGCGCAGTCCCGCTGGAGGCATCGGGCAATATCTCGCTGGAGACGGTCGCCGCCGTCGCCGCCACCGGTGTGGATTTCATCTCTGTCGGCAAACTGACCCACTCGGTTGAGGCGCTGGATATCAGCTTTCTGTTGTAGGCAGTGGGGGAGAGAGTTCACCGCAAAAAACGCAAAGGTCAGAGGAAGAGAGAAACGAAGAGGGTAATAGGCCGCCATAGCGAAGGAGCGGCTGCCAACCGGCGCCAAAGCGGTTGAGAAAATCAGTTGGGGGAAGCCGGGCCGCGCCTATCCTTCCCGCGCCTATCCTTCCTGCGCGGCGGCAGCCAGCCCTTCCGGGTCTGTGATGGCGACCCACTGCCGCCCGCTGCGGATCAGACCCCGCTTTTGAAAC
>JADLFO010000212.1 GCA_020845455.1 Caldilineaceae bacterium
CCTCAAGGAGTTAGCTACCTTGGCCGAACGCTTCGAGCACCACCTGACCGCCACCTCCTTTCCCACTTCATTCTTGGATGCCTATGGCTTCAACCCCATTTGTCCATTGTTCAGTTGATTCCTCCATCAGTATTGGATACTCTGAAACGGCATAAGCAGGGCAAGCCGTCGATGTTAGTGCGGCTGCAACTCCTGTGTTGGGTGGGGAGGCTCGGCTTCCTGCCGGATCGATGCCACCCATTT
Organism: Caldilineaceae bacterium; assembly: GCA_020845455.1. Lineage (GTDB taxonomy): Bacteria > Chloroflexota > Anaerolineae > Caldilineales > Caldilineaceae > QEUY01. Next base: position 244 of record JADLFO010000212.1, read on the forward strand.
GGCATGTTCCAGTTGGGCGGCCTCCTCGGAGACGTAGCCGGTGGTCATGGCGGACAATGCCCTGTACACAAACGTGAAATAGAGATGGCCGGCCAGAAGCACGGTTAAGACGAGCATGGAGAGGTCGTGCAGGATGGCGGCATAGGCCAGCCCTTGCGCGCCCAATGACCCCTTGGCAAACCAGAGCACGAGACCGGAAGCGACGATGGCGGCAGACGAGAGCACGACGCCGGCGTGATGCAGCTTCTGCCCGGCATTGAGCCTGCCTTGCGGTGGCATCTCGGCGGCGTAGCCCAGGAAATAGCGGTAGGAGGCTTTTATCCACTGCCGGTCATCGCGGTCGTAGTGGAAGGAATCCCAGAGCAGTTCCTTGGCGGCGCGTACATCGACCAGCAGATAGACGAGCGGGACGGCCATAAAGAGCACGGCGCCGATGCGGTGCAGCAGGCGTGAATCGCCGCCCGCAGCCCAAGGTGAGAGCCGCGGCCAGAGCAGGATCAGACCGGTCGCCAGCAGGAGCAGAAATGACGAGGCGAGCAGTGTATGGACGAGCCGCCGGCCGATGCGGTAGCGCAGGATCGGACGCGATTGTTGGGAGGCCATCTTATTTCTCCTTTTCGACCGGCGCGGACGAGGCGGGCGTCTGCCGGCGCAGGCTGCGGACTTCGGCCATGTGGTTGCGGCGGGCGATGACCGCGGCGAGCGCAGTGACCGCCACGCTGAGACCGGTTAAGCCGAGGCTGGCGGGCTGGACGACCTGCTGCCAGACGCGCGCGGCCGCGGGGGCCTCCGGGTTCACCGGCAGGTCAAGCGCGCCCGGCGTATCGGGCAACACCAGGATGACACCTAGCCCGCCCGCCTCGTGTTCGCCGTAGACGGTGGCGTTCGGATAGCGTTGTTTGATCGTCTCGGCGCGGCGCTGGGCTTCGGCCAGAATTTCGGCGCGGTCGCCATAGAGCAGTGCTTGGCTGGGGCAGGTCTTGACGCACCAAGGTTCGCCGCCTGCCTGGGTGACGGTGGCACAGCCGTCACATTTGAAGGCGTGGCCGTCGGCCGCGACCTGCGGCACGCCATAGGGGCAGGTCGTAACGCAGTAGGTGCAGCCGCTGCACTTGTCTGCCGTAAGCCGGGTAAGCCCGTCTTCTTTGTAGAGCGCACCGGTGGGGCAGACGGCGACGCAGGCGGCGTCGGCGCAGTGATAGCAGCGGTGGTTGTCCCACCAGCCGGTGAGCTGCGGGAAAGCGCCGCGCGTCTTTTCACGCAGGTGGATATACTGCGTGCCGGCGGGCAGTTCGTTGCCGGTCTTGCAGGCGACGACGCAGGCTTGGCAGCCGATACAGCGTGAGATGTCCAGCAGGAATGCTTTGGAAGCCATGATCGTCTCCTTCGTCAGGCGGGCCGGCGCACGATGCGTACAAAGTTGACCCGCATGCCCGCGCCGCCGCTGATCGGGTCGAGCGCATAGCGGGTGATCAGCTTGGCGTCACTGGCCCCCTTGCCATAGGCATTAGTCAGCCCTGGAGCCTCTTGGCCAAAGCCATGTACCATAAAGACGGCATCGGGGCGGATGCGCTCGGTCGCTTTGACCTTGATCGGGCCGTGTTGTACGCCGTCCTGGTTTTCGAGCATGACATATTCGCCGTCGGCGATCCCTTCGGCGGCTGCCCGCCCGGCGTTGAGCCACAGTTCATTTTCGGGATACAGGTCGTGCAGCATGGGGGTGTTCTGCGTTTTGGCAAAGGTATGCACCGCATGGCGGCCGTAGAGCAGGCGGAAGTAGCCGGCGGGCGGCTCTGCGACAGGTTCATAGACCGGCATGGGGTCGAGTCCGGCCAGGGCAAGCTCCTCTGAGTAAAACTGGATTTTGCCCGTGGCCGTGTGAAAGGGCGATTTGTCGCCAAAGTCGGCCAGATAGGGTTTGCCCTTTTGGATCAGCACGCCGTTGCCCGCACGCAGTTTTTCCAGGCTGGAGCCGATCGACATCAAGCGCGCGTCGAGATATTCCTCGGCGGTCTCCCATTTGAAGAATTTGTCAAGGCCGACGCGCATTCCCAGCTCGCGTACCATCCACCAGGCGGGCTTGGTGTCGTAGAGCGGTTCGACGGCAGGCTCGCGCATGGCGATGTAGGGCGTCTTGTGGGCGACCGCCCACAGTTCGTCGTAGCGTTCCAGGGCGGTAGCTTCGGGGAAGACCACGTCGGCCCAGGCGATATGCTCTTGCGGCAGTACGTCCACGGCCAGCACAAAGTCCAGTTGTTGGAGGGCTTCAAGCGTGCTCGGCACATTGGGCACGGTGTGGAGCAGGTTGACACCGTAGACGATGAGCGCCTTGATCGGGTAGGGTTTGCCCGTGATCATCGGCTCGATCAGTTCTTGCAGGGCGGTGGCGCCGCGCAGGAACTTGGTGCGTGCGCCGTCGGCGCGCGCCTTGCCGGACGGACCCAGCGGCAGCTCGGCGCTTTCCTGGCCCGGCTCGGCGGAACAGCCGCCCGAACTGCCGGCGACGGCAAAGGGCGGATGAGGGTAGGCTTCGATGTAGGGCGCTTTGCTGAAGTAGATGCCGCCCTCGCGCCCGTATGCGCCCAGCAGCGCATTGATCATGTAGATGGCGCGCATACGCTGGCTGTCGTTGCCGTACCAGGTGGTGTGGCGGCCGGGCATGATGGCGGAGCGGGGCAGCGCGTCGGCCATGACCAGCGCCGTGGTGTGGATCAACTCGGCGGGCAGGTCGGTGATCGCCGCGGCCCATTCGGGTGTAAACTCGGCGACATGGGCGGCGAGGGCGTCAAAGCCTTCGGTCCACTGCGCCACATACTCTTTGTCGTAGCGTTCTTCGGCGATCAGCACATGGATCCAGGCCAGCAGGAGCGCGGTATCGGCGCCCGGTTTAATGGGCAGCCAGTAGTCGGCCTTGGCGGCCACGCTGGAGAAGCGCGGGTCGACGACGATGACTTTGGCCCCGCGGCCCCAGGCGGCGGAAAAGTCCTGCATGACGGTGTTGCGCGAGTCTTCGCCGATGTGGCTGCCGATCAGTGTGAGGCACTGGATGCCCTCCCAGTCGACCGGCTCATGGCCGCCGACGGCCAGCCCATAGGTCAGTTGGGCGGCCTCTTCGCGCGGGCTGGTGCAGAGCGAGGAGGAGGGTTTGGCGGCGTTGGGCGTGCCCCACGCCTGGGCGAAATAGTCGGTAAACCAGAAATCGCCGGAGGTGTGGCCAAAGACGGCGACCGATTCCGGCCCGTAGGCGGCGGCCACGGCCTTGAGCTTCTCGGCGGTGTAGTCTAACGCTTCGGCCCAGGTGACCTCTTTGAATTTGCCCTCGCCGCGTGCGCCGGTGCGGATCATGGGCGCGCGCAGCCGGTCGGGGTCATACATAAAGGAGACGCCACCCTGTCCGCGCGCGCAGAGCTTGCCGCGGCTCTTGGGGTCGGCGGGGTTGCCGTCGATCTTCTGGACTTTGCCGTTGACGCTCTGGACGACGATGCCGCAGCGCCACGGGCACATGTCGCAGTAGTTGTAGGTCGTCTGAATGGGGCCGCGGTAGAACCAGGCGGTGGGCAGCCCCGCTTTTTCGATCCCGGCGGCGGCGGCGTCGCGCAGTGAGCGGCCCAGCAGGGCCAGCCCGCCGCCCCCAGCGAGCGCGGTCTTGAGTAGGCTGCGGCGTGTGATGGTGAGGTTTGCTCGTGCCATGATCCGTCCTTAGGCGGGAGCCTGGGTGAGTTTGGCTTCGCGCTCTATGGCGCGATGCATGATGCAAAGCACCGTGGAGAGCCATTCTTGGTCCATATATTCCTTGGGGATGCCGTTGCACGCTCCTGCTTCCCAGACCATCTGCCGGTATTGGCGCTGCTGTTCGGGCAGAAGCGCGACCAGGCGCAGGCGCGGGTAGCGGCGCAGGATCTCGGCGACCAGGTCGGGCGTGCCGGACTCGGCGATCTGCCAGTCCAGCAGCACAATGTCATCCCGGTTGGCGGCAAGGCGCGCCATCAGTTGACTGTGGTCGGCCACCTCGGCCAGCGAGACGTTAAGCGGGGTCAGATAGAGGGCGGAGTCCAAGATCGTGCGCAGCAGGGCGCGCGTCGATGGGTCGGGGATTGCGGTCAGCAGACGGAGCAGCATGGACACCTCCTGAAACAGACCACCCTCTATCGGGCCGCCGCTCGGACGTTCCGAGGGCATCCCAAGTATGGGTCGTGGCTGGTGTCAGGATAGCGTCAAACTGCGCGGCGGGGTATCGGGAAAAGTCAGACAAACCAGACGGAAAATTCCCGACAGGCGCGCCGGATCAAAGCGGCGCGGCGCGGGCGGGGTTAGGTGTATTCGGTGAGCAGGCCGCGCGCCAGGGCATATCTGACGAGGTCGGCGCGGCTGTGGAGGTTGAGCTTTTCCATGATACGCGTGCGATAGGTTTCGACCGTCTTGGGGCTGAGGATCAGGCGCTCGGCAATCTCCTTGGCAGTGTGGCCGAGCGCGATCATCTTGAGCACTTCGCGCTCACGTTCGCTCAACGTGTCATAGAGGTCTTGGTTGGCGCTGACGTGAAGCTGGTTAAGGTAATCTTCCAGCAGCATGCGCGTGGCCGAGGCATAGAGGAAGACGCCGCCGCCCGCGACCGTGCGGATCGCGTCGAGCAGTTCGGTGTCCACGGTTGATTTGAGAACATAGCCCGCGCCGCCTGCCTTGAGCACCGGAAAGAGATAGCGCTCTTGGGCATGGACGGTGAGGATCAGCACATGACAGCCTGGGCATTCGGCGCGGATGCGCCGCGTCGCTTCCAGCCCGTCCATTTCGGGCATGGAGATGTCCATGACGACGACATCGGGCGCGAACTGCTGGGCCGCGGCGATGGCCTGCAGCCCGTTGGCGGCTTCGCCGACCACGGTCATGTCCGGCTCGCCTTCGATCAGGGCGCGCAGCCCAACACGCACGACCATGTGATCGTCGACCAAGAGGACATGGATAGGATTCACACGCTTTCTCCGATTGAACTCGTGGCCGTTAGGCTCACGGGCGCTTGACTTACGGCGTCTGCCAGGACAACGGGCGCGCGGGCGATGAGGGTCGTCCCTTGGCCGGGGCTGGAGACGATCTCCAGCGTCCCTTGGATCATCGCCAGCCGTTCGCGCATGCCGAGCAACCCTGCGCCATCTTGCCCGGAGCCGCGGATCGAGCCGGGGTCGAAGCCCTGGCCGTTATCGGTCACGCGCAGTTCCAGACAGCCGTTGTGCTGTTCGAGCACGAGAGTGGCGGCGGTGGCGCGGGCATGGCGCGCCACATTGCTGAGCGCCTCCTGCCCGATGCGATAGAAGATCAATTCGACGTCGCGCGGCAGGCGACGGCCCAGCCCTCGGCTGTCCAACGTGGCGCGCACTGTACCGGCTTGGTTGAATTCGTCGACGCGCCATTCGAGGGCGGGGGCGAGGCCGAGGTCGTCCAGGATGGTGGGACGCAGGTCGAGCGCCACGCGGCGCACTTCTTCCAGGGCCTGGCCGGTAAGGGCGCGCAGTTCTTGGACGCGCTTTTGCGCTTCGGCGGGGTCTTGGGAGCGTTCGAGGAGGCGCAGGCGCAGCAGCAGCGAGGTCAAGGCTTGGGCGGCTTCGTCGTGCAGCTCGCGCGCCAGCCGGTGGCGTTCTTCCTCCTGGGCCTGGAGGATCTGGTGTGAGAGGTATTGCATACGCCGGGCGTTTTGCTCAAGCTGCGCCACCATTTGGTTGAAGGTCTCGGCCAGCCGGTCAAAGCGCTCGTCGCCGGCAGGGCCGGTTTCGACGACGACATTGGCGGCCCCGGCGCGCACATCGTCCACAGCCTGCTGCAGCCGGTCGAGCGGGGCCAGAGCGCGGCGCAATACCCAGCTGTTGACAGCGAAGCTGATGAGCAGTCCCGCGCCGGCGAAAAGGACGATCAGTTCGACATGCGGGTCATTGGGGTAGTGAACGACATGCCAGACCGTGATCATCGTGCCCAGCACCGCGCCTACCGCAACCACGGCCAGATTGGCGATCAAAATCTTATAAAACAGAGGGATGCGCAAAAATGGCAGAAGCCAGGCCGGCGGTCGCTTCATGCGGCGGTTTGTATCTGGACAGGGCGTCGTTGCATGAGACGATTGTAGCCCCGGCCCGGCGTGGCGTCAAAGCCCTGGGGGTGCTAACGCCAGAAGCGCGCCAGGAGGTTGACCAGGATGGTGAGCACGATGCTGAGCAGCAGCATCGTGCCCAAGGGCGCAAAGAACGTGGCGTTGCCGTGCTGGATGCGGATGTCGCCGGGCAGATGGCCCAGGCCGGGGACGCGTCCGGCCAGGAGCAGTATCAGCCCCAGCACAAAGATGGCCCCGCCCACTAGCATCAAGATGCGGCCCAGGTCAGTCAAGGCGTTCTCCTAGCCCGCATGTTGGGCCAGCTTGGCACGCAGGGCGGGCAGCGGCTGTGCGCCGACGATCTGATCCACGACCCGACCGTTTTTGAAGATCAGCAGGGCAGGGATGCTCATGATGTTATAGCGCTGCGCCGTGGCCGGGTTTTCGTCCACATTGAGCTTGCCCACGACGGCGCGACCGGCAAACTCCTTGGCAAGCGCGTCGACCGAGGGCGCGACCATGCGGCAGGGGCCGCACCAGGCGGCCCAAAAGTCGACCAGCACCGGGCCGGGGCCGGCGATCACCTGCTGGAAATTGCTGTCGGTTAATGTGACCGGTGTGGACGAAGCGGATTGCGGACCGCTGCTAGGCCGGCGCGGCGTGTGGCCGTTGACGTGCGGCTGCGCCGGAGCTGTCGCGCCGGGGGCAGCGGTGACGGCAGGGCGCGGCCCGCCTTCGACCAGGTGGGTGAGCCAGGCGCGCAGGTCGGCGTCGGACGTGTGGCCCGGCAGGGTGGCTTCGGCTTTGCCCGCCTTGACCGGCACGAAGCCGGGCAGCGCGCCCACCGCAAAGCGTTTGACCAGGCCCGGCTCGGCGGCGGCATCGACTTTGGCGATCAGGGCGCGGCCTGCGTAACGCTCGGCAAGCTGTTGCAAGGCCGCGTCGGTCTGGCCGCTGGGTGCTGCGCCCTGCCGCCAAAAGACCAGCAGCACCGGCAGCCCGGTTTGCAGCACGCGGTCGATGCTCTGTTGGTTGGTGTGGATCACTGAATCAATCGGCATGAGGCCCCCTGAATTCATGCGCTGTCGCGACCCTATCGCGGCAGCGTCGGTCTGTCCTTTGTCTTCAGTGTCGCGCAGACGTGTTTGCGGCAGACTAGCGGACTGTATGTGATCCATTTGCGCGGCGTGCCGAATCATCCGTGCCGGCGCGTGCGATTATTGCCGCGGGGACAGCCCTACGGTACAATCGCGGCCTATGGGAGCCATCCGTCACAACTTGGAGAACGGGGCGCAGCCGCCCGCCTGGGTGCGCTGGGCGCTTCTTGCAGCCCTTTTGGGCGGGTTGGGTCTGCGCCTGCAGCAACTGACTCTCCAAGATATTTGGTGGGATGAGGCGCGCAATATCGACGTGGCGCTGCGTCCTTTTTTCCAGATTGCGACGGCCCCGGAACTGGATATCCATCCACCGCTCTATTTCTGGCTGCTGCATAGCTGGGCGCGCCTCGCCGGGCTGCACGGCGGGATGGAGCCTGTGGCGCTGGCGTTTGGTATGCGCTTTCTGAGCGTGCTGGCCGGGGTGGCGGGCGTGGCGCTGGTTTACCGGCTGGGGGCGCTGGCTGCCGGGCCAGGCGCAGGCATGGCCGCGGCGCTGCTGGGGGCCTTTTCGCCCTTCTGGCTGGCCGAAAGCCAAGAGGCGCGCATGTATACCGTGGCGTTCGGCTGGCTGATGCTGGCCGCGGTCGCCTTTTGGCAGGCCGAGCGCGGCCATGATCGCAGCTCGCGCCGGCGCGCTGTCTTTGTGGCGGCGGGCGCGGCGGCGCTGCTGACCCACTACAACGCCGTCTTTGTGCTGGCGGCGTGGTATGGCTGGTGGCTGGTCGCGGCGCTGCTCGGCCCACGGCGTGGGGCGGCGCTGCGGACTTGGCTCTGGTGCGGGCTGGCGACGGCGCTGCTGGTGCTGCCGGTCGCGCCGATTGCCCTGCGCCAGATTCCTGGGTATGCTAACCCCAATTTGGCCGTGCCCAGCGTGGCCGACTATCTGCGCCAGAACTGGCAGGCCTATTGGGGCGGATATGCCTTTGACGCGGCCTGGGCGGGCGGGCGCGGCGCACTCTGGCTGTGGGGCAGCGCGCTGCTGGGGTTGGGCGGTGCGCTGGTTGCGACCTGGCAGGCGTGGCGCGCGCCGGGGATGCTCGGCTTTCTCTGGGTGTGGCTGCTGGGCAGCCTGGCGCTCTATTATCCGGCCGTGCTGGATCGAGGCGCGTTCAATGTGCGCTACGGCAGCTTTGTGACGCCCGCGCTCTATGCGCTGCTCGGCGTCGGGCTGGCTGCGTGGACGCGGGCCGGACGCCTGCCGGCACTGGCTGCGGCGCTGCTGCTGTTGGCGTTGTGGCCCCAGGCGGTGCGCGCCGATCTGTTCGACGCGCGCTTTGCCCGCGAAGATGTCTCCGGTCTGGCGCGCTGGCTGGCGGAGAACGCCGGGCCGGATGACCTGATCTTGGTCGACCAGAAATACCCCTTTGGGTTTTACTATGCGCGCTATACGATTGACCCGGCGCAGACGCCGGTGGGGGCCGAAGCGGCGGCGGCGCGCTATCTGTTTGTGGACATCAACACGCTTGACCGGCGGCTCGACGATTGGGCCGCGCGGGCGAAGCGCGTTTTTTGGGTGCAGTGGTTTGAGAGCGATACCGACCCGCGACGCGCCGTCCGCTTTCTGCTGGATCAAGCCGGGCGGCGCGCGGGCGCGCAGGAGTTTCGCGGCTACTCGGTCGATTGGTGGGAGTTGACGCCGCCCAACCAGTTTGCACTGGCGCAGGGGCTTACGCCGTTTGCGGCGCAGTTCCCGCCGGCTGTACAGACCGTGGAACTGGCCGCGCCGCGGTCATCCGTCGTCGCGGGCGCGCCTGTGCCGGTGGTGATCCGCTGGCAGCGCGTGCCGGGCGGCGTGGCCGCACGCCCATTAAAGGCGCGCGTGGCGCTCTATGCGGCGGACGGCGCACGCCTGGCGCAGGCTGACGAGCGGCTGCTCAACGACCGTCACCTGCTGCCGGCGGAGTGGGCGGAGGCGGAGCGCCCGCTCAACGTCTATTTGTTGGAGACTGATGTCGGCTGGCCGCCCGGCGACTATACGCTGGGGCTGCTGGTCTATGACGCCGAGACGCTGGAGCCGTTGGGGGCGGTCGATGCCGCCGGGGCCGCGGCAGGCGTCGAAGTTTCTTTGGCGCAGATCCGCCTGTCCGCCGCCCAACCGTGAGCAAGAGTGATCGACCATGAGCCGGCGTGAGGACGCTATGCACGCATCATACCGCCAACTGCCGCTGTCCTATTTGGAAGACCAGCAGGCGCAGCGCCCCCCCAACTTCATCCCGATCTATGAACCGTGGCTGGGAGCGCATGAGGAAGCCTATGTGCTGGACGCGGTGCGGTCGGGGTGGATCAGCAGCCTGGGCAGCTATATCGGCCGCTTCGAGCAGCGCTTTGCGGAGTTTTGCGGCACGGCCTATGCGGTGAGCGTGAGCAACGGCACCACGGCGCTGCATCTGGCGCTGCACGCGCTGGGCGTGGGGCCGGGCGACGAGGTGATCGTCCCGGCGCTGACCTTTGTGGCGTCGGCCAATGCCGTCACCTATACGGGGGCCAAACCGGTCTTTGCCGATGTGGACGCGGCGACTTGGACGATCCGCACCGGCGAGATCGAGCGGCTGATCACGCCCCGCACACGCGCGATCATGCCCGTCGACCTCTATGGGCAGATGGCCCCGCTGGCCGAGATCGAAGAGATCGCCGACCAGCATGGGCTGTGGGTGATCGAGGATGCCGCCGAGGCGCACGGCGCGGCCATCGGCGACCGCCGCGCCGGGGCGTGGGGGACGATCGGCGCATTCAGCTTTTACGCCAATAAGATCGTTACGACCGGCGAGGGCGGCATGGTCACCACGCAGGATGGCGACCTGGCGGCGCGCTGCCGGATGCTGCGCGACCACGCTATGCCTCCCGCCAAACGCTATTGGCACGACGAGGTGGGTTTTAACTATCGCATGACCAATTTGCAGGCCGCGGTCGGGGTGGCGCAGATGGAACGGGTGGACGAATTTATCGCGCGCAAACGGGCGATTGCGGCCCGCTATCTGGCCCAACTGGGCGATATTGCGGGGATCACGCTGCCGGTCGAGCCGCCTGGCACGACCAACGTCTACTGGATGGTGTCGATCCTGGTAGAGCCGCCGTTCCCGCTGGATCGGGACGGGTTGATGCAGGCGCTGCGTGCGCGCGGCGTGGATTCGCGCCCCTTCTTTCATCCGTTGGACACGCTGCCGCCCTATCGCAGCGAACAGCCTTGTCCGACGGCGCTGCGTTTGAGCCGGGCGGGGCTGAATCTGCCGAGCTTCCCGCGCCTGAGCGACGCACAGGTGGACTTGATCTGTGAGACGATTCGGGGCCTGGCGAGTGATCCGAGCCATGTCCACTGACCCGCATGGGATGGCCGCGGCGGCTGCGCTCACCTCACCGGCCTTTGACGTGACGGTGGTGCTGCCGACCTATAACGAGCGCGACAATATCTGCGATCTGATCGACGCCATCTGGCGCGAACTGGAGCCGCAGGGGTGGCGCTTTGAAATCCTAGTGGTGGACGACGACAGCCCAGACGGGACCGCCGCGGTGGTGCGTGCCCGTTGCGGCGCAGCCGACGGCTGTGTGCCGCGCCCAGAAGGCGCGGGTCCAATGAGCCAAGCGGATCGACAAGTGGATCAACAAGTAGACCAAGTCGTGCGGCTGTGCGTGCGGACGGCGGACAAGGGGCTGGCGAAGTCAATCCGTCATGGGCTGGAGCTGGCGCGCGGCCAGACGCTGGTGGTGATGGACACCGATTTCAACCATGACCCGGCCATGATCCCGCAGATGGTAGACCTGCTGCGCTATTATGACTTGGTGATCGGCAGCCGCTTTGTCATGCGCGGCGGGATGGAAGACGCGCTGCGCTACCGCTACAGCCAGTTCTACAATGTCTTTATCCGCGCCCTCTTGCACACCCAGATTCAGGATAACCTGAGCGGCTTTTTTGCCGTGCGCCACGACCGGCTGTTTGAGCTTCAGCCGTTGTTCCCGCGCATCTTTTATGGGTATGGCGACTACTTTATCCGGCTGCTGCTGCTGGCGTGGCGCTCGAACTGGAGGATTTTGGAGGTGCCGGTCTTCTATATTCTGCGCCGCCACGGAGACAGCAAGACCGGCTTTTGGCGCATCTTTCGTGACTATACGGCAGCCGTGCTGCGGCTGCGTCTCTTTGGACTGTAAGGGCCTTGCCCATGAATTTTCGGCAGTATGGTACGCTGGCGCTGGTGGCGCTGCTGCTCATCGTCTACACGCTGAGCCACTCCAGCACCTTTCACATTGTGGACGAAGTGAGCCTTTTTGCGGTGACCGAATCGCTGGCGCTGCGCGGCGAGGCGGATACCAACGCCATCGCCTGGACGCAGTGGGTCAACAGCCCTGGGGAGGTATTGGGCGCGTTCGGGCCGGACGGCGAGGTCTACAGCAAAAAGGGGCCTGCACCGGCCTTTTTGGCGGTGGCTTGGTATTGGCTGCTGCGCGCTCTGGCGCACATGGATGTGCAGATCGGGCTGCTGCAAGGCACGCTGCTCTGGAATGGCTTTGTCACGGCGGCGACCGCGGTGCTGCTGTGGCGCACGGCCAATCGGCTGGGCTATGGGGATCGCACCGGGGCGACCTTGGGGCTGTTGTTTGGGCTGTGTACGATTGCCTGGCCCTACGCCAACCAGTTCTTCGGCGAACCTCTCAGCGCCTTCAGCCTGCTGCTCTGTTTCTATGGACTGCTGAGTTGGCAGCGCACGCGCCAGGTCGGCTGGGCGCTGGCAGCCGGGGTAGGCGCGGGGCTGGCCGTGACCACCGTAACGGCGCACGCCCTGGCGGTGGGCGTGCTGGTGGCCTACGCCGTGTTGGCAGTGTGGCGGGGCGAACGCCGGATGGCTGCGCCGGGCGCTTGGGTCAGCGCCATGCTGGCCTTTATCTTGCCGCTGGTGCTGGCGGGCGGGTTGAGCCTGTGGTACAACGAGATGCGTTTTGGCGACCCCTTCAACACCGGCTATCACTTTGACAGCGGGGAGGGTTTTTCGACGCCGCTCTGGCAGGGGCTGTGGGGGTTGGTGCTCAGCCCCTATCGCGGGCTGTTCTGGTTTACGCCGCTCTTTATCGCCAGCGTGGCAGGCTTGCCGGCGTTTGCGCGGCGTCACCGCGCCGAAGCGCTGGCGACCGGCGCGGTGAGCCTGGCGCTGCTGCTGCTCTACAGCCTGTGGTGGATGTGGTGGGGCGGATTTGCCTGGGGGCCGCGGTTCTTGGTCCCCTTGGCCCCTTTCTGGGTGCTCTGGCTGGCGCCGTGGACCAGCGATACGCTGGCCGTGCTGCGCGGGGTGCGTGAGACACGGCGCGAGGCGCGCTGGAGCGCACGGCTGCGCGGCCTGCCGCTGCACAGCATCACTTTGATCGTGCTGAGTGCGATCTCGCTGCTGGTGCAGGTGTCGGCGGTGGTCGTCAACTGGGTGAACTTTGAGATTCATCTGCGTTCGCTCTACCCGACCGATTGGGAAAACCCGTTGGCGTTTGGCCCACCCGCACAGAGCCTGTTGGACCTGGGCAGCAGCCCGGTGGCCGGCCAGTGGCAACTGATGCGCGACAACTTTGTGGTCAACACCGATCTGGCCTGGCTGTGGTCGGATGGCAATATCCAGTGGCTGTTGCTGGCGGTGGGGCTGGCGGCGCTGGCTACGGCAACGGGCGCATTTCTGCACTGGTGGCTGGCGGCCAACCCGCATGAGGCGTACACGCTGCCCAGCCTTCCCGTGCGCGGGCTGATCGCCGTGCTGCCGATCCTGGTGATTGGGCTGTGGCTGGGCGAAGTGAGCCGCAACCCGCATTACGGCGCGGAGGGGCGTGGCTACCGCCAGATCGTCGAGGACATCTGTGCGCGCGCCGGCGGCAGTGAGGCGCTGGTGACGGTTGCGCCCTACGCCTATCAGATCCCTATGAACTGGCTGGGGGCGCAGTGTGATGAGGCGCTGCCCGTCTATGGCTATGCGCCGGACAGCATGGGACATTCCGAAACCGGGCAGGTGCTTGACGCCGTCCTGAAGCGGTCGGGCCGTCTGCTGTTGGTGACCGGGGGACTGCCCGCCAATGCGCCCGAAAACAGCGTAGAACGCTGGCTGGCGGAGAATGCTTTTAAGGCGAACGACACCTGGTATGACGACTTCCGGCTGCTGGAGTATGGAACGCCGCTGCTGCTGGCAAACGCGCCGCTGACGCCGCTCAATGTGACGTTGATCGGTCAAGGGACCAGCCAGATCAACTTGGTTTCGGCGCGCCTCCCCAGCCAGGCGCAGGCGGGTAAGGTGCTGCCGGTTGAGATCGCCTACCGGCTGGCGGACAAGAACACCTACGACCTGCGCTGGTTTGTGCAGTTGCTGCGCCCCGAGGGCTACGCCGCGGCGCTGCTGGACACTGCGCCGGCGGATGGCTACAGCCCGTTTAGCTCGCTGCCCGCCAATCAAGACTTGGTTGAGCGGGCCGGGCTGCTGCTGCCGGATAACTTGCCTGCGGGCCAGTATGAACTGATCGCAGGGCTGTATAATCCACTTTTGGCCGACGCGCCGCGGCTGCGCACGCCGGATGGCAGTGATTTTGTGCGGCTCGGCGCCGTGATCGTGGAATGACGCCGTGACTGTGCAAGACGGGCAGGAGCAAGACGCACGCGATTTCCCCACGGATTTGCGGGGTGAGGCGTCGAGGGAGCCGTCTTGGCCGGGACGAGCGGCGCTGGTCTGGCTGCCGTTTGCCCTGGCGGCGCTCTTCTATGCGCCGCTGCTGTTGGGGGTGCGCACCTTTCCGCGCGGCGACTTTACCGACCACTTTTTGCCTTTTTCGCTCTTTCAACGGTCGGCGCTGGCGGCGGGCCAACTCCCCATCTGGAACCCGTATACCTACAGCGGGCATCCCTTCTTGGCCGATGTGCAGGCCGCGGTCTTCTACCCGATCAGCAACCTGATCTTGGCGGCGACGCTCCCTGTGGCGGAGGCCGCGGCGCGGCTCTACCTGCTGCAAGTTGAAGCGGTCGTCCATATTGCGCTGGCGGGCCTCTTCAGCGCGCTGCTGGTCGAGGCGTTGACACACAGCCGGGCGGCGGCGCTGGTGGCCGGGGTGAGCTTCGCCTTTTCGGGCTATTTGACCGGTTATCCGCCGCTGCAACTGGCGGTGCTGCGCACGGCGGTGTGGCTGCCGGCGATCCTGTGGTGCGTGCTGGCCGCGTGGCAGGCGCGCCGCGGGCTGTTGTGGTGGAGCGGCGCGGGCGTGGCGCTGGCGGTGGCGTTCCTGGCGGGGCATCCGCAGACCTATCTTCTGACGCTCTATGCGCTGGCGGCGTGGTTGGCGCTGCTGGCCGTGGTGGACCGGCGTGACCGCAGCCGGGTGATGCGAGGCATCGGCGGCGCGCTGTGGATGGCAGGCGCGGCCGCGGGGTTGAGCGCGGCCCAGTGGCTGCCCAGTCTGGAATTTCTGCGCTTGAGCGTGCGCGCCGATGTCAGCTATGCCTTTGTCAGCGGCGGCTTTCCTCTGCAAGATAGCTGGCAGTTGCTGCTGCCGGGGGTGTTGACGACCTATTCGCCGCTCTATATCGGGGTTGGCGGGCTGCAACTGGCCCTGTGTGCGCTGATCTGGGCCGTCGCGTGCGGCTCCCAGGCGCGGGCAGATGTGCGCGGCGCGCTGCCCTGGCGCGTCGGGGTGGGCTTCTTTGGCGGGATGGCGTTCTTGGCGCTGTTGGCGTCGTATGGCGCGAACGGACCGTTCTATCCGCTCTTATACCGGTTCGCTCCGGGCTGGAATCTCTTTCGTGGGCAGGAACGGGCCGCGTATCTGGTGGCGCTGGCGCTGTGTGTGCTGGCGGGCTATGGGCTGGCGCTGACGCCGCGCGTAGGCGACGCATGGCGGCGGCGCGGCGCGCTGTGGGGCGGTGCGGTCATGGTCGCCGGGGTCTATGCGTTTGGGCTGCTCTGGCAGATGGCGGGGCGCACGGCGATCGGCAACGGCGCCTATTTGCTCATCGCCGCCAGGACTTTGATCGTGGGCGCGGCGGTGGCGTTGATGGTCTGGCTGCCGGACTGGCCGCGGCGCAAGGTCCAACTTCTGGCGGTGATGGTCGTCGGCATGCTCTTTGTGGCCAATGCGGGTACGAACCTGGACGCGGGGACGCCGTCTGAGAGGGCGCAGGTTGCGCCGGAGATTCGCGCCGTGCAGCAGGCCGTCGCCGAGAGCGACCCGGCCTCCGGCGTGCCGGGCCGGGTCTATAATGAGTATCGCGTTTATGACGACTATGGAATGCGCGCCCAGGTGGAGGATGTGTGGGGCAGCAGCCCGCTGCGGCTGGCGCGCTATGCGCGCCTGTTCGAGGGATTTCCGCTGGACCGCATGTGGCGGCTGTTGGGCGTGGAGCATGTGCTGACCTGGCGGCGCGAGCTGTTTGGCCCGACAGAACTGTTGGCCGATTTTCCTAAAGCGTCGGATACGACCTATCTGCATCGTCTGCCGGGGCCACATCCGCGCGCCTGGTGGGTGAATGCCGTGCAGGTGGTGGGCGACGACACAGCCTGGCAGATGCTGGCAGATCATCAGGTGGACCTGGGCGGTGTGGCGCTGGTGGCGCAGCCGATCGGCGTCGAGATAGCGGTCGCGCCGGGCGAGGCGGCTGTCCGGCTGACGCGGCTGGCCCATCACCGGCTGCGGGTGGAGGTCAGCCGCGCCGCACCGGGCTTCTTGGTTGTGGCGGAGAACTGGATGCCGGGCTGGCGCGTGACCCAAGTGCGCTGTGCGGAGCCGGCGGCCTGTCTGCCGGGCAGCGCCCCAGGTGACTTGCTGCAGCCGGTGCGCGCCGACTTGACGCTGGTAGGCGTGCCGGTGCCCGCGGGCGAGGTCGCTTTTGACCTGGTCTATGCGCCGGCAAGTGTACGCTGGGGGCTGTGGATCAGCGGCATGACGGCGCTGCTGTTGGTCGCGCTGATAGGCGGGTCGGTTCTGCGCCGCCGCAGCGAGGGCGCATGACCTGCGGCTGGGCGCGCGTGGCGCTGATCGGGGTCCTATTGGCGGCGTTTGCGCTGCGCGTGTGGCGGCTGGACGCCCAGGAACTGCGCGGAGATGAGGCGTTTGGCTATTTCTTCAGCCTGTCTTCGCCCCAAGCTATTGTCGCGCAGACATTGGATCTGGGCGAACCGCATCCGGTGGCGAGCTATTGGCTGCAGCACGGCTGGCTGCGGCTGGCGGGCGACAGTGAATATGCGCTGCGCTTTTTGAGCGTAGGGTGGAACACACTGGCCGTGGCCCTGTTGGCGCAGCTTGCCTATGCGCTGGGCCTGGGCGCAGGGGCGATGGTGGTGGGGGCGCTGTTGTTGGCGGTCAGCCCGTATGCGCTTTGGCACGCGCAGGATGCGCGCATGTATAGCATGAGCCTGGCCCTGACTGTGGCGAGCATGGTGGCCGCGGTGCGCTGGTGGGCGCGGCCCAGCCTAGCCCTGGCCGCGCTGTATATTGCCTGCGCGCTGCTGGCGCTGCACACCCACTATTATGCGGGGTTTGTGTTGGCCGTGTCTGCCCTCTGGGGGCTGGTGTGGTGTTACCGGCAGCGCGGCAGGCAGGCTGCGGCGCGCTGGCTGGCGATCCAGGTGGCGTTGGCGCTGCTCTATCTGCCTTGGGCGGCGGCGGCGCTGCCGGTCGTGGCCGACTATGGCGGCAACGGCGACTCGCCCGGCTTGGGCGAAGCCGTGGCGCGCGCTTGGGCGGCGATGGCGCTGGGGGAGATCGATCTGCCGCCGCGGCGGGCGCTGTGGGGGGGGCTGCTGGGCGTGGCCGCCGTGCTGGGGTTTGGCGCCCTCTATCGGCAAGGCGGGCGGCCGCGCCAGGCGGCGTGGCTGCTGCTGCTCTATGCAGGCGTGCCTCTGCTGGCGACCTGGCTGGGGGCGCGCAGCCGCCCGATCTTCGACGAACGCTATCTGGTAGCGGTTGCGCCGCCGCTGTATCTACTGGGCGCAGCGAGCTTCGACCTGCGCCGTGGGGCGCGATCGGGAGCGTGGGCAGCGGTGACGCCCGCGGCGCTGCTGGCCCTGGTCATGGCCGCCGGCACGGCCAATGCCTATCTCAACCCCGTCTACAGCAAGGATCGCGGCTGGCGAGAGTTGGCGCAGCGGCTCGACGATCTGAGCCGGGGGGTTGCGCCCACGGCGGTGCGGCTGGTGCAGAATTACCCGGATCCGACGCTGTGGTACTACTATCGCGGCGCTGTTCCCCATCTGGTGCTGCCGCCCGCCGCACAGGACGCCGCGGGCGCTGCCGCTTTGGTGGAGGGCATGGCGCGCGACGGCGTGCAGCGCGTGATCTTGGTCACGCAGCCGTCGGCGGGCTGGGACGCGGCGGGCATCGCACTGGCGCAGGCGCAAGCGCGGTTTGTCCCGTTGGCTGAGATACCGCTGGGCGGGTGGACTATTCACCTGCTGGAACAGCGCCCGCCGCTGGAACGCGTGGCGCTGGCGTATGCCAATGGGCTGCGGCTGGTGGGCGCGGCGGTGCGCCCGCAGACGGTCTCGCCGGGCGGCCTGCTGGCGGTGCATCTGCGGCTAGAGGCTGAGGGCGCGCGCCTGACGGGCAGCGAGAAGTTGAGTGTTCAGGTCATGGATGCCGCCGGCGGCCTGATCGCGCAAAAGGATGTACCCCTGGCAACGGCGATCCAGGCGACAGGCGGCGTCGCCGGCTATGGTATACTGATGCCATCGAGCCTGGACGCAGGCCGCGAGATCTCGGCGAGTGAGATCACAGCCAGTGAGATCACAGTCAATTTGGTGATCTACGACCCGGCGCAGCCGGGCATGGCCCGTGTGCGGACGGTAGACGGGCGCGAAGTGGCGGCGCTGGCTGTGCTGCCGCTTGCGGGGCCAGCCGTGGGGCCGATGATGGACGAGGAGAGTGATGCAGGCACGCCTTGAACAGATACAGCGGATCGCGCTGTCGCCCGACCCGTGGGTGCGCCGCGCTGCGCTGGGCGGCGTGATCGTGGCGGGGGCGGCGGCGATCGCGCTCTTTATCGGCGTGGCGGGGCCGCTGCTCGCCCTGGCCACGGCGGTGGCGCTAACTGCCGCGGCGCTGATCCTGCTGGATACGCATTGGGGCTTTGTGGGCTTGGCGGGCGTGGTCTTTATCGTACCGTTCGCCACGCTGCCCTTTGATATCGGGTTCAAGCCGAGCTTTCTCGACCTGGCCCTGGGCGGGCTGTTTTTGGTCTGGGTCTTTAAGTTGGCGATCGGCCGCGAGCGCGAATTTCTGCCGTCACCGCTGGGGCCGGCGGTGGGGCTGTTTATGCTGCTGGCGCTGTTCAGCTTTGCGCTTGGCATGAGCCACAGTGCGGCCAATTCATTTATCGTGCGCCGCTTTGCCGAGATTCTGTTGGGGATCAGCCTTTACTTTGTGGTGGTGAACACCGTGCGCAGCCGGGCCGAGGTGATCTGGGTGACGCGCTGGCTGATGCTGGCGGGCTGGGGCGCGGCGCTGATCGCCGTGGGCTTCTATCTGATCCCGGAA